>NZ_JANBOB010000033.1:0-383219 GCF_035615195.1 Acinetobacter sp. IK31 | reverse complement strand
ATCAGGATTTAATGGTATTTGATCCAAGTCATCATGAGTTAATCGGATTTGAGTCAGCATCTGTTCAAGAAACAAGTAATGTTTTGGAGGAAGATTTTATTCCTGTACCAGAACAAAAGTCAGTACAAGTTCAGGCTGAAACCATCGCTAAAAATATTGAACCTGAACCAGCTTTTACTGCTGAGCCTATAGGTTTATTTGAAGCGCCTAGCACTGATTTTTCAATTGCCCAAGATACGCCCGTTACTGATGATTTAGCCTTAGAATCTGTTGTCGAGCAACCGTTACTGGTGGAAACCCCAGATGCGATTGAGAAGGTTGCAGTTGTAAAAGAAATTAGTGCAACTGATAACGGGCAGCTTATGCCTCAAGACATTTTGAAGCTAACCACGCAAACCTTAGAAGGCGAGTGGACACTAGCAAAATGGGAATATTGGTTTAGAACTAGTCAACTTTCTCCAGCTGTTCAAGAGCTTGCTCAGCATGGCGTGATGACAGGTCAAATTGGTGGCAATACAGTTTTCCATATTCCTCAAGAATATGAAAATATGTTGACTCAATTACAACAAGGTCTTATTGATGCATTAAATGAGCAATGGCCTGATACCCAATTTACAGTTGAATATGGTGCTGTAAATACGGCTACACCATATATCATTCAAAGTGCGCGTAAAGAAAAAGCCTTTCAAAGAGCAGCTGAGTTATTACAACAGCAGCCAGTCATTAAAAGCCTCATAGAGACCTTTGATGGCGAATTACAAAATATTCAATTAAAGCCTTAACTTTTTAGTCCTGTGATGAGCTTGGAAATTATACAATTCCATGCTTTTTCACGGGATTGAAACATTCAGGTCACGTCACTGTCATTGTACTTTTCTATGTTAGCCATTTTAGATTCTAAATGGATTGAACATAGATATGAAAAGGCAATACGCAGGAATAACTTCTTTTAAATATTCATATTTTTTATTGATCAGCGCACTTTTGCTGAGTGGTTGTAACGACTCGTCAAATGATAATTCAAATACACCAGATACAGGTAAAAAGCCTGTAATGCGCTGTGCTCCATAAACTTAAATAATAAAAAGAACCTGATCATGATTACACGTCGTAAATTTTTAAATTACTCTTTAAATATGGGTTTTGGTGCTGCGGCATTGGCAGCTTTCCCATCTAGTATTCAAAAAGCTTTGGCAATTCCTGCAAACAATAAAACAGGCACAATTCAAGATGTCGAACATGTCATTATCTTAATGCAGGAAAACCGTTCTTTTGACCATTATTTTGGAACATTAAAAGGCGTTCGAGGTTTTGCTGATCGTTTTACGATTCCTTTACCAAGCGGCCGCTATGTATGGGAACAACTCAGAAGTAATGGGCAAGTTTTAACGCCATTTCATTTAGATGGTACAGCCAATAATGCACAGCGTGCAGATGGTACGCCACATACATGGAATGACAGTCAGTTGGCTTGGGACAATGGGCGTATGGCGAATTGGCCAGCCCATAAAACCGATATATCAATGGGCTATTTTAAAGAAAAAGAAATTCCATATCAGTTTGCACTTGCAAATGCTTTTACGATTTGTGATGCCTACCATTGCTCTATGCACACTGGAACAGATGCGAATCGGTCTTTTCACTTAACAGGTACAAATGGGGCAACACCAACCAAGCGATCATTTGTAAATAATGAATGGGACTGGATTGATGGTAACCCAGCTACGGCAGATCGTGGTTATACGTGGAAGACTTATGCAGAACGTTTGGAAGAAGCCGGTGTAAACTGGATTTGTTATCAAAATATGCCAGATGAATGGGGCGATAATATGCTTGGTGCATTCCGCTCATTTAGAAAGGCAAATATCGCATCTGGTTATCCGGTTGCAAGTGGTGGTGAACCAAACAAACCGTATGCCGATACAGGTCAAAAGTTACCATATAAAGCTTATGATGCTGCGACTGATAATGCCAAAAATCCATTATATAAGGGCATCGCAAATACTTTACCGGGCAATAAACCAGAAGAATATCTCGACGCTTTTAAACGAGACATTCGTGAAGGGAAATTGCCACAAGTCTCTTGGATTAATGCGCCGTCAATTTACTGTGAACATCCAGACCCTTCAAGCCCAGTTCAAGGGGCGTGGTTTATTCAAGAAATTATTGATGCATTAACTGCTGTACCAGAAGTTTGGAGTAAAACAGCACTGATTATCAATTTTGATGAAAATGATGGTTACTTTGACCATATGCCATCACCATCAGCGCCATCTCGTCTTAAAAATGGTCAGTATGCTGGAAAATCGACATTAAGCAGTGCTGATATGCAGGACGAATATTTTGATCATGCTGCGCCTGAGGGAAGCCATTCTCAGCCTACACCTGATGGACAAGTTTATGGTCCGGGTCCTCGTGTACCGTTATATGTGATTTCTCCATGGAGCCGCGGTGGTTGGGTCAACTCGCAAGTTTTTGACCATACGTCCGTGCTGATGTTTTTAGAAAAACGATTTGGTGTAAAAGAGCCGAATATTAGTCCATACCGCCGTGCAGTGTGTGGTGATTTAACCAGCGCATTTAATTTTAAAACACCAAATGCAGATGTTCTACCACAGCTCAATGGAAAACAAACACGTTTACAAGCAGATGAGTTAAGAGAGCATCAAGAAGCCTTGCCTGCTGTTCCAGTACCAACAGATAGCAAATTACCGATTCAGCAAAGTGGTATACGTCTGTCACGCGCATTGCCTTATGAGCTGCATACGAGTGCACGTTGTAAAGCGGATGGTAAGGTGCAATTGATTTTCTCTAATACGGGGCAGCAAGCGGCGGTTTTTCATGTATATGACAAGCTCAATCTCGACCGTATTCCAAAGCGTTATATTGTCGAGCCGAATAAAACCTTAGATGATGAATGGGATGCTTTAAAAGATAACTTAGGCCGTTATGACCTATGGGTTTTGGGCCCAAATGGTTATCATCGTCACTTTAAAGGAGATACTCAACGTATTGTCGATAGTGGAATTAAACCTGAAATTCGAGTGTGTTATGACATTGCTAATGGTGATGTCTATGTAGAGCTGATGAATGATGGGACTAAGGATGCAATATTGACTGTAAAACCTTGTGCATACCGACAAGATGCTCCGTTACAACTTACCGTAAAAGCGAGTCAAGTCGTTAAGCAACATTGGGCTTTGGCTGAGGTTGGACATTGGTACGATTTTGAGATCACATGCCAAAGTGATGTGTCTTATTATCGACGTTTTGCTGGTCGGGTTGAAACGGGTGAGGACTCATTTAGTGATCCAGCAATGGTCTAAATAATGATGAGGCAAAAAGAGCAGCTTATTTTCTTTTTGCCTCATTTTTTATAATAAAAATTTCTCTAAAATATTACGAGTAGACTCAGAAATTGGAACGGTCTTACGCGTTTCACGGTCAACAAACACATGTACAAAATGTCCTTGGGCTGAAGCTTGTTGTTGACCTTGTTTAAAGATTGCCAATTCATAACGCAGTGAAGTGTTACCGATTTTACCAATCGCAACGCCTACTTGAATAATTTCTGGGAATGACAATTCTTGAAGAAAACTACAAGCTGAATCGACAACTAAGCCAATTGATTGTGATTGATGAATATCAAAACCTGTTTTTTGAATGAGTAAAGCATTTGCTGCCGTATCAAAATAGCTATAGTAAGTCACATTATTCACATGACCGTAGATATCGTTGTCTGCCCAGCGGGTTTGAATATCTAAGAAGAACTTAAATTGATCACGGGTTTTTAAAACGTGTTTAGTCATCAATGAATCGCCTGATAAATTGCCAAAGCAGCGGCTTCTGTCATGTCACGTGGGTTATTTTGCAGTAAGCGGGTTTGTAGCATGGCATCTTGCGCAAGCCTAGGTAAACTGGACTCTTCAATACCCAAATCTCTAAGTTTTAAAGTCAAACCACTGCGGTCTAAGTGGTTTTGCATATGATCAATAAACAAGTCACATAAACCGTCAGTGCTACCATTACTATATGGGTCTAGCCATTGCATAAGCTCTGCATAATATTGTTTGGCATTTGGCGTATTAAATTTTAAGACTTCAACCAATACTAAGGCATTGGTATGCCCATGCGATAAATGAAAATGCCCACCGAGTGGATAAGCCAAAGCATGCACAGCGGCAACTGGAGAATTAGCAAATGCCTGACCTGCAAGCATAGAACCGAAAAGCATGTTTTGCCTTGCTTCGAGGTCATTTCCATTCTTAAGCACTTTAGGCAAATTATGGTTCAGTAATTTCAAAGCATGTTTGGCTAAAATATCGGTATAAATATTCTTTTTATGTTTAGAGGTATATGCCTCAATGGCATGCACCATCGCATCAATACCCGTTGCAGCAGTAATATGAGCGGGTAAATTTTGAGTAAAGGTCGCGTCAAGAATTGCTGTATCTGCATAAAGCACTGGAGAGACAATCCCCATTTTAGTGGTTTCACCCGTTGTGACAATCGAAATTGGAGTGACTTCCGAGCCTGTACCCGCTGTAGTTGGAATTAAAATAAGTGGAAGACGAGCGGTGGTTACCTGATTTACACCATACATCTCTTGCAAACTTTGAGTTTGGTCGGGGTGTGCCAACAAAGCAATTACTTTTGCAACATCTAAAGAACTACCACCACCAAAACCAATAATGGCATCTACATTTTGCTGCTTTGCATAATTGGCTGCATCTAATACCACTTGTTCCGGTGGGTCAGCCTGAACATCGGCATAAACGACATAATCAAGATTAAGCTTATCTAAAATTTGAAGAATGGGGAGGTGTAATTGATTTTTGATCATTCCTGTATCGGTCACCAGTAATAATTTACCGTAACTTTTTTGTGCTAAAACATTCTGTAATTCTTGTATAGAGCCTAAGCCTGAGATGATATTTGGAACGGTTTGAAATTGAAAATGGCTCATATACATTATTCCCTTATTTTTGAACATTATTGTTGAACGGTTCTATAAGATTCAATCTTTAATTAACTTAGCATAAGACACTTTAAAATAAAGTAGTTCTGAAGTGATTATGTTGAGTGTTGTATGAGATATGCACTACTTTCACACGGTAGTAGGGGGAATGTAGACAGAGATCCGCAAGGTATTTAAATGTTTATGGAAAGGTGGGCTTTTTGTTATTTATACTGTTTGGTAGATTTTCCTGAAGACTACTAATTCATATAATGCCCTGACAATTTATAATTTTATTCGGTTCAAAAGTGAAAATTTCTAAAACTGTACTTAGTCTTATTGGATGCTCTTGTTTAATGCTTAGCTCAGCAGCAATGGCGAAAACCAGCTCTAGCGTCTATTCACCTAAAAATGGTGTAATTTGTGACAAATATATCTGTGCTGACAAGAAGGGTGTATCTAAAAAACTTACAGCCAAATATTTAGGAACTAACAAAGCGAATAAAGCATTCTCTCAAGGCGACTTTGATACTTCTGCATTCACACTCTCAAATGGCGTGTTCTGTGATACAAAAACAAAACTATGTCATGTCGACCGATACTTTGAAAATGGACATCGTAGTAAAGTTGATAGAAAAATGACGGATAAACTTTTTAAATAAATGATTTTGTCCTCAAATTACCTACCAAAAAGCCTAGAATAATTAGGCTTTTTTACGTGTAAACGAAAGTGGAATGAACAGGAAAAAATAATATAAAAAAGTTATTCCTTTGTGCGAAAGCCCTTTTCAGAGGGCTTTATTATTTTCCTGAAAATTAGAAGATCAGCTACTTTGTCGACTGATTTATCAACTTTTAATCTATTGATAAACATTATTTTCCTTTTCAAGCCATGTGAGTTTTGACAAAATGCATCACGTCACAATGGTCAATTCAATTCTGACAATAATTTATAGTTTTGTCAGGATTCTGCATGCACCATATTTATTTCTATGTAATTCAAATGATTGGACGTAATTTCTAATGAAAACACAATATAAGGTGTTATGTGTCTGTTTAGGAAATATTTGCCGCTCTCCCACGGCTGAAGTAGTTTTTAGGCATTATTGTGATACACATCAACTCAATATATTTGTCGATTCGGCTGGAACGAGTAATTATCATCCAAACAAAGCACCAGATCAGCGTAGTCAGCTGCACGCTAAAAAAAGAGGTTATGACTTATCTTCATTGCGTGCAAGACAGCTTTCAACTCAAGACTTTTTAGAGTTTGATTTAATTTTGGCAATGGATCATCAAAACTTTGATGATATTCATGACATGCTACAAAGTGCGGTTTCTCAGTTTGGTACACATCAAATTCGTGCAAAAGTAGCGTTAATGAGCGAGCATGATCTTGAATATCCGCAACAAGCTTTACCTGACCCTTATTATGGTGGCGCTGAAGGCTTTGAACGCGTACTCGACCAATGCGAATCAAGTAGTTTGGCGTGGATTAATATTTTACAAAAACAATTGAATGTTTAAGAATAGGTTTTTCAATACGATGCAAATTCAAAATCAGGTACAGCTTAAGCCATTCAATACTTTGAGTTTAGATGTAACAGTTTCTCACTACACCAAAGTCCAAACTATTCAGGATATTGAGGAAGCTCTGGGTTTTGCTGAGCAGCATAATTTAAATGTACTTGTATTATCGGGCGGTAGTAATATGCTACTGCCGCAACAGATCAATGCGTTGGTTATTCATCTTGATATTCAAGGAATTGAAGTTTTATCGAACGATGATGATTTTGTTCGAGTTAATGTTGGTGCAGGCCAAGTCTGGCATGATTTCGTTTTATATAGCACTAAGCAAAATTGGTTTGGCTTACAAAATCTCGCACTTATTCCTGGATTAGTCGGCGCTTCACCTGTACAAAATATTGGTGCTTATGGGGTAGAGGTGGGTGAGTTTATTGAGTCAGTACAAGTGTATGACCGTAAATTAAAAGAAACTCAGACAATTTTAGCGGCAGACTGCCATTTCGCCTATCGTCATAGCATTTTTAAAGATGATCCGAACCGTTACATTATTACGCACGTTACTTTTAAATTACTTAAACAACCACATTTAAAACTTAACTATGGTGATTTGAAGCAAGCAGTCGGAGACAACTTGACTGCCGAGAACTTACAAAATCAAGTCATCCATATTCGCCAAAGTAAGCTCCCTGATCCCAAAGAATATCCAAATGTGGGTAGTTTCTTTAAAAATCCGATCGTTAATCCTCAAGAATTTGAACGTTTAATCACACAATTCTCAACAATTCCACATTATCCTCAAGCCCATGGAAACGTTAAAATTGCAGCAGGCTGGTTAATTGATCAGGTGGGTTGGAAAGGTAAACAACTCGATATGGTGGGAATGTTTCATAAACAAGCGTTGGTTTTGGTCAATTATGCCAATGCATCTCTCACGGATGTAAAGAAAACTTATCAGGCTGTACAACATGATGTTGATCAGCGTTTCCATATTATGTTAGAACCAGAACCTGTGCTTTATAACAGTTTAGGTTTAATTGAAAATCATACGGAATAGTTTTATGCCACAAGTACACTTAATGGTACGTTTAGTACAAGTAGTCACCGCGCTATTTTTACTATTAGGCTGTTTCGTGGTTTTTTTATATTCGCCGTTTTATTCAAAATTAATTGTAGCTGGACTTAATTATTTTGTACCGGTTGATGTTAATCAAGTCGCCGCTGAAAGCCAGAGACAGGCTGCATTAAGTGAGCATGACAATTTAGAACCTGGTTCAAATTTATGGATTGCTCGTCAAGCATATTTAAAGCTGACTGAAAAAGCATTACGTGAAAAAAAGACAACTGATCTGACCTATATTCAAGAGAACTATAAAGCCTTGCAGCAAATTATTCTCTTAGAAGAAAAGGAACAAGATTTAGAGAAGGAAACAGCAACTGTAACTGTTCCTTTGGTCGTAAAAAAATCAGAAATTGATGCTGCAGATGAAGCAAGTAGCCCAGTTGACAAGTCATTTTTGATTAATAGCTCTGAAAATAAGGCACTTACAGAACAATATACAGAGTTCTTGGCAAGAAAGCCTGAAGTACCAGAGCATCAACAAGCTGTTAGTGAGCCTGAACAGAAAATTGAGTATGTCCGTAAAAACCCGATACCTATCCAGCCTAAAAAATTATCAGAACCTTATGCAATTGTTGTATTGGGTGGCGGATTAACCTTAGATAAAAATGGAAAAGATATTGTAGTTAATGGTTATACACGCTTGAGACTGGAAAAAACCTTAGAAGTTGAAAAACAAAATCAGCTTCCTATTGTACTGAGTGGTGTTGAAGCCCCTTATATGCAAACTTGGTTAAAAGAGCGTGGTGTTGATGCAAAATTACTAGAAAATCGAAGTATGAATACCTGTGAAAATACACGATTTAGTTCTTTATTGCTTCAGAAAAAAGGTGGAGCACCGACGGTTATGTTGGTTACAGATGAATACCATATGCCACGTACACGTCGACTATTTGCTTTAAATGGTATAGAAACGATTCCTGTTGTAGCTCCGATGCCAACACCACTTACACGCTGGCAACCAAGTGTACAAAATTACGATCATAGTCGCCGTGCGAATTATGAATTACTTGCGACAATTCGCGACATGTTGTTTGGTTCAAGCGATTGTCGAGAGGTACCTTAATGTCAGATATCCCGTTTCTCAATCCTGCTGTATTAAAACAATTAGATTTACCGGTCCCGAACCGTGATCTCACACCACAGGTTTTAAGTCCACTTAATTTAAATACACTAGAAGAACCATCTCGAGATTTACTGGCCTATCGCAAGTTGTATGGTTTACATTTACTTGAATGTGACCATTGGCAGGGCTATGTTCAAATGCCATTATTTCGCTTACATGTGCAGGTTTTCAAACCTAAAATAGACAAAATACAAGGTACTGTCTGTTTATTACATGGTTATCTTGAGCATAGTGGTATTTATCAGCCCATCATTCGAGAAATTCTTGAACAAGGTTTCAGTGTAATTACCTATGACTTACCTGGTCATGGCCTCAGTAATGGTTCACCAGCAAGTATTCAAAATTTTGACCACTACCAACAAGTTTTGATGGCTGTTTATCAATATGTGAAACATGCAGATCAGTTGCCTAAACCTTGGGTGGGAATTGGACAAAGCACGGGCGGGGCAATTTGGATGCATCATTTATTAGAATATGCTGAAAAACGCCAAGATCCGATTGTAGATAGAGTCTTATTACTTTCTCCTTTGATTCGTCCTGCAAAAACAGCATGGTGGCATAATCCAGTTGGATTGGGCATTATTCGCCGTATTAAGCGTCAAGTACCAAGGCACTTTAGACGCAATAATCATAATCCTGAATTTTTGCGTTTTATTCGTTTAAAAGATCCGTTGCAGCCTCGAATGATGGGAATGGACTGGATTTTGGCAATGTCAAAATGGATGCAAGAAATGGAAGAGCGGCCTGCTTGCCGTATTCCTGTCTGGCTTGCTCAAGGTGCTCTTGATCAGACGGTTGATTGGCGTTACAACATCGAATTTATTCGTCGTAAATTTAGGCTTCAAACGCTATTAATGCTTGAAGAAGGTTCACATCAATTAATTAATGAACGTGCAGATATACGTGCAGCTTTAACAGGGTTGATTCCGGCCTTTTTACATGCGAAGCCAAAGCATTTTTATTATTAAAAAAAATAATGCATCTATCCAATAATTCTGGATAGATGCATGACTTAATCTTTGTCGCTTTATTTTGAATTTTGATAAAGCTGCATAAAGTTTTTATAAACTGAAGATTGTTTTTGTGGACTATACATATTGCGTTCAATCGTTCCTTTATCTGTTTTGATTAAAACGTTTACATTTTGAGCATCTTTAAACTCTTGCAAGAATTTGCTTGGAATAATAAAGAATGTAGTTGAATGTTTAGGAACTAATCGGCTTACATTCGCTTTTTCAGTGGCTTGAGCGGGTTGATAATTAAATCGTTTCCCATCGATATCAAATATTAACTCGTTAATATCATAAAAGTTATAACTACTACTTAAATGAACATCTACGCGAAGCTGATCTTTTTGATTCTCGTTCCATTTAACGAGCAAGCTAGGACATAATTCAGTTGGTAAACAGTTGAGTTGACCAGCTGTCTTTACTACTGTAGGAGCGGTTGCTTTATCTGTACCAATTTGTGTGGTGCTACAAGCCGTTGTCAGTAGACAAGAACTCAATAAGAGTAGAGATTTCTTCATCATATAAATTCCAAGACAGTATGTTTAATATTATTTATGTTAATGCCAATAAATTTTGGCATAAATTAACGAGTAGTTGGGCTTAAAAATAAAAAAGGTTTGGCAACTTTAAAGGAAGAAGTAGCATCACCTGCATAGATATGACTTTGATCGGGCCCTAAATCAAGTCTACGTGTTTTACCATCTTTAAAGTTAATCTTTTTTAAGTCGATCCAAAATACATTTGGGGATAGGGCAGATTCGAAAAAATAGAGCATCTGTTTATGATCGGCTACAGTTCGCCAACGAGTCGAAGAGATATTAGGTTCTTCTTGAGTATTTAGCCCATAGGGAACAGATGCATTTCGAATCACACTAAATACAGAGGCTTGAGCCTGTTTACTATCATCATTTTTAGGAATTGCATTAATATAAAATGATGCGCGTGCAAAGCGATCAGATGCTCGGTTTGTACCAGGAAGCATGATCGTTCCACCAATTTGTTTCCAATATTCGGCAAGTGCGAGTTGCTTATCGAAAGTAGGTGAGTTAGTCATGACTTGATAGTTACGACTATGGTGAATAGTCTGCTTTCCGTCAATATATTCAATAATTGCGCTATCACCTGTTTTGTCAGAAATAGATAAATGCAGAGTAGTAAGCCTTGATTCGCCTGGAACATTGTCGGTAACAATGGTGTAAGGTTCTTTTTCTAAGGCTTTGACAGCCTCATCTACAGTTGCAAAATTATCGAGTACATATTGTGCCCAAGCAGCAATGCTTAGTAATGGTTTATTAGTTTTTTTTACATCTGGATATTGAGATTCTACTAACCATAAAATATTGGCAACCAATCCAGCTTCATTCATGCCATCTGTTGTGGAAACTTCATAACCTGTAGCAATCACACTTCCATATTTAGATGTCCATTTTATTGAATTGGAGCCTGCACTACCATCACGGGTAACCCCGCTTGGCATAATCCATAAATTTGTACCCGTATCAACTTTCCAGTCCATCGAACGAGCCGTAATAATATGTTGATTATTACCTAAATATACAGCACGTGTACAAGCAACAGCATAGCTACTTAAGCCTACCGCCAGTGCAACAAAAGAAGAGATGAATGTTTTTTTCAACATGATGGAATACCTTCTTGTTATAAGCATTAAAAATTTTTTATTAAATAAAATTAAAATATGTACGTTATTTATACTTTTATATTAGGTGAAAAATCTATTAAATACAAATCAAAAGGAGAACAAAATTTAATCAAAAAATCACAAATTAGTTTTAAAGATGGAAGAGCATCACACTATAAATGTAATGCTCAAATGATAGGATTAATATAAATTAGAAATGATTAGCATCAGCCATATTCCACATCCGATAATAAAAATTATCATCGTCATTATTAAGTTCAGATTGTAAAAGTTCACCTTCTTTTAAGAAAAAATGCAGTTGAGCATAGTTCTTAATTTCGCGGTCATTTACTCGCTGAGCCAAATGGTGGGCTTTAATATCTGAAGGATGACGTAAACCAGCTGCCGCAATCATTTCTGATAACGCATGCAATGTATTTTTATGAAAATTAAATACTCGTTCTGATTTGGTCGGTACATCAATTGCTTTTTGACGGTCTTTATCTTGGGTTGCAACACCTACAGGGCATTGGTTAGTGTGACAGCTTTGTGCCTGAATACATCCAACAGCAAACATGAAACCACGTGCTGAGTTAACCCAATCTGCACCTAGTGCAAAAGTACTGGCAATATCGAAAGCACTAATGATTTTACCACTAGCACCAATCTTAACTTGATCTCTTAGCCCTGCACCGACAAGTGTGTTATGGACAAAGCGTAAGCCTTCACGTAATGGTGTACCAATATTATCGCTAAACTCAATTGGTGCTGCACCTGTACCACCTTCAGAACCATCAACCACAATAAAGTCAGGAACAATTTTTGTTTCGAGCATTGCTTTAACAATACTCATAAATTGCCAAGGTTGACCAATACACAGTTTAAAACCAACTGGTTTACCACCAGATAATGTACGCAATTTCTGTAAGAAATGCATCATTTCAATTGGGGTAGAAAAACTAGAATGCTTTGCAGGAGAAATACAGTCATGATCGCGAGAAACGCCGCGGATTTCGGCAATTTCTGCGGTGATTTTATGTTTAGGTAAAATACCACCATGGCCTGGTTTTGCACCTTGGGAAAGCTTCAGCTCAATCATCTTGATTTGTGGTAATTGGGATTGTTTGGCAAACTTTTGCTCATCAAATTTCCCATCTACGGTACGGCACCCAAAATAACCACTGGCAATTTGCCAAACAATATCACCGCCATTTTCTAGATGATAAGGGCTTAAACTACCTTCGCCAGTATCATGATAAAACCCACCTAACTGCGCACCTTTATTTAATGCGCGGATTGCATTTGCACTTAAACTACCAAAGCTCATGGCAGAAATGTTCATGATTGATGCGCTATAAGGTTGAAGGCATTGTGCATTACCAACCTGAATACGAAAGCTCTTTGGATCTGCTGGCGGGCAAGGGCTTATTGAGTGGACAATAAAGCGATAGTTTTCTTGATAAACGTCAATGATTGAACCAAAAGGCTTATCTGCATTTTCATTCTTAGCGCGTTGATAAACTAGACTTCTTTGCATACGCGAAAAAGGTAGGGCATCTTGATCCGCTTCAATAAAGTATTGACGAATTTCTGGGCGTATATCTTCAAACAAAAAACGGAAATGCCCCATAATTGGGTAGTTTCTTAAAATTGAATGTTTATTCTGCAAAACATCATAAAGGCCTAATAAGCTTAGTGCACCCGTGAGTACCCATAAACCGTTAAGTAGAGTATCTGAAATAAAATAATAGATACTATGAGGGGTATATACAGTGCGAAACCATGTAATGCTGAGTGCAGTAAAAATACATAAGAACCAGAGAGAATGGCGTGAAAAAAATGTATTGAGAAATTTATGTCGAATGATTTGTGCTGGACTCGCCATATTGGAACAAATTCCTAATGTTTTACTGGCACATACCTTGCCAAGAAGCGAGTAAAACTACAAGTATGGAATTGTTAGTTTTAGGGGACAAGAAAGAGTACATTTAAAGGCTCGCTTGATTTAAAAATATATTTTTAAATAGAAAGTATTTTGACTATAAATAATATTTAATCTGAAGATTTTAGCATTAAGATAAATTATAAAATTAATGGATTTTATAAATGTTTAGTTGTACTGAAAAATATATTTTGTTAAATTAATTTATAAAAAACTATATAACTAAATGTAAATTTAGATTTATTTAAAAATAAGAGAATTATTTGAATGTTATTTTGTGTTTTGGAATACTTAATATTGTGCTATTTAATTGTTGTTTGCTAATATAAATAAATTGAAATAATATTTTTTAATAGACATTACTACAACTATATAAGATTCTAAAAATTATTTAAGGACTGAAATGAATTGGAATTTATTAATATGCTTTATTCTTCTAACGGGAGTCTTTTTCTTAACTTTAATGTTCTATTTAGGTTTTGATTTAGATACTTTTAAAAAAGTCGTTCTAATACAAAGTTTGTTAGTAGCTACGGCTATCATCTTTGACTCTATGGAACGAAAGGATAATCCTATCTTTCCAGGATATATCATTTATCCCTTACTGGGTATTTTATTGTTTTAGGGGTTACGCCTATTCTAGATTTTTTTGCTGAGAGACCTAAAGGATTTCATAGTTGGGATATTAGGAATATGTTTGTGATCAACTCTGGCAGTGCAGACTATCATTTTAGGAAACTGGCTTGGTATGGCAAAGCCTATATACAATTAGGTTTTGCTATGGTGGGTGGATTTCTCGGCCTGTTTTTTCATTTAATTTTTAGAAATAGTTAAGCTAATGCTACCTTCTTATGGTAGGTGAAAAGTTGTTTTAATTACTGAAAATTCTTAAAAAATCCTAGAACTGTTATAAGTTACTTAGATTTCTTATTCATAAAATATTGTTTTCTTATTCATTTAAAATATATAGAACAATCAGTAGTTTACTTTTTATTCTTGTTTTTTTGACCAAAGGTTAAAAAATTATAAATTACTAAAAGTGATGGTAAATTTTAACTAATGAAAAGCTATAATTTTTTTAGTAAAACTAATAAAAACTGAATAAAAGTATCGAAAATTTATATAAAAAGTGTAATAAACCATAAAAATTTTTCTAATTGAGAAATTCATCAGAAGTTGAACTATTAATTGATATTTAAAATGAAACTTATGTTAGTGTTTTTGTTGTTTTTTTGTATTATGCGCGGTCAGTAGAGTAAAAAAATAATGCTTTGAAAAAACAATCAGAAAAGCTAGTGATTGTGTTGGGGAAGGCTAGTTTTTACATCTATTAATTTTATTGGCGTAATGTAAAAAAGGTTTTTAACCATGAAAAAGTCTCTCATTTGTTTATCAGCAATTGCTATGGGTTTAATGTCTATCAATGCCGCAAATGCTGCAACTGCAACAGGCACCTTGACTGTTAAAGCAACAATTACGAATAGTTGTGTATTGAATACTTCAGCTACAGGTACAACAGCAAATGCAGTTTTAGATTTCGGTACTTTAAGTTCTCTTGCTAGCAACGTGGATGCAGACACCACAACAACGGGTGGTACTGCAATTAAAGTTTTATGTAACAACACTGTGCCATGGACTTTGGCTTTTGATGCTGGCAAAAATGCTCAAACGACTCAACGTCGTATGATTGGTGGCGCAACAAGCAACGAATATATCCCTTACAACCTCTTCTCTGACACTAATCGTGCAACAGCGATTGGTATTGCAACAACTGCATATAGCGGTACTGGTACTGGTGCGCCACAAGCAGTTAACGTATATGGCCGTATCCCTGCTGGGACGACTTTACCAAGCGCAGGTAGCTATGTTGACACCGTAACTGTAACAGTGACTTATTAATTTTTAATAAGTTTTATTGTGTCATTGCTAGCTCTTGATTGAGAGAGCTAGCCTAATTTGAGAAAAGTAGTTCTGGGCAAATCATGAGAAAAAATATCTTTGTTATTACAAGTTTATTGTTATTTTTGCCTAGTATGCTGAACGCTGCATCAATTCGTCTTTCGCCTGTAAGTGTTGAAATATTAAATGATCAATCGGCGTCCTCAATTAGCCTATATAACCAGTCAAATGAAAGCACTGATTTGCAGGTACGTGTATTTGAATGGCGCCAAAATGCTGGGCAAGATCAACTCATACCTACAGATGAGATTGCGGTTAGCCCCCCGTTTTTAAAATTACAACCTAATGATTCTTATAACTTACGTGTAGTTAGAATTAATCCAGCACCAGTTTCTGGTGAGCAAACATACCGTATTATTATTGATGAACTACCGAAACCGATTGATAACCGTAAAGCTGATCAAGGGATTAACGTACTACTACGTTCGTCATTGCCTTTATTTGTCGTAAATAAAGATGCAATTACTAAACTTACGTGGTCAATACAACAAGAACAAAATAATTCTTCTCTTATGATTAGCAATGTTGGCAATCGACACGCACTTTTAAATAATTTAACACTTGTTGATGTAACAGAAAATAAAAGCTATGCCATTAAAGTAAATACGGTGAATGGTTATATTCTTGCTGGCAAAGCAAAAAATTTTAATATTAGCCCTGATTTTAAATTTCAAGCGGATCATAAATATAATATTTCATTGAATATTAACGGTAAGCAAACATCTCTTTAAAGAGGCACATATGAAATATCTCGTAAGTGCCTTATGTGTTATGTACTTGCCGATTCATGCTTTTGCTGAATCATTGCAAGATAACACCAATATTGCTTTACCAAGTATTCCGGAAGTTACAAGCTCTTCTCATCAGGTGTTTAGTTCTGATAAGGCATATACACAGCTTTTCTTAAAGATTTCTATTAACTCGGATATTTCAACAGATTTAATATCGGTACGCCAAGATCAAGATGGAAAGCTATATATTCGTGCTCGTGACTTAAAAGTTTTAAGGGTAAAAATGGATGAACACACTCCAGATAGCCAATGGGTGTGTATTAATGAGCTAAAAGGAATCCAGTTTAGATATCTAGAGAATGAACAATCTCTAAACTTACAAGTTCCTTCAAGCATGTTGACGGATTATTCAGTTGACTTAAATGGCCAGCAGATTACCAGTCCTCATTTACTAAAAATGAAGCCCTTAAACGCAGCCATTTTTAACTATAGCCTGTATCATACCTTGACCAATGACGAGAATGTTTTCTCCGGTTCGGCAGAGGGGATTTTTAACAGTGCAATTGGTAACTTTTCATCAGGGGTTTTATACAACGGCAGTAATGAAACTAGTTATAGCCATGAAAAGTGGGTACGTCTGGAAAGTAAGTGGCAGTATGTAGACCCTGAAAAGATCAGAATATATACCTTAGGAGACTTTATTTCCAATGGTTCGGATTGGGGAAATAGCGTACGTCTGGCAGGTTTCCAGTGGTCGAGTGCTTATACCCAACGTGGTGATATTGTCACTTCGGCATTACCACAATTTTCCGGTTCGGCTGCACTGCCTTCAACATTAGATTTATATGTTAACCAGCAAAAGATTTATTCAGGACTTGTGCCTTCAGGCCCGTTTGACGTTAAGCAGCTCCCGTTTATTTCGGGTAATGAAGTCACGCTTGTGACCACCGATGCAACGGGGCAACAGAGCATTACCAAACAGGCTTACTATTTTTCATCTAAAATTTTAGCCAAAGGCATTAATGAATTTTCAGTAGATGTCGGGGTGCCACGCTATAACTATGGGCTGTATTCAAACGATTATGATGATGCCACCTTTGCTTCGGGTGCGATTCGATACGGTTACAGCAACTCACTGACCTTAAGCGGTGCTGCAGAGGCTTCAACAGATGGTTTGTCGAACCTCGGGACGGGTTTTGCCAAGAACCTGTTTGGTTTTGGGGTAATTAATGCCGACATTGCGGCGAGCCAGTATAAAGATGAAAACGGTTATTCTGCCTTGGTTGGTTTAGAGGGACGGATTAGTAAGAATATTTCATTTAATACCAGTTACCGCAAAGTATTCGATAATTACTTTGACCTTGCCCGTGTGTCTCAAATTCGATATTTAAAAGCCAACCAGATTACTTCTCAGCCACAGAACTATCTGAGCTACAGTGCGCTGGCAGATGAGATTTTTAGGGCTGGGATTAACTATAATTTTTATGCAGGCTATGGGGCTTATTTGGGCTATAACCAGATCAAATTTAGCGACAACTCTTATAAGTTATTGTCTGCCAATTTAAGCGGAAGCCTGAACAAGAACTGGGGATTTTATACCTCAGCGTATAAAGATTATGAAAACCACAAAGACTATGGCATTTACTTTGCACTGCGTTATACACCGTCTACTAGAATCAATGCGATTACGAGTGTATCTAGTGAAAGTGGAAAAACAACGTATAGACAAGAAATAAATGGATTTAGTGACCCACAAATCGGTGCATTTGGATGGGGAGGTTATGTTGAGCGCGATCAGGATGCCAATCAAAACAATGCATCGGTGTATGCTTCTTACCGTGCCCGTGCTGCTTACCTGACAGGTCGATATAACCGAATTGGGGAAAACGACCAAGTTGCAGTTTCAGCGACAGGATCGTTGGTTGCGGCAGCAGGACGGATTTTTGCGGCCAATGAAATTGGAGACGGCTACGCGGTCGTGACTAATGCTGGACCGCAAAGCCAAATTCTAAATGGTGGAGTCAATTTAGGAGCGACTGATCGAACTGGTCGATTCTTAATTTCAAATTTAAGACCCTATCAGCTTCATCATATCTATCTTGATCCATCATATTTACCTTTAGAATGGGATGTTACATCAACTAACCAAACAGCATTTGTAGGTTATCGCCAAGGCACTCTGGTTGACTTTGGTGCTCATCAAGTCATTTCTGGACTGGTAAAACTTGTTGATCAGAACAACTCATCTTTATTGCCGGGTTATACAGTTCGAATTAATGGCCAAGAAGATGGAGTACTGGGTTACGACGGTGAAGTATTTATTCCAAATCTATTAAAACAAAACAAACTTGAAGTCGATCTTCTGGATCATGGTTCATGCCAAGTTAATTTTGCGTATGAAAATAATCAATACAGTGCTAAAAAATTGGGGCCTTATGTATGTCAATAACTACTGCGAGCCATAGTTTTTGGATGAATAGTAAAAAGTTTTCATTGGCCATAAAGTATATTTTAGCACCTGTTCTGTTTTTTATATTATATGCATTTTTTAGCTCTGCACATGCGGCTTGTACGGTAACCGGAACCACTAATAGTACGTATACCTATACGGCCGCCACAATTAATAGTGATGCAAACATCAATTTTTCCGGCACGATTAGCTGCCTTGGGGGGCGTACTACTCCTGAAATTTCAGCTTATATGTGTATGAAAACCGTATTTACCGGCACCACAAATGCTAATAATAGCGTTTCATTGCCTTATACGGTTACTGCAACTGTAGGCGGCGCAGGCTCTTCTAACACAAATCAGACCTCTAATGTTTGGTATGGACCAATGAGAACAGTCGCTTCAAATAATATTATTAGTTACTCTGTAAATGTAAAAGTTCCAGCCCGCACTGGTTCTCTTATTGCGTACCCTAAAGGTACATATACTGGTACGGTTCAGCTTTTCTGGGATATGCAGGCAAGCTCTGGCACTGTTTGTGAAGGAAATAGTGGAGGCGGGTGGGACTCAGGTAATGCCACTATAACTGCTAATTATGTTATGCCAAGTTTGTGTCAATTAGATTCAACTTCAAATGTAGATTTCGGCAATATTAATGATATTGGCACAGCCACTCGTGATTACACAGCACAAGGCGCAGTGAATACGACTTGTAACAATGGAACACCATATAGCATTTATTTGGGGGATGGAAATAACCGTATTGTTGGCAGTTTTAGACGTATGACAAATGGTAGTAGTCAATACATTCCTTATCAGCTATATCAGAACTCGACTTATAGTACGGTATGGAACACAACTGGTGGTGTAACCGCAATTGGAGGCGCTGGGGGCGTATCTAAGACGGGATCGGGGAATGCTCAAAGTACAAATGTCTATGGAAAAATTCCGCAGGGTACAACTATTTCAACGACTCCAGGTAACTACTCAGACACTATAGTTGTTACAGTCACTTATTAATGATCTGTTGGAATTTGATATTGAGTAAGTTTCTGGAGTTGGATTGGTAATGCAAATACCCAAGAGTTTTAGATTTAATATTTAAGCTAAGCTTAATTTGAACATTTAAAGAAAAGATAGATGTAAAAAGGTGATTAACGGTAATGTTGTTTTAGAATAAGTAAAAACAGAAAAAGACAAATTAAAAAAATAAGAAAAAACATCTGATGAATAAATACCTTATGAATATTAAATGTATTTTTACACAAGTTAACACATTGTACAAATTAAATTACAGTTCTCTTATCTTTATTTAATCTTTCTTATCAATAAAAAAAGATTTTAAGGGCAAAACTGGTTATTAATAAATTATTTATTTGTATTGGAAAACAAAGTGTTAAAATTGTAGGGTTGGGGTGCTTTGATATATACAACTATCTCGAATTTTAACCTATTGAAAATACCAAGGTTTACAACTTGTTCCAACCACTTACAATCCGAACTAGACTCGGTGGATTCTACTTCTTCTGCTATTGCTGAAGAACTTTTAGATACCGATGGGAACTGTGGTACTGGCTTTGTAACACCACTTTTATAACGTGCTTTAAATTTACTGAATAACTAAGGTAAAGCAGGTTGGCGAGATCTTGCAGTAGATGGGATTCATGGATCAGCAACAATAAATGCCCTTAAAGTGTACTTGTCCAAACGTAGTAAAGAGGGTGAAAAGACTCTGGTACGTGTTTAATATCATGCAAGGTCAACGCTATATTGAAATTTGTGAGCATAATCCACGACAAGAACAATTCTTCTATGGCTGGACCGCTGCTAACCGAGTTTCCTTATGAAGGTTCTAGTCTTACTGTGTATTCTGCTTTGAGAATGTACATTTCAAGGTAAAGATAGAGACATGATAAGTAAGTAATGAGTCCTGCGGGAAATAGGACTCATATAATACAGAAGATTTTAATATTTTTTATCTAAACTTATTTCTTGGTGGCTATTGCTGCTAAGAGAAGTCCTCCAGTTAAAGCAATATGTTCTAAAACAATTTGGAAATCTTGAGTTCTCTGTGGTTCAGCTAATTCCCAAAAGGGGTGTCCAACAGGAATACAAAGTAAAGTGAAAACGGCAAGTATTCCTGCACCTAACCATGTAAGTCCTGCAAAATTTGAAATAAGTAGAATTGATCCTACAAGTTGAACAGCTATAGTTGCAAAAGCAAATAATTGAGGAAGCGGTAGATTCGCTCCAATCATTTCATTAACAACAGCATCAAAGTTAAAAACACCAAAAATACCAGCAATTAAAAAAAATGAAGATAAAACTATTCTTCCAATAACTAATGCGTAATTACTTGCTAAAGCATTTTGAATTAAGGATGCCATAAGAAGGTAATTCCTGTTCAGGGTTGATGGTAATGATTGTTACCATCATACTTTTGTATATGGTAATGTCAATAGCCATGGCACGCCTTTTATTTTGTAGGAAAGAATTGTGATAAGTGAAAGTATCAAAACCAAGCAAATTGATAATAAAAATCGCCTTATAATTCAGACAGTAGGTGATATGTTTCTGGAGCATGGTTATTCAAGAGTCTCTATTAATGCAATTATTTCTAAGATAGGCGGATCTAAAAGGGACCTATATGCTCAGTTTGGAGATAAAGAAGGGCTTTTTAGGAGTGTGATTGCTGATGTATGCCAGCAAGTACTTGATCCACTAAAAGCTTTGCCTATAGAAGGTGGTTCTATTGAGCAAGCTCTCACTTCTTTTGGAAGAATATTTTTATCAGTACTTTTATCTTCACGCGTAATTGCTTTACAGAAACTGGTACTTTCCGAAGCGACTCGTTATCCCGAGTTTGCAAAGACATTCGTACAATTAGGCCCAGTTAGCGCATATACTTTAGCCGCAGATCTTTTAATGAGAAGAGCTGAAGTTGGGGAGATAAAAGTTTCAAAACCGAAAGTCATGGGTGCTTTATTTTGCGATATGCTCATCTCAGATCTACAATTCAAAATTATATCTGGTGAAATAGTTTCTGATAGCCAAATAGATGAACGTGTTGAGATGGCGGTTTCAACTTTTCTAAATGGTATAAAAAACTAAAGCTCTCTTTAGAGGGTTTTTATTATTTCTGTCAACAATAATTCATTTACGTTCTAATCGAAATGATAGAATTGCGACGATTAGTAATTTGATGAGTAGTTTCTGCTTAAAAAGCATGCAGTCTACAAATTTTTTTAAATTGATTGGAAATTAAATTTGTAGACTGATTTGTAGATTAGTGAAGTGCAAAATACAGCATATCAGTACAAATGGATGCAACTTTAATTATAATTAACTATTTGAAAATTCAAGATAAAGCAACTTAATGCAACCACTTACAATCCAAACTAGACTCGGCGGATTCTACTTTTTCTATTATTCAATTGTTGGCACTTTCATGCCTTATTGGAACTTATATCTTCAAGATCAGGGGTTTAACTATCAAGAAATTGGTATTTTATCATCAATTGCCATTGTAACGCGTTTTTTTGCGCCTTTAGTTTGGGGGTGGATTGCTGACAAATCTGGTAAAAGAATGCTACTAGTACGTTTGGCGACTTGGATGGAATCATGTATATGGTTGGCTATTTTTATAGTTCCAAATACCTTTCAATCTATTGCTTTACTCATGCTTATTTTTAGCTTCTTTCAAAATGCTATTTTAGCTCAATTTGAAGGAGTTACTTTATTTTGGTTGGGTGATCAAAAAGCTAAACTCTATGGCAAAATTCGTAAGTGGGGATCTGTTGGATTCATTGTAGGCGTTTTCGTTATTGGTGCACTTCTAGAAATAGTACCTATTTCGATGCTTCCGATTTTATTATTAATTATTGCTTCATTGGCATTTATTTGGTCTTTCACAATTCGAGAACCGGATGGTGCACCTACCTCACAAAAGCAGTTGGAGCCTTTACTTCCTGTACTTAAACGCCCGACAGTAGCTGCATTTTTTATAATTGAATTTATTTTACTTTTTTCACATGCACCTTTTTATAGTTTTTATAGTAATTTTCTGAAATCTTTGAATTTTAGTACGACTGAAATTGGATTTTTATGGGCTATGGGTGTTTTTGCAGAAATTTTTATGTTTTCAATTGCTCCAAAGGTTTTTCAACGTTTTTCATGGCGTAGTTTGGTGATTGTATGTTTGCTAGTGACGAGTATACGTTGGATGTTAGTTGCACTATTTTCGCATTACTTTGTTGGTCAAATTTTTGCGCAGTGTTTGCATGCTTTTAGTTTTGGTCTATTTCACTTAATTGCAATGCGAGTTATTTTTCAAAATTTCTCGGCTGGACAACAAGGGCGTGGACAAGCTCTTTACAGCACCATGTGGGGGTTGGGTGTGGCTTTTGGTAGTGTTCTGGCTGGGCATTTTTGGAAAATTTTTTCCGGTGAGCTCATCTTTATGTGTGCCAGCTTGGTTGTGCTCTTAGGTTTATGCTTTGTAATGTGGCTTCCTAAACACATCGATTCTTCAACGGCATAAGCTTGAGATAATGTAAAACAAGGCATTTATATTGAAAAAAGCAAGTAAATATAAAATTGTTTGATGACTTGTTGTAGCACGTTACAGTTGAAAAATATTGTTTTTATATGGTTATGAACCCGTGATTTTGTCAAAAAATATGCTAACTTAACTTCATGCGTTTAATGATTAATAAATCTATGAAAAATATTTATATTATTGGATTATTGTGGGCTTGTTCTGGTTTAGCTGTGGCAGAAACGGCTACTCAACAGCCAGCCGAACAACCCGTTCGGACTGCAAGTAATCCTAATGCTATACGTATTGTTACGCGTCCTGAAATTATGGGATTATGGGGAATGGAAATTCCAAATAATAAGAAATGTGTGGAATATTATAACTTCCGTAGTAGTAATGATGTAGTGATCAAAAGTGGTCAAGAATGGTCATATGGCTTATATGAATATCAACCGTCAGATGATCCTAAAGAGCAGTTAGCTGCTTTGGTCATGCAAATTAAATTTGATAATAATAAAATGGATTGTTCTGGACAGAAACAAGATCAAACAGGTGATGTTTCTCAATATTTTGTACAGTGGAAAAATGATCATACTATTAACTTCTGTTCAACCGCTAAGGGTGAACAGTGTTTTGCGACTTTGCGTAGAGTACTACCATAAAGTAATAGATATAAAAAAAGCCTCTTATTTATAAGAGGCTTTTTTTATTATACAGTTTCAGCTTTCTTCTTTTCTTCCAATTGCTTTAGCAAGTGTTTTTCAAGGTAATGGATGTCCATTGCTTGAGAGCAGAAGCTCTTATCTTGCAAAATAAGATCTTTATGCAGAGGAATATTGGTTTTAATTCCTGTAAGGATCATTTCATCTAAAGCTTGACGCATACGTGCAATTGACGTTTCACGGTCTTTACCATGAGAAATCAATTTGGCAATCATAGAGTCATAGTAAGGTGGAATGCTATATTCTGGATAGATATGAGAGTCTAAACGAATACCAGCACCGCCTGGTGCATAGAAACTTTCGATTTTACCTGGTGAAGGTAAGAAAGTTGTTGGGTCTTCAGCATTGATACGACATTCGATTGCATGTCCTTGAACTTTGATATCTTCTTGTTGAAGTTCTAGTCCTAGGCCGCCTGCAATACGTAGCTGTTGTTCAATAATGTCAACACCAGTCACCATTTCAGTAACAGGGTGCTCTACCTGAACACGAGTGTTCATTTCGATAAAGAAGAATTCACCGTCTTCAAATAAAAATTCAAACGTACCAGCACCGCGATATTGCATTAACTGACATGCATGAACACATGCTTCTAGAATATCAGCTCGAGCTTGTTCTGGTAGATTTGGGGCAGGCGCTTCTTCTAGCACTTTTTGATGACGACGTTGTAATGAACAGTCGCGGTCATATAAATGAATCGCATGACCATTACCATCACCAAGAATTTGAACTTCGACATGGCGAGGTTTCTGTAAAAAACGCTCCATGTAAACTGTATCGTCACCAAACCACATTTCTGCATCGCGTTGTGCTGCTTGAACTGATTCAAGTAGTGTATCTACACGCTCAACAATACGCATACCACGTCCGCCACCACCAGATGCCGCTTTAACAATAAGCGGGAAGCCGATTTCTTTAGCTTCTGCCAAGGCATTGTGGATGGTCACAGCATGGTCGCAACCAGGTACAGTAGGTACACCAGCTTTTTTCATGGCAACAATCGCAGAAACTTTATTCCCCATAAGGCGAATATGTTCTGGGCGAGGGCCAATAAAAGTAAAACCTGAACTTTCTACAATTTCAGCAAATTCAGCATTTTCTGAAAGAAAACCATAGCCGGGATGAATAGCATCGGCACCGGTAATTTCTGCAGCAGTAATAATTGCCGGGATATTTAAATAGCTATCACTACTTGCACCCGGACCAATACATACTGCTTCATCAACAAAACGTAAATGCATCAAGTCCTTATCGGCATCTGAATAGATCCCAACAGTCTTGATTCCTAATGTTTTGCAAGCCCGGGTAATTCGTAAAGCGATTTCACCACGGTTTGCAATTAAAACTTTTTGCAACATAGACGTCCCCGAGGTAATTACGCGCGATAACGGAATAAAGGTTGACCGAATTGGATAACATCACCATTTTTCACTAAAATTTCTTCAACCACGCCACTTTGAGTTGCTTCAATTGGGTTCATGATTTTCATTGCTTCAATAATACCCAAAGTTTCACCAGCAGATACAGTTTGGCCTACTTTAACAAATGGTGCTTCACCTGGGCTTGGAGCAGCGTAGAACACACCAACCATTGGAGAAGGTTCAACTGCTCCACGTGGTGTTTTTGCTACTGGTGCTTCTGCAACAGAAGCTGCCGGAAGTGCTACACCAGCCGCAGCAACGACTGGATTACGGCGAGTTAAAGCGATTGATTGATCACCTTCTTTAACTTCAATCGCTTGCAAGTCAGACTCAATCATTAAATCGATGAGTTTCTTAATTTTGCGGATATCCATGGGCGACTATTCCTAAACTAGTTTGGGTTAGATGGTTGAATTTTTTCAATAGCGTAATCGAGTGCAAAGCTATAGCCTTTTGCACCTAGACCACAAATCACGCCAATTGCTTTATCAGATAAATATGAATGATGTCTGAATGCTTCTCTTGCATGAACATTCGACAAATGTACTTCAATAAATGGAATGGCAACGCCGAGTAGGGCATCGCGTAGGGCAACGGAAGTATGGGTGAGGGCCGCAGGATTAATAATAATAAGTTTTACGCCTTCGGTTTGTGCCTGATGAATACGGTCAACAATGGCACCTTCCCAATTGCTTTGAAAAGTATCTAATGTAATTGAAGCGTTTTGAGCTTGGATAACGAGTTGTTGGTTAATATCACCTAATGTAAGATGACCATATACTTCTGGTTCGCGTTTTCCCAGCAAATTCAAATTCGGTCCATGAATCACCAAAATGGTCGAACTCATTCAGATTGCTCCAGCTCTAAAGTTGCAAATATCCTTTGCAAGATGTCTGCAAAGTTTGCTTATTATGGCATAGGTTTCTACAATTTTTTTATAATTTGTTTTAATTGTCGCAGAAAGGGTATACCAAATTCGGCTTATATATTGTGAATTTTGCGATGATTTAGCAATGTTAAAAAATGACAAAATTTCAAGTAATTTAATGAAGCTTATTTTAAACTGAATTGACAAAAACAGTTCATGTATTTTGTGTAACGGTCATAGAATTCTCTCCAATTAAAAGTAGCTCATTCCATCGGGTTAGATAGTTTTTTGAACGGTGACATTGTTTCATATGCCAAGATGGGCTACGTGAATGATAGCCCACTTGTAAATAGTGACTACCGAATCGATTACGGACTGTACTTAGTGTTTTCATGAGTTGTTGTCTTTGCTGAATCAACTCAAGAGGTTGCCATAAATCATCAATGTGATGTTGACGGGCATGCAAACCACAAAATAAAACTCCAATCTTAATGTATTTTTTATTTTCTTTATATAAAACATCAATTTGTTGCATTGCTGCTTTAGTTATTATGCATAGATCATCTGTTGCATAATTTAAGCCAATCGCTTGAGATGAGGCTTTTTTATAAGGTGATTTATCTATTTTTTCATAAAGCATGACTTGAATGCAGGCACAGAGTTGCTCTTGTTTCATTAAACGGCGGTGAGCACGGTTGAGATGAAAGATAAGCGCTTGTTTAATAATCTCAAGGCTGGATAAAGCTTGAGCAAAACTGCGTGATGCTAAAATTCGTTTTGTTGAAATAGCGGGATCATCAAGTTGAATACAGGATTGGCCTTTTAGCTCACGAATGGTACGTGCCATAACCACAGAAAAAGCTTTTGCTAGATGATGTTCATTGGCAAAAGTTAAGTCTAGGCATGAATAAATTTCATAGCTTCGTAATTGTTTGACCAATTGGTAGCCAACTCCCCAAACTTCTTTGACCGAAGTGTGTTGCATGAGGTCTTCAAGAAGTAAGGGATCTAAGGTGGTAAAATTACAAATCCCATTAAAGCTTTTAATTTTTTTTGCATAGTGATTGGCTAACTTAGCTTGAGTTTTTGAATAGCCGATGCCAATACAGCAAGGTAAGCTTAACCATTTTTCTAAGGTTTTCACGACTTTGGCGCAATAAGAATGGATATCTAGAGATTGAAGATAAGGGGTCAGACGGATAAAGCATTCATCAATAGAATAAGCTTCTAAATCATCAGGGGAAAAAAATTCACCTAAAACTGAAAAAAAGCGACGTGACATTTCGGCATATAAAGTGTAGTTGCTTGAATAGACGTGTACGCCTGCTTGCAGAGCTTCTTTTTCAATTTGATACCATGGGATTGCCATTTTTATACCCAAGTCTTTTGCTTCTTCGCTGCGTGATACAACGCATCCATCGTTATTAGAAAGTACTACAACAGGCAAACCAATAAGTTTGGGGTTGAATAGTCGCTCACAGCTGACATAACAATTATTAATGTCTACAAGCGCATAAATTTCTCGATGTGAGATTTCCATTATGATTTCCCCTTAAAAATATTGGTAAAGCTACATGCATAAATTGAGTTTCACAGACACGATGTTGAAAAGTGTTGGTAGAAAGTTATATTTTGAATATGTAACAAAATCAAGTTAACAAAATTTCTGCTAGAAAGCTAGGGTAGTCCCGACAGTCGGCTTCAAGCCAATAAAGAAAAGAAGGTAAGACTTAAATAATTTTTAAATAAAAAAAGGAGACCGTAATAGATCTCCTTTTTTGTGACACATACTATGTAATTTTAATTACCATTTATGGCTATAAGAAACTTTAAGCGTTGCCCCATTTGCCACTAAATGGCTAGTGTTATCGCTAGTTCTTAATAATTGACTATAGAGAGGGTAGTACTTACGATTAAACATGTTTTCTAAACCAATCGTCACAGTGTCTTTCTTGTTAAGCGCAAAGCTACTGATTAAATCGGCTGTTGTGTAAGACTTCACATCATAGCGACCAAAACCATTTACACCATTTAAGCGGTAATCTTCTGAACCGAAGTAAGTTGCTTGTAGACGGTTGGTCCAAGTTTCTGTTGGACTATAAGAAACGTAAGCTGTGAGTTTTAAAGGCGGTATACGGAAGCCCGTCATATCACGGTCTGTATCACTGCCTTGAGGTGTTTCGCGCCCCTTCATCCACGTTACACTACCACCAGTTCCCCAAACATTTGCATCATTAAGATAGTCAACAGTTGCTTCAACACCAGTTACTTTTTCTTTTGTTCTAGCAAGCACCAGACCATTGTTGAAAGATTGCACAGCCCCAAGATCAGATGTTGAGTGGAATACCGCTAAACTTGATGAGAAGTTATTGAAATTACCTTTCCAGCCCAGTTCGTAGTTATCAACTTTTACAGGTTCTAAAAATGATGAGCCAAGGTTAAAACCTTCACCAGCATTACGGATAATTAAACCTACATCAGGCAACTGAAAACCTTGGTTAAACGATGCATAGATCGAGTTTTGATCATTTGGAGAAAAGGTCACATTAGCATTGTATAACCATGCATCAGCTTTCACTTTTCCGCCTGGAACAGTGTAAGGGTTGGTCTTACCTAATTGTGATAATGGAACAAAACTATCAATTTGCGCATAGCTGTCTTCATAGCGTGTACCTGCTTCAGCTGACCATTGGTCATTAAAGCGGTGTTTTAACTGTATAAAACCGCCAACACTTTGCGTGGTGAGTTCGGGTAAATAAATGAGCTTGCCAGTTTTTACAAATTCTAGACCACCTGATTGATCATAAATTTGAGGGTCAAAAATATCTAAAGGCATTTCGCTTTTTTCACGGCTGAAGTCACCACCCCAAACCAATGATGTATCGCCTAAAAACTCAAGTGGTGTTGTAACAGTTAAGCGGCTACCGAGTACATTATTTTCTTGATAAATCTGGTCGACTTGTTTGCCACGGTTCGCATTTCCACGAGCATCAAATGGTGAAAAACGGGTAAAGAAGTCGCGGTAATAAATTTGAGCATCAACCTTATTACCCAATAAGTCTTTATTGGTATAGGTTAAATTGTATATTTGGTTTTCATTTTTATTTTGGTCTTTAAGCTTTAATCCTTTGATGGCTTTCGCTGGCACAGTTCCAACTGGAGCTTTTTTTACACTTGGGTCAGATGCATAATCTGAGTCTTGCTCGGCATTATAGTAGTTTGCTGCGAATTGTAGGTATTGATTGTCATCAATGTGATAACCAAGCTTACCGCCTACGCTGTAGCCATCGGAATCATAAAGGTCGCCCTGACTTGGTTCAGGTGCAACACGATCACCACTTGCATCGTACGGACTACCAATACGTTGATAACCAAAGTCGAGTGCATAATCAAAAGCGTTAAAGCTGCCTGTGAAATATTGATGAATATCTCCGCTTAGGGCATTAGAACGGAAATTTGTTAAAGGTGTTTGAAGTCCAACTACAGTGTTTGCTGTAGGTTCGCCACCCGCAGCTTTCGTGGTAATTGAAATAATACCGCCGGCAGCACCGCCGCCATAAATTGCATTACTGCCTCGAATGACTTCAATGTTGGCAATACTTTCTGGGTCAATTGAGGAAAGTCCGCGTGAAGTATCTCGTGTTAAGTTCATCGGCACGCCATCAACCAAGATGAGGGCATTACGACCACGCAAAGTTTGACCGTAATCGGTAATAGTACGGCTTGAGTCAGACAGGCCCGGTACAGCTTTTGCTAATACAGTCGCAATACTTCCAGATGAACCATTTCTTAAAAGTTCAATTTGTTTTTCATCTAGCTTGGTGACTTGCTTGGCAGAAGTAGAGAGTTCATCTGCACGTGAAGCGGAAATTGTAATTGTAGGAAGTGCTTCGGGCTTTTTTTCTGTTTCTGTTGGCTCAGAGGGTGAGACCGCGAAAGCAGAGTTTGAAAGAAAGATGAATCCACTAAGTGAAAGAAGTGGAATGATATTTTTTACTTCAGACTTTCTTGTAAAAAGTTTATTACTTTTTATCTTATTTCCCATTTTCTCGCCCTGAGAGTGATTTTAAATTGAGCGAATTATAAATGAGAATCATTGTAATTAACAACATTATTAATTGCTAAAAAAATAATATATTTGAAATTTATTCAATGAATTAGGGGAATAGGTATTTATTCCCCCAAAAAATTGAATAGCGATCAGATTTCTTTGAAGGTATTTAAATGATTTTGATGGGCACGGCGAATAATGCTTCGGTCATCACCGAGTACAAAAAGCTGAACAGATTGTTGTTTCCAAGCTGTTATATCTTCTGGCTTTCGGGGAATTGCGCAGAAATACTTATTGCTCATTTTTGTCTTTACATACATCTTTTGGACTTTTTCTTTGACCTTCGGATGGCTGGTTTCCCATGGTATTCCCATAGACTGAGAAAGGTCGGCTGCACCTTCAAGAATAATATCAATGCCGTCAACTTTTAAAATTTCATCAAGATGTTCTAGTCCTTCCAGGCTTTCAATCATGGCAACCACAACCGTCTCGTTTTTCGCTTGTTGAACAAAACTGGCTAAATCATCAATGCCATATCTATTTAATCTTGTCGAGTTAAGACCTCTTTGCCCAAGCGGCATATAGTGGCAATAATTCACAGCTTCTCGTGCCTGCTGGGCATTTTCAATACGCGGAAAAACAATGCCTGTTACCCCTGCATCAAGCAGAGGTAGAACTAAATGGTTGGCGTTTAAAGGCACTCTGACAAAAACATCAAGACTCATGGCTCTAGCGGCTAAAATCATGGTCTCGACTTGGGACGTGGTAAATAAAGTATGTTCTAAGTCGATAATAATAAAGTCATAGCCCGCAAGTGCCAGTTGCTCGACATTAATCGGAGACACTACGGAACAAAATATTCCGTAGAGCGTCTCGCCATTTGCTATTCGTTTCTTAAAAGAAATCGAATATTTATTCATATTCAATTTCCTTAATGAGACTTAGCGGGTTTGGTATGGTTTGTACTCTTAGGCGAATTTCCGGAAGGAAACGACGGCTTGCTAATTGTTCAATATCAATGGTGTCATCTGTAAAGTTGAACAATTCATATCGCTCGGCAAACTCTGGATGAGCTTCCTTGTGCTGATTGATGACGGTTCTTAACATGGTCCAGAATTTGATTTCATCGAAGTCATAATGCTCATTTAAGAAAATCGCTAACTCTGCCAAATTTACAAACCAAAGCGCATCTTGAGTAAAGTCTCTTAACTCATTTGGAGAATGGGTTTCCAAGAATGAGTTTGGGTTAATTTTGGCATGCTCTTTTGGCGCATCTTGTAAATTTGGTAGAAGGTCTGGCTCACGTAAAAGATGACGACTAAAACGAATCCCATCGTGGAAGTCTTTCAAAGCAGCTTTAACTGGTAAGCCATTTTTATGAATCAGAACCATATTTTGCGCATGTGACTCTAAAGCTAAGCCATGGCACCACAAAATATGCATGATAGGTAAATAAGCATTGGTGAGTAACTTTTCCAACCAGAACTCGATACCGTATTCTTGAATCCATTCATCAATTAGAGGCTTTTGGTCAATGTCGACTTGCATGAGGCCAGTTACCGGTGTTGCCGATTCACCTTCTTTTAAGTAACTGTAAATACTTTCGCGCCAAATGCAGGCGAGTGCGCCGTATTGAACAGGTAAAGCAATTTGCTGCTTAACTGAAAGTCCAGCAATCTCTCTTAAAATAACAGGCTTGCGATGCTTTTCTAAAATATGGTCTTGCTCGACAATTTTATAAAGCCAGTCACTCATTTTTGCAGCATTTTGAACGGTATGCGGTGCCAATACACGAGATGTAGATGTATTTACCAAATTCATTGCCAACTTGAGAGAAAGCGCTGAGATATCACTAATATTCGATAAAGTTCTGATCGATTGCTGTGGTAAATAAGTTGGACCTTCAATATCTAACGGGATGATGAGTTGGTTGCTAATTGCATCTTGATAATATAATTCAATAATTTTATCCCACTGCCACGGATGAATTGGGGTGAGGATATATTCCTGAAAATCTACATTGTTATCTTTTAATTGATCACTAATTGCTTGTAGATCTTTTTCTGAAAAATGCTGTTTATAAAGCTGCTCTAAGTTAATCGTTTCGCTTAAAACTAATTTACACAGACTGTTATGAGTCGCGACCCATTTGACTGGAAAGCCTTCAGAAAGCTCAGGTGCATATTTTTGGTTTTCTTTTAAATCGAAGCCGATACGAGACTTAAAACTCGGATGATATAGGTGTGCATTGGTAATTCGTGCTTCTTGTTCTAGGTAAGGCAGGGTTCTTAAAGGTTGAGCAGGTGCTTGGCTTAAAGTCTGCGCATGTTTAACGTAAGTTAAATTGAGTTCATCATTAAAGTTTTGCCATTTAACTGGGTCAGCTTCAATAATATTTTTTAGATCGGCAAGTAGCATTTTTAAGTTAGGGCGAGTTTCAGCGCCCAAAGTAATATCAGAACGGACTAGGCTTAAAGGATCTAACTTAATTCGTTTAAAGCTGAAATGTCGTTTAGCGGCGCATGTATAGAAAACTGTATCTGAAATATAAAACTTGATCTGACCTTTAGAAAGTTCATATTTAAAGGTATTTTCAAAAATGAGCGCTTCTAATAATTGGCTCATCACGCGATTTTCTGCAAGAGTCTTATAGTTGGCTTGCTGTGTCGGCTGAAGAGGGCAAAGGGCTTCTGCGCCGCGATATTTATAAATAGGGTTTTCAACTTCAATCCAGATTGGATTGCCACCACTGTGGTAGAGCGTATTTAACATATTTGCCTTGATTGGTAGTGTGAGTGAATTAATTAATAAATCGAGGTAGTGCTGGCCTTTGGCGGTAAATTTTTCTTGTGTGAGCGTAAGGCGTGTGGCTTCCCAAAGTTCAGATTCTTCAATCACCGTAACTCGCGCAATTGCACTGATGAGATGCGCAATGTGATTGATCACGAGGTAATATTTTAAAAAGGTCCAAGCATCTTTTTGAGAGAACCAAACGGTACTATCTTCAGAAATAGATGAGTCATCTTCTATCATTTCTGGAACAATACTAATGCCTTCCATATCTCGAAGAATAAGGCGATGTGGATAGCCATTTTTAAATTCCATTAAACTGTTTTGCATATGGGCTTCTACGCTAATGCCTTTATTTGCAAACAACTCAACTAATGGAATAAGTGAAACTTTAACGTACTGTTTCCACCAAAAAGTAATAAAGTCTTTAGCATCGTTCGATTGTAAATTTTGGTTGGGTGCAGCTTGCTGAATAAAGCTTAATAGAGGAATTTCATGATGTTCGTTTTCTTCGACCAAGCCACCGAGCATTCTGGTATTTTCTAGTACATCAGGTGTAAGTCCAGCTCTATAAATAATGCCAAATGAACTCTCAAGCTCTGGAATTTTGACTGTTTTCGCCTCTAACTCTGGCAGAATAACAAGGTCTGGATATTGCTCATTAATCTTGTGATTAATAATAATTTTGCTTGCATCAATTGCTCGTTCCATTTCATCCATTGGATTATTACGAATGAAACTGGTAATTCGCACATCAATTGAGAGCTTTAAGAATAGGTTCGATTGAGGTAACCACACCGTGCGAACGGAGGAGGTTGGCCATACGGTTTGGCCTAATGCACCCAGATGTATGATTTCTTGACTGTCTAAATGTTTCTTTAAAGACGAGTGTTGAAGCAAGAAATTGGCTTGCCACGGATGGGTCGGCATGAGCTCATAATTTGCTAAGTTCTCTTGCAAACGCTCTTTTGCAGTTTCTAAAACTTCGTTTTCAATACGATTAGATGGCTGCTCTTCGCTTACAAGCTTTTCGATTAAAGAAGAATGAACTGCAAAGTAGTGGAGTTGAAAACTTGCGCCTAACTCTGGGCTATACTTGTTCATGTCTTCTTTCGAAAAACCTAAATTGGCTTTCGAGGTCACATGAAAAGGGTGTCCATATAACATGCCTTGTTCAGTAGCTTGAAAACCACTCAGCTCTTTAGATGTTGTTAGGGATGGTTTATTTTCTAAAAAGAATTTTGTGTTCTCGATACTATTGGCAATATCGGAATAAAGGTTCTTGTTTTGGTTTTTGTCTTTGAATAGGTTATTTAACTCATCTGTAATGAGCTTCACTAACTTTTTAGGATCAGTTAGAGAGTCAAATGTATTGTCGCTTAAGTTTTGCAGAGCAAAGCCACGCTGATACCGATGGTAGCCAGTGGTGGAGAAGTGTTGAACTGCTCCGTAAACAATCGTATTTGATGCATTAAATGTGTAAGAAAAATAGATTGAGTTAGGCTGCTCTGCATCTTGTGTGAATAAAGGAGAATCTTGAGCTGAGATAATGTGCTCTTCAAGATCTACTTTAAGTTCACGAAAGAAAGTATTCAGGTACTGTTCGAAAAGTTTATAAGACCATGCATTGGTTGTAATAATTGAGTTCATTCTTGTGCCTCTTTTAAAATTGTATCCATTAAGAATCTGTTCAAAATCACCACTAAGCCCGCACCGATAAAAAATAAAGAGGTGCAGATTAATGCGGCTGTAATATTGAAAAATGAGTAGGTAAACGTGATGGTAATCGGACCAAAAAGTTGGCCTAAGACAAAAGCACTGTTAGAAATGCCAATCACTTTTCCTTGACTTTGAGTGCCAGCTTTTAGAGAAATCGTGTGTAAGATCGAAGGAATAAGCGCTGCAAAGCAAAAACCTTGTATGAGTCGTAATACGAGAATGAGCCAGAGATTGGACACCCATACCAACGCGAAAATCGTGATGCCACAAATTAAGGATGCATAAACGAAGTTATTAAAAGAATCTCCTTTATCATCATTTCTTTTTCCCCAATAGGTTGCCGCAATAAAAGCCGCTCCCCATGAAAGCGCATGGATTGTGCCCGTTAAGCTTGCAGCAGATAACGATGAGTGAATATTTTGGCTTATTTCACTAATGTATAAAACGAAGCAAGACACCAAACCAAACCCACCGGCTTGCACTAAGATGCCGGCACTTAGCCAAGAAAAAATTGTTCTATCAAAAAAGTCTGGAATTTTAGATTTTTCTTTGGTTTTTACAGCCTCAGTTTTAACTGGATTGGCTAATAAAAAGGATGCGATCACAATTAATGTAACTACAATAAATGCAGTAGCGTTGAGTAATAATTCAACTCGCCAGTGGTCCAAAAATATACCGCCGAGTACCGGACCACACAGGCAAGCTAGCGCAACACTACTTTGTAGTTGTCCAAAAGCGGCACCTCGTTGTTGTTCATTAGAAAGATATGAAACATAGGCATTTAAAATGACTGAAAGACCGCAAAAACCGAGTAAGATCCGCGCAAAAATAAATACAAATAAATGCTGTGCGCTCGCCATGAGCAGTATTGAAATACAAAAACCAGCCAGTGAAAGTAACAAGGCTTTTTTATGGCCAAACGTATCCGCTAAATGACCAACAATTGGTGCTGTAAATAAACTGCCAATAGCCGGAGCTGCGAGTGCCAAACCTGCCCAGATAGTGGGAGCACTCATATGCGCCGTCAGTTTTTCCATATAAAGCGGCATGATCGGAATCAGCACCATGAGCCCGAAAGTGGAAAAAAACTGGCAGAGCAAAATAATGAAATGATCTAGGCGAGATGAGCGCATGATTTAGATATCCATGGTCTCATAGCTAGAAACAGATAAGCTGTGATAAGGGTTTGGCGTGGTTCCTATTTTGCTTGGCATTCCTGTTGAGTCGCTTTCTTGAGCGAGTAAAGGCGTAAGTAGCTGTTTGAATGGCCAAGTTTTATTGTCGAAAAGATAGGTTTGAATCTGGGATTTTGTCTGTTCTGAAATCGGTTGGGTTTCTACAAAATCTTGAATAATGTCTTGAACCATTTCCCAGAAATCGCTTTCTGAACGATCTGTATATTTCAAGGTAGCTAAAGCAATTGGGTAGAGGTTAATTTGAATCCCTAATGTGATGAAGTAATTAAATAAGTCTTCATTTCTAGTAAAGATAAGATTGTTCGGCGTACTCGTGTCGATGGTATAGGTTGGAGGTGTGAAGCCACTTTCTTCAATTGCTGTCGTACATATTCTTAATGTATCGTGGTCACGTAAAATAAAGCATTTGAACTTATTATTTTCATAACACACCATGGTGTTTTGCCCATGGCATTCAGGCATGATTCCTTTTGCCCAAAGCGTTAAGAATGTTTGAATAAAATGGACACTTAGATCTTTTAATAGTGTCCATTTATCACCTTCAACGCCTAAAGCTTCCCAAGGGTCAACATAAGTACAGCTTAAAGCTGACATGGTAATTGGGGTGACGTCTTTATCTTGGCAAAAATCGGGTAAATGTCTGACTTGGCAACCGATTACACCTAAATTTTTTACAATGTGCTCTTGTTTACCCAGTACCCACCAGTGAGTTTCATTACTCAAAAAGAGACGATTTTTTAATAAAGGCGTTTCATTAATGACTTCATTTAAAAAATCATATGCTCTATGCCCATTCATTAAATAACGTCCCGGCATAGAACGGATCGCACCTAAAGTTTTGGCATTGGTCGATAGTTTTAAATGCAGATTAGGGTTTGCGTTATGAATAAGCGTTCTTAAAGATGAGGTCGGTAAACCAATTGTCGTGACATGGTTCAGGTCAATACCGTCATACTTATTTTCTTCAAATTTTAAATAGTGATGTTGAGTCTCTAATAAAGGAAGGGCTAAGTAGTCATCTGAAAGCTCGGCCATTTTTTCAGTAATATTATTGTCCTCAGCTTCTGATAACAGAAGCTCTTTATGAGGAATCGAATCCATATTGTTGATCACGTCATCTTTCTTAAAAGCCCACCAATACACTTCAATTTCTTTTTGAGTTGTGAGTGGTGCGAGTTCACCTTTTGAGTGGGCGAACGGATGAAATGGACGATCAGCAACTAGAGAGAGCAATTCACTTGTAATTAAAGGTGAGGAAAATGAAAGTGCTGACTGTAAAATTTGAGGGATTTTTTCAGCCGTTACTAAGTTGTCGAGCCAATAGTCAATTGCCTTTTGATGATGAGGTGAGGGCCACCAAGATGCTTTTGTTAAATAAGTAAAAACTTCAGAAATAGAAATTTTAGAAGTCGTATTACTCAAGAGGTTGTGAAGCAAAACTTCGGGTTGAGTAACGCAGAAAGGATTTACACCATCTACTTTTAAACAGCTGAAATAGAGTTCCGATGCATGATTTAGAGTAATTGCCAAATAAGGCTTTTTATAGGAAATATGATCTCTAAAATTTCCATAATTCTCCATGTAAAGGGCATCTATCGTTTTTTGTAGTTGAGCTGTGTAAATCCGATCTAACATTTTAGTTATTCCTATTCTTATAAAAGTGGTAGAACCGTGCCAATGTTTTGTTCTTGTGCGGCATTGAAGAACCATTTAGCGCAAACAATGTCGTCAATCGCCATGCCCATTGGGTTAAGCAAAATGATTTCATCTTCATGTTCGCGACCATTTTTATGGCCAATAATGATGTCGCCAAGTTCGGCATGCAGTTTTTCACGGCTGAATAAGCCATCTTCAACCAGTACGTTGATGACTTTCTTTTCTCGGTTTGATTGGTCCCAGTCATCTACAATCACTTTGTCAACTTTTAAGAACACTTCAGGTTCAATATCCATAATTGAAATATTGGAAACAAAGCAGCCCTTTTTAAGCCACTCAAACGGGATGTAAGGCTTATCTGAAACGGTACAGGTAATCAGCACATCTGCTTGCTGAATCGCAGACTTGGCACTGTCATGAATTTCAATTTCTAGATGTGGATATTCTGATAAGAACAATGCTTTGAGTTTTTCGGCAGCTTCAGGGTTCACATCAAATAAATGTATTTTTTTCACTTGAGCGTATTGTTCAAGTACAGTCTTAATCTGCATTTGAGCAATTGGTCCGCAGCCAATCACGGTAATGTCTGAAAAGTCTTTTTTCGCTAGATATTTAATCGAAACACCAGTAATTGCAGCAGTTCGCATTGCGCTAATTAAGCTGCCTTCCATCACTGCGACTGGGTAATTTGTTTCTGAATCATTCAGAACAATAAGCGCGCTGGCACGTGGAATATTGAATTTTTTAGGGTTATGTTGTCTTGAGCCAATCCATTTGATTCCAGCAATCGGGTCATTGCCGCCTAAATAACAAGGCATTGCAATAATACGGTCAGCAATATGATCTGCACCTTGCCAGCGGAGGTAAGGTTTTAAGGGTTGTACAAACTGTTTATTTGCATGCAGGGTTAAACCTTCGGTAATCGCTTCAATAAATGAATTGCTATGATTTGCGCCAAGATTTAATAAATCTGATTGACTCAGGTAACGAAGGGTAGCCAAATTGCTCATGAATATTTCCTAAGGAGAGGGTTAAACAACATTTTGTAAAGTAAGGTTTTCTTGACGTCGTAAGTTTCGATTGAAGTGACGTTTTTTGATCATTTCGAACCACTCATCTGCATAAACGAGATCTAGATAACGATCGCCGCGATCAGGCAGCAGCGTTAAGACACATGAACCTTCAGGAATGGTTGGAATGAGTTTTTTTATGGCTGAAATAGATGAGCCGCTTGAGCCGCCTGCAAAGATTCCTTCATGTTCAAGAAGTTCTCTGCAACCGACTGCCGATTCATAGTCATCCACATAAATGACATCATCAATTTCATCGGGAGAGAGTAGAGGGGGAACAGTACTTGCACCAATGCCCGGAATCTCGCGTGGACCAGAGGTACCACCAAACAAGACAGAGCCGACAATATCGACTGCAATCACTTTTAATTCGGGGAACTTTTCTTTAAGGCGGCGGGATACGCCCATAATCGTGCCAGAGGTACTTGCTCCAATCACGAGGTAATCAATTTTGCGATCTATTTGATTTATGATTTCTTCTGCTTCACCAAAATAGTGGCTTTTCCAGTTGTTTGGATTTGCGTATTGATTAATCCATACAGCATTTGGTAATTGTTCACATAGTCGCTTTACAGTATCAATTCTGGTTTTTAAATAGCCTCCATTTTGATCTTTCTCAGAGACCATATGGATATTGGCTTTGTAGAGCTTCAACATTTGTAAGTTTGCTGAAGCAATTTTAGGGTCAATAACGGCAGTAAATTTTAACCCATATATTTTGCATGCCATTGCGAGTGCGATGGCCAAGTTCCCTGAAGAACTTTCAACAATATGGCTATCTTTATTAATTGCTCCAGATTTTAGACCTTCCTGTAACATGAATAATGCTGGACGGTCTTTAATACTTCCTCCTGGGTTTAACAATTCCATTTTCGCAATCACTGAGATCGATTGATGCGTGAATAGCCTTGATAATTGTAATAGTGGCGTTTTACCTATGCAGTCGAGAATATTTTCATGGATCATGGTAGATCTTCTCAGGTTTTTATGTGTTGTGAATGATAATGATTATTAATTAAATTATCATTACTATTTGTAACAAGATTGTTGCAGTTTGTAATATGAAATTAAGGGTATTTATAGGATTTTTCACTAATTTTTTTTAAGTAATTATTTGAATCGTAATGTTTATATTTTATAGATGAGTTAATTAATAAACTTTTTAAATATAAGTAGATAGGCAGGAAATTACTTTTTGCTAAAAAAATAATTTAATGAGCATATGGTTTTGCAAACTAAAAGTGTTTTAAAAAATTAAAGTGGAAACCTATTCTGATTAACCTAATTTGAATGCTTTTTTTTCTGTGTCTATTAAGATTTTTATAGGAAGGAATGATAGGCAGAAAGTGCAATTTGCACTGCTTGTTTAAATTATAAGAATGGTAGAACGAAATTGATCAAGTGGCAGTTATTGATATGAAAATGTCTGAAAATGATAAGTTTAGATGGCTATGATGAGTTCTATAAGCGCTATATTTTGAATGGATCAATTGAGTCTAGAAAGTATAGTAATGTGTGTTTCGCATTTTGTCTTATGGGTCTTTCAAGCTGTCTTTTTTATAAAAGACAGCTTTTTTTATGACTGATTAATTGAAAATGCTAGAAGTTATAAACGTTGTCTAGCTTGATTATAAGCCTCAAGGTTAATACATTGATGACTCAATGTATTGATTTGAGCTTGCTCTAACTGAAGGTCATCCCACTTTTGCATTTGTTGGAAGAGCCAATAAAAATCTTCTACTTTTGGAAGTGCGCTTTCTTTTACCAAATGACGCACAATATCTTGAATCATGTAGTATTTGTCGACATGCACCTCTTCTGAGCAATGAAAACGAACAATTCCAGACTCGACCAATAATTTTAAAATTGGAGCAAAGTCTTCTAGTTCACTCAATTCTTGTTGAGCTTTCATAATTGCAGCAGTGAGTGCAATTAATGTTTGTGGATGTTGTTCAGCCCATTCCTGTGTTACGGCTAAAACTTTATCAGCCACAGTAGGAATAACGTTCTGACTTGAACAGATCATTTTGCTTAAACCAAGAAGCTCGCCTTGAGTATTCCAAGGTTCACCTACACAAAAACCATCTATCACATGTTTATCTAGTGCTTCGACCATATACGGTGGTGGTAAGGTTTTGAGCTGGATTGATTGAGCGAGTTTTGGGTTTGCTAGAGCTAACCATTCTCTTAAACAATAATGATGAATGGAGTGTTTAAACACATGAGCTAAAGAAATGGAATGATCTTGTTCAAGATAATCCGCTACTTTTTGAGCCGTTACTTGAGCCGTATCATTTTCTTGAAGTTTAAGTTGATGCGTTAATTTCTGGCTTAAGCTGATAAATGCACGATTTTCACTCAAAACAAGTGAAGTTTGTAGCGGCGTACCAATTTGATCTGACCCGACTGCAGCCGCAGGTAACATTGCAGATAAGCAGTGGGCTGCATCTAATAAACCAAAAGCAAGACGATCGCGAAGACTTGCCCAAGATGCTTCTTTAACTAATGTAACGTCTAAACCTACATCTTCAAAGAAGCCTTGTTGTTTAGCCCAAAGCAACGCAAGACAATCAAGCAAAGGAATATAGCCGAGTTGTAATTGAGTCTTTTCTAATGTGCTCATTTATTCATCCTTTAGTTGATTGCCAAGTAATTTTTGGGCGTCAAGTAAACGCCGTGCCATTTCTCCAATTGTAATACGGTGGCTCATGGCATTTTTTCTGAGGAGCTGAAATGCTGTATCTTCAGGAAGGCCATGGAGTTGCATCAGTAAAACTTTGGCTTTTTCAACATCTTTGCGGTCAGCGAGTTTGGTTTGAGCTTCTTTTAAGTCACCTTCGAGTTTTTTGTGTTTTTTATATTGCTCAATTGAGATTTCTAAAATGGTATGTAAGCGGGCAGGATCGATGCCATCGACAATATAAGCAGTTACTCCTGCATCGATGGCTTGTTTGATTGTGTCTTTATCTGAATTTTTGGTGAACAGTACGGTAGGCAGGTCATAGCTACTGACACAGCTTTCAATAATGTCACGGTGAGGATGATCCATATCAAGCAAGATCACATCAGCTTGTAAATGTTCTATGCGAAAGATATTCAAATGGTCCAAAGTAAGGCAGGCGACCACTTCAAAATCATTTTCAAGCAGACTTTTTCTTATATAGTCGGCTCGCGCATGATCATCATCAATAAGGGCTATTTTGAGTTTTGGCATAAGTTCAGAAAATCAGGCTAAGAAAATGCGCCAATACGACGCGTTTTTGTTATCAGTTTTTAAAGCAAGATTAGTGCCATAGAAAACTAAAGAAAAAATCAATATTTAATGGCACTTTAGCATGTTAAATGATCGGTCTGATCAATTTTGGTGCAAAAATACGGTTCATTTTGTAGCAAGGCGTATTTTTATTTAAACCATATAAGTGTGCAGTGATAGAGCAGGCGAAATCAGGTTTGTTTCTTTACTTACCTATTGAAAATTTATATCTATATGAAATTAAATATAAAAAATATTATTAGCTTAAATATTTAAAATATTGGCATGCAAAGTGCTTACTTAATTACAGGTCGAAGACGACCATGAGTTTTAAAGACGGCCAACGATGTCCGTTCTGATCGAGTTTGTGAGTGCAACCGTACACACAAAGAAGTTACGTTCAGTCGGAGTGAAGGTCATGTCTTTATTTTTATTGCATAAAAAAGTTACATCTGAATTATTTAATTTTTCAGTTTCAGCGATGCGAGCCTTCTCTATGAGGGGGCTCGCTTTTTTTATTTCTTTTTATGACTTTGCTGTGCATTGGGTGTCGTCAACGAGTGAAAAAAAATGGTTTCAAGCAGCTATACGCTTTGTGAGCTTGATTCGCTTCTCGGTAGAGCACAAAGCAAAAGAACAACGTCTATTTGAGAACGGAATAACGCAGCTTAAAAGCAACGTGATTTGAGGAGAAACACTATGAAATTGGTAATGATTGGTCATGGTATGGTGGGCCACAAATTCATCGAAGCCATTTTAGAAAAAGCAGATGATGAACTAGAAATCACTATCCTCGCGGAAGAACCTCGTATCGCGTATGACCGCGTACATTTAACTGAATATTTCTCAGGGAAATCGGCAAAAGATTTATCTTTGGCGCGTTTTGACTTTGCCGATGCACATGGCATTGACTTACGTCTAAATACAAAAGCAACTGCAATTGATATGGCTGCACAAACCGTAACAACCAACCATGGCGATGTGATTAGCTATGACAAATTGGTGTTGGCAACGGGTTCTTATGCCTTTGTTCCACCCATTCCGGGTAATGATCGCGAAAACTGTTTTGTTTACCGTACCATTGAAGACTTAGATGCGATTCGTGCAGCGAGTCTAAATGCTAAAACAGGCGTAGTCATTGGTGGTGGTTTGCTTGGTCTTGAAGCTGCTAAAGCTTTACGTGACTTAGAATTGGAAACACATGTTGTTGAGTTTGCGCCACGTTTGATGGCAGTTCAAATTGATGACTTGGGTGGCAAAGTCTTACGCCGAAAAATTGAAGATCTTGGCGTAAAAGTTCATACGCAAAAAGCGACTCAATGCATTGAATGCGGCGATAACACGACACATGTCATGAAGTTTGCTGATGGTAGTGAACTTGAAGCAGATATCATTTTATTCTCGGCAGGCATCCGCCCACGTGATGAACTCGCGCGTAATAGTGGTCTGGCGATTGGTGAACGTGGCGGTATCGTGATTAATGATTACTGTCAAACCTCAGATAACAACATTTACGCAATTGGTGAATGTGCGCTTTGGCAAAACAAAATCTATGGCTTGGTTGCACCGGGCTATGACATGGCACGTATTGCAGCAAAGCACATCTCAGATGAAGAATGTAACACTTTCGCTGGCGCGGACATGAGCACCAAGTTGAAGTTGATGGGTGTTGATGTTGCCTCTGTTGGTGATGCACATGCCATGACTCCAGGCGCATTAAGCTACTTCTATGCAGATGAGCATGCACTGGTTTATAAAAAGATTGTTGTAAATGCGGACAAAACTAAATTGCTTGGTGCAGTTTTGGTCGGCGATGCCAAAGAATATAACGACCTTTTACAAATGATGCTGAATGGTCTGGCGTTACCAGAAGTACCTGAAAGTTTAATCATGCCGGGCTTTGAACAATCAGCAGGTAAATCTGGTGGTAGCGGTGTAGATTTACTGCCAGACAGCGCAACCATCTGTTCATGTAACAACGTATCAAAAGCGGACATCTGCCAAGCAATTAGTGATGGTTCGACTTCTTTAGGTGCATTAAAGAAATGCACCAAAGCAGCAACTGCATGTGGTGGTTGTGCACCATTAGTGACTCAAGTTTTAAAGTCAGAGTTACAACGTCAAGGTGTAACCGTTAACAACCACATTTGCGAACATTTCCCGTACTCACGTCAAGAGTTACATCACTTGGTTCGTGTTAATGAAATCAAAACTTTTGATGATTTGATTCACCAGCATGGCCACGGTTTGGGTTGTGATATTTGTAAACCGACTGCGGCAAACATCTTGGCTTCTTGCTGGAATGATTTCGTACTTGAGCCAAGCCATGCTGGTCTACAAGACAGTAACGACTACTACTTGGGTAACATTCAAAAAGATGGTTCTTACTCGGTTGTACCACGTATGGCAGGCGGTGAAGTGACTCCTGATGGTTTGATTGCTATTGGTCAAATCGCGAAAAAATATAACCTTTATACCAAAATTACTGGTGGTCAACGTGTTGACATGTTCGGTGCACAAGTTCACGAGCTTCCATTCATTTGGGAAGAGTTGAATGCTGCCGGCTTTGAGTCGGGTCATGCCTACGGTAAGTCATTACGTACTGTGAAATCTTGTGTCGGTAGCACTTGGTGCCGTTACGGTGTAGACAACTCGGTTGGTTTAGCGATTGAGCTTGAAAACCGCTACAAAGGTTTACGTTCACCACATAAGTTAAAAATGGCGGTGTCTGGCTGTACACGTGAGTGTGCGGAAGCGCAAGGTAAAGACGTGGGTATTATCGCGACTGAAAAAGGTTGGAACCTTTATGTTTGTGGTAACGGTGGTATGAAACCGCGCCATGCAGAATTGCTTGCATCTGACCTCGATAAAACAACGCTTATCCGTTATATCGACCGTTTCTATATGTTCTACATCCAAACCGCAGACCGTTTACAACGTACCAGTGTGTGGCGTGACAACATGGAAGGCGGGCTAGATTACCTTAAATCTGTAGTTGTTGATGACTCTCTTGGTTTAGCTGCTGAGCTTGAGCGCCGTATGGAACACATCATTGGAACCTACCAAGATGAATGGCGTACTGCGGTAGAAAACCCTGAAGTCCGTAAACGCTTCCAGACTTATATCAATGCAGGCGCGAGTGAACAGGCCGATCCACACATCCAATTTACCACTGAACGTGGTCAAATCCGACCATTATCAGACGTTGAGCGTTCAGAAGACCGTATTCCAATGGTTGAAGCATAAGAAGGAGAATTTCTATGAATATTGTACAAGACAAAAATATGCTTCCTGATGATCAATGGATTGATGTGTGTGCACTAGATGATTTAACCCCAAACACTGGCGCGGGCGCGCTAGTGGGTGATCAAGCAGTTGCAATCTTTAGAGTTGGACATGAAAAACGCGTTTATGTGTTAAGCAATAAAGATCCGTTTAGCCAAGCAAATGTCATGAGCCGCGGCATTATTGGTGATTTACAAGGCGAACGTGTGATTGCATCACCGATTTATAAACAACACTTTAGTTTGGCAACTGGTCGCTGTTTAGAGGATAAAGATCAAAAACTTTCAGTTTATCCAAGCAAAATTGTTGATGGTCGTGTTTTGATCAACCCCGTGCCACAAAAAACTTATATTACCAATACAGGTGTCTCTCAAGACAAACTGAAATTGGTACTGATTGGCAATGGCTTAGCAGGTATGCGTTGCCTAGAAGATTTACTCGACATGGCGCCAGATCGTTATGAAGTCACGGTCATTGGTGAAGAACCTTGGGGTAACTACAACCGTATTATGTTATCTCCGGTTTTATCGGGTGAAAAAACCATTGAAGACATTATGCTGCACCCACCAAAGTGGTATAGCGACAAAGGCATCAAGTTTATTGCTGGTGACAAGGCCGTAAAAATTGATCGTCCACGTAAAGTGGTTTACACCGAAAAAGGTCAGACGGTTGATTATGACCGTTTGATCTTGGCAACCGGTTCGGCGCCATTTATTCCTCCAGTTCAAGGAATAGATTTAAAGGGCGTTTTAACTTTCCGTGATATTTATGATGTTAACACCATGATTGAATACTGCGGTTCAAAAACCAATGCAGTGGTGATTGGCGGTGGTTTACTCGGTTTGGAAGCAGCTTACGGTTTAAAACAACGCGGTATGAATGTGACCGTGCTGCATTTGATGGACCGTATTATGGAGCGTCAACTCGACGGCCGTGCGAGTCAGTTACTGCGTCACAGCATTGAACAAAAGGGCATTAATATTATTACCGAAGCCAATACAGAAGCATTGGTGGGTGATGAAAATGGTCATGTAAAACAAATTCGACTAAAAGACGGTACTGTTTTAGATGCAGACCTTGTGGTTTTTGCAGTGGGAATCAGACCAAATATTAGCTTGGCGCAAAGTGCAGGTTTACGTTGTAACCGCGGGGTATTGGTGAATGACACCATGCAAACCTTTGACCCAAGTATTTACGCGGTGGGTGAGTGTATTGAACACCGTGGACAGACCTTTGGTTTGGTTGAACCATTATGGGGCCAAGCTTTTATCTGTGCGACGCACTTGGCTGAGCACGGTAGCTTGACCTTTAAGGCGCCGACTGTACCGACTCAATTAAAAGTCAGTGGTGTCGATGTATTCTCTGCGGGTAATTTTGAACCTAAAGATGATTATGAAGATATTATCCTGAACGATGAAAAACGCCAGATTTACAAACGCATTATTATTCAAAGCGATAAAGTGATTGGTGCAGTTTTGTTTGGTGATACTGAAGATGGCATGTGGTATGCAGAGTTAATTGCAGATCAAACCCCTGTTTCGTTATTCAGAAATAAACTGTTGTTTGGTCGAGATTTTGCATTAAAAAATGCAGGCTAAATAGGGAAAGGAGCAGTTATGAACAGTATTCCAAGCGTTGAAATCGATAGCTCCGATCATGTTGCAAAAACAACTAAAACAACATGTCCATATTGTGGTGTTGGTTGCGGTGTCAGTGTACACGTTCAACAAAATCCTCAAGGGCCTCTAGTTCAAGTTGAGGGGGATGCAGAGCATCCTTCCAATTTTGGACGCTTATGCATTAAAGGTAGCCGTCTTGCGGACACATTGGGGTTAGAAACACGTGTTTTACAGCCAATGATGGGGCGTAAGTCTCAACGGACTGTAACTACATGGGACGATGCAATCGATAAGATTGCCGATAAATTTCAGTCATGTATCGACAAATATGGCCGTGACAGCATCGCCTTTTATGTTTCAGGACAGTTGCTTACCGAAGACTATTATGTTGTTAACAAGTTTGTAAAAGGCTATTTAGGTACAGCGAACATCGACACCAACTCAAGGTTATGTATGTCATCAGCAGTAGCTGGACATAAACGTAGCTTTGGTGAAGATCTTGTACCAGCAAGCTATGAAGATTTTGAACATGCAGATATGGTGGTATTGGTGGGTTCCAATACTGCATGGTGTCATCCGGTACTTTATCAACGGATTATGCAGGCAAAGAGCCAAAACCCAGATATGTTTGTGGTGGTGATTGACCCACGCTTTACCAGTACCTGTGAACAAGCCGATTTGCACTTGCCGATTTTACCGGGCCAAGATGTCGCCTTGTTTAATGGTCTATTTCAATATCTATATCAAAATGGTCATGTCGATCAAGCTTTTGTCGACGCTTACACCGAAGGCTTACAAGAAGTTTTGGCAAGCAGTCAACCAGAAATGGATATTGCATACGTTGCAAAACGTAGCGGCATCTCTTTAGACAAATTGCAGCAGTTCTTTGAGAAATTCGCTCAAACTGAAAAAGTGGTAACACTATTTTCAATGGGTGTAAATCAGTCAAGTCAGGGTGTAAATAAAGCCAATAGTATTATTAACTGTCATTTACTCACTGGAAAAATTGGCAAACTGGGTGCAGCACCATTTTCAATGACAGGGCAACCCAATGCGATGGGTGGTCGTGAAGTGGGTGGTTTGGCAAATATGCTGGCAGCTCACATGGATTTAGATAACCCACTGCATCAAAAAGTGGTTCAAACCTTTTGGGATAGCCCATTTATTGCTAATCAAGCTGGTTTAAAAGCAGTTGATCTGTTCCGTGCTGTTGAAGCTGGAAAAATTAAAGCAATCTGGATTATGGCAACCAATCCTGTTGTAAGTTTGCCTGATGCAGACCAAGTAAAACGTGCATTAGAAAAATGTGAGTTGGTCGTGGTGTCAGATATTTGTGCAGATACTGATACGACAGCATATGCTGATATTTTGCTTCCTGCCTTAGGTTGGGGAGAAAAAGACGGTACAGTAACTAACTCTGAACGCCGTATTTCACGTCAACGAGCTTTTTTACCTGCTCCGGGTGAAGCAAAAGCAGATTGGTGGTCAGTCAGCCAAGTTGCGAAAAAATTAGGCTTTAATGGTTTTGACTTTGCGGATGCAAGTGACATTTTTAATGAGCATGCCGCACTATCTGCACAAGATAATGTAGATATTGATGCACGTGAAGAAAGTAATACATTCCGTTATTTCAACCTGAAAGGTTTAACGGACCTAACTGTAGCCGAATATGATGCTTTAGAACCGATTCAATGGCCAGTATGGAACAAAAACCAAGACATTAAAAAGGTTCAACAACTGTTTAGTAAGGGCCAGTTTAGCCATAAAAATGCAAAGGCAAAACTGATTCCAACCGTTGCAATTGATCCAGTTCATGCAGTTTCAGAAGACTATCCACTCATTTTGAATACGGGGCGTATTCGTGATCAGTGGCATACCATGACCCGTACTGGCTTGTCAGCAAACTTGACGAGTCACCGTGCGGAACCATTCTGTGAGATACATCCAAGCGATGCATTAAAGTTTGGTGTACGTGATCAAGGCTTGGGTGAAGTCCGTTCGAAATGGGGCAGTTGTGTTCTGCGTGTGACATTCTCATCGGGTGTACGTCGTGGGCAAATTTTCGCACCTATTCACTGGACTGAACAAGTTGCCTCCGATGCCCGTATTGGTAAAGTCGTCAATCCTGAAGTTGATGCAATTTCGGGCGAGCCTGAATTTAAGCATACACCTGTCACCATTCAACCGTTTTATACAGCATGGCAAGGCGTGTTATATATCCGTGAAGGTTTCGACTCACATATTCAAGAATCGCTACATCACTGTGCATGGTGGACCAAGGTCAAAATGGTAAAAACCAACCGCTATGAACTTGCAGATCGCCAAACTTTTCATGATACTCAAAAGAACCTGAAAAGCTTTTTACCATTTGCAGATGAAACTTTTGAATGGTTAAGCATAGAAGATATTTCTTCTCAACTCAGCCACAGCATTATTTTGAAAGATGGCATCGTAATTGCAAGTTTATATATTGCACCAGCAGATTTATTGCCAGACCGTGACTGGGTGGCAAGTCTATTTAAGCGTGAACGTTTAAGTGCATTACACCGAAAAGCGTTACTGGCTGGCATGCCAATGTCTGCTACAAATAATGATGGGCCTTTAGTATGTAGTTGTTTTAAAGTGGGTAAGAACAAAATTATCGAAGCGATAAAAACTCAAAATATTACACATGAAAAACAAGTCACTGCTTGTTTAAAAGCAGGAGGAAACTGTGGTTCATGTTTACCTGAAATCCGTGGCTTGATTAAAGCTTGCCAACAGGAGGTGGAAGTGTGAATAAGGGATATCCCGTAACTGATCTAGTCATTCTGGCGGGTGGACAGGCCCGCCGTATGAACGGTTTAAATAAGTTGTTGCAGCAATTTGATGGTGAAACACAACTTTTTAAAATTCATCAAAAATTAAAATTATCGGTGTCTGAAATTTGGGTCAATAGTCATCGTGACTATTCAATTTATCAGAGTATCGTACCTGATATTCGTTGTTATCAAGATGATGCATCAGGTTTTTTAGGCCCGCTTATGGGAATGAAAAGTGCATGGTCGAATGTTGAGGCAGATTATGTTTTGTTCATTCCTTGTGATGTGACTTATGTACCTACGCAAGTTGTTGCAAAATTACATCATGCGATACGCAAAAATAAACAAGCTCAAGCGGCCTATGTTTCAATCAATGGGGATGCGCTGTATCCATTTTGTTTATTAAAACGCGAAAGTCTGGCAACCATAGCCCAGCAAATTGAAAAACAACAATTGAGTTTGAAGGAATGCTTTAAATTGTTGCATGCACAAGTTGCCGTATTTCAGAAACAAAACTTATTTTTTCATAGCATCAATTCGTTGGATGAACTTCAACAATATAAGCAAATCAAAGCGTTTAAAGAGATTTTTACAACAAGCTAAGTGTTCATCATAAATTTAAAATTCATATTGATTGCATGGAATAAACGGTTTTTAATTTTTTGACTTCTTGACTATTTATTTTATAAGTTCTATTTTGGAACTTGATATTTCATTCCAGTGAAATGTATAAAAATAAAGGAGTCAATAGGAATGGTAGAAGCAATGAAGCAAAATACAACAGATGTTACCGCATGTATTTTGTGTTCAAGAAATTGCGGGTTAAGTGTCGAAATTAAGGATAATCAGTTTACCAAGATCAAAGGCAACCCTGAGCATCCTTTCTCTCAAGGCTACATTTGTCAAAAGGCAGCAAGATTACAACACTATCAGCAGCATGCAGACCGCTTGACTACGCCGTTAAAACGTCAGCCAGATGGTTCTTTTCAAGAAATTAGTTGGGACAATGCTATACAAGAAATTGCCGAGCGTTTAGTTCATATTCGAGATAATTTTGGCGGTACTGCTTTTGCTTCTGTGGGTGGCGGTGGCCAAGGTAACCATCTCGGTGCAGCTTATGGGCGTCAACTTTTACTAGCCATGAAAAGTTATTACGCATACAACTCTCTTGCTCAAGAAAAAACGGGTGATTTCTGGCTAAATGGACGTTTATTTGGAAGTCAGGCCTGCCATACCACCGAAGATGTTGAATACGCGGACTACGTTCTGTTCATTGGTACAAATCCATTTCAAGCACATGGGATTCCAAATGCACGAGACACGCTAAAGCATATTAAAAAAGACCCTAACCGGACTATGGTGGTATTTGACCCGCGCGTTACCGAAACAGCCAAACAAGCAGATATCCACGTGCAATTAAAGCCTGGAACGGATGCTTTTTTAATGTCGGCCATGATTGCCATTATTATTAAAGAACAACTTTATGATGTGCAGTTTATTGAGCAGCATACGCATGGCTTTGAAGAGGTAAAAACAGCTTTTAACCGTGTCCCGATTGAAGAATATATTGCCAAAGCAGATGTACCAGTCGATTTGATTTATCAAGTGACTAGAGATTTTGCCAAGGCTAAAAGAGGCTGTCTGCGTATCGATTTAGGTATTCAGCATACTTTAAATACAACATTAAACGGATATTTAGAAAAACTACTGTATTTAGTGACTGGTCACTTTGGAAAACAAGGTACCAATAATTTGCATACCATGTTTATTCCAATTTTAAGTGATACCGATGAAAGAAAGCCGAAATATCGACGTAGTGTTTACCATAAAATGTTCCCGATTTCCGGATTTTTCCCACCAAATATTTTGCCGGATGAAGTATTAAAAGCAGGTGAAAAACGAATTCGCGCAATTTTTGTAGATAGCTGTAATCCTTTAATAACTTACCCCGATACACCTGCCTATGAAAAGGCATTTAAGGCGTTAGATTTATTGGTCGTGGTCGATGTTGCCATGACGGAAACGGCTAGGTTGGCAGATTATATTTTGCCTGCACATACTCAGTTTGAAAAATGGGAATTTACAGGTTTTAATCTTGAGTTTCCTAAAAATGGTTTTCATTTAAGACATCCTGTATTCACGGCTCAAAGCAATACTTTACCCGAAGCGGAAATTTACACGCGGTTGCTTGAGGCTATGCAGGTTATTCCTAAAAGCTTTCCATTGTTAGAAAAAATAGCTGCAATCGACTCGAAAAAAACAGCATATTTACCTTATCTGTCGGCTTTAGGCGTGACCTTCGCTCGGCATAAAAAATATATTCCTTTTGCAGCTTCAATCCTCTATCGCACTTTAGGTAAACATTTAGAAAACTCAGCTGCTTCAGTTGCATTTTTATTACCTCTGTCTATTCAATATGCTGTTTTACATACAAAAGCTGTTCGCCGTGCGGGCTATAAAGGTAATCCTTTAACCTTAGGTGTTCGCTTGTTTGATCAAATATTAAAGCAGAGGTCAGGCGTGGTGTTGTCGCAACATGAATATGAAGAAGTTTGGAAGCTGATTGCCTATAAAGACAAAAAAATACGTCTGGCTATTCCCGAAATGTTAAATGAGTTGGCAAATTTAAAAAATCATCAATTTAGTATTGAAGAGTTTCCTTTCATCCTGTTGTCAGGTGAACGTCGTAGTTATAACGCCAATCAAATTTACCGCGACCCTGCATGGCGAAAAGTAGATGCAGAAGGGGCTTTGCGAATTCATCCTGAAGATGCGACAAACTTGAATGTAGCAGTAGGAGATCAACTCAAATGTATCTCACAACACGGAGAAATTCAGGTCACCGTAGATTTTGATGAAGGTATGAGAAAAGGTGTTGTTTCTCTTCCACATGGCTATGGCATGCGCTTTCAAGGTGGAGAGCCGATAGGACCACAATTAAATCTTCTGGTGTCTGCTGAACATTGTGATCCGTTGTCCAAAACCCCGTACCATAAATATGTACCCATCCGTTTAGAAAAATGCTAGAAATAATGTAGGGTATTTCAGAGATTAACGCCGCACTCATTTGATACAGCTTTAAAATTTAAGTTGAAAATAGTACGGCGATTAATCTAGCTGATGCCCAAAAAGTTATGGATGATAATTAGAATTGGAACAAATTTTGCATAAACAGCAGAGCACTATTGAAGAGCAATTTATTATTTTAATCGCCCATAAAAAGTGCCCGCAATATTTGAACTGTTCTCGACATGAGTGCAAATGATGAAACAATATCACTCTGAAACTGCGCCAATGCTTCTGCAAGATCAATATGGGCGCATCAAGCGGAAGTTACGTATTTCGGTAACGGATCGCTGCAATTTTAAGTGTGTATATTGCATGCCTGAACATCCAGAATGGCTAAACAAACAAGACCTGCTTAGTTTTGAAGCACTTTTTCAATTTTGCCATTTTATGGTGCAGCAAGGTATTGAAAGTATCCGTATTACGGGTGGCGAACCATTAATGCGTCAAGGTATTGTTCACTTTGTTCGTGATTTACAAGCTTTGAAAGTGTTAGGTTTAAAGCGGGTTTCAATGACCACCAATGGACACTATTTGGCTAAATATGCTCAGCAGTTAAAAGACGCGGGTTTAGATGATTTAAATATTAGTTTAGATAGTCTTGATGCTATTCAGTTTAAAGAACTCACCAAGAAAAAATTAGAACCTGTTCTAGAGGGTATCCAAGCTGCTAAAGATGCTGGATTACCTTTTAAAATTAACTGCGTATTGATGAAAAATAAAAACGACGATCAGATATTACCGATGGTGAAGTGGTCAATTGCCAATCATATTCCTTTACGCTTTATTGAGTTTATGCCTCTTGATGGCGATGCACTTTGGTCGAGTAAAGATGTGGTGAGTGAAGCTGAAATATTACAAGTTTTGCAACCTCACTATTCAGTACAGGTCGTCGAACAAGAGCATGAACCAGCACGCCAATATTTGATTAACAATAGCTACGCCCTCGGAATTATTTCCACAATCACTCATTCATTTTGCCATCAATGTGACCGGATACGACTAACGGCGCAAGGTGAGTTATACAACTGTTTATTTGCACCGCAGGGGCTAAATATTAAACCCCAGCTTCAATCATTATTACGTGCAAATGACTCATCCGATCATGCGCTGCATATTCAACAGTTAACAGATATGGTTATGCCGTATATCTGGCATAAAGCCAAAGGTTTTCACGCCTTACAACATCAACAAGCCCGTAAAATCAGCATGCATATGCTTGGGGGATAAATGCAACAATCTATTCAAATTAAAATCGAAACGTTTGGTGCAATTGAAAAATTGCTTCCTCAAAATCTTTCGGTAGTTTTTCCTAACCAGATGTTGGTTAAAGATGTATTAGATGAAATTGTTTCATTACATCCGGAATGTACACAAGCCATAGAAAAATGTGCATGTGCAATTGGTGATAATGTCATAACGCGTCAATCTGCTTTAAGTGAACCATGTACTTTGGTTTTATTATCGCCAGTTGCTGGAGGTTAAGTCATGCAAGATTTTGCACGTATACAAGAGCAGGCTTTAAGTTTAGATACTTTTGATCCTATCCAATCATTTCCTGAATGTGGTGGAATCGATATTTTTATAGGTACAGTTCGTAATCATCATGAGGGTAAAGCTGTTAAGGCGTTGAAATATACGTCATATAAACCACTTTCTGAAAAAATGATACGTGAAATTGAATTGGAAATTGAGAAAAAGTATCAGGTATCTTATGTGCGGGTCATTCATCGGATTGGATATTTGGATGTGGGTGAAACAGCCATTATTGCGATTGCTTATGCAGCTCATCGCCGTGAAGCGTTTCAGGCATGCGAGGAAGCGGTTGAGCGGGTGAAGCATGAAGTGCCAGTTTTTAAAGAAGAATTCTTTACAGATGGTACAAGTCACTACGTAGAAGGCTGCTGTATTCGCAAAGATGCACCGCAAGAACACAAGCATCACCACCATCATACCGGCCATGAACACCAACACTGAAATATGCAAGACTAGGATAAAAAATGAAAAACGTAGGAATGAAGCCGGAAAGTTATCGTGTTGCTGAAGCACAGGCAATTTTATATGCACCACCACATTGTATTGAGCTATTAAGACAAGGGAATACTGAAAAGGGTGATGCATTAAAAACCGCACGTGTTGCAGGAATCTTGGCAGCAAAACGCACCGATGAGCTAATTCCTTTATGCCACCCGTTACCGATTTATCGTGCAGACGTTGAATATGAATTAGAGCATGATTTCGTAAAGATTATTACCGTAGTTGAGACCATTGGCCCTACAGGGGTTGAAATGGAAGCCTTAACGGCTGCAAGCCTTGCAGGTTTAACGATTTATGACATGTTAAAACCACATTGTGAGCCAGAAGAACTCTGGATGGATCAATGTAAACTGCTTAAGAAAAAGGGTGGAAAATCGCACTTTAAACGTGTACTTCGTCAACCCGTTTCAGCAGCGGTCATTGTGTTATCCGACACCGTTGCAGCCGGTAGAAAACCCGATACAGCCGGAAAATCTGTGGTTGAAACTTTAACTGAGGCAGGATTCGATCCGATTCATTACCAAATTTTGCCTGATGAAGCAGAAACTCTAAAAGATTTAGTGCTTGAGTTGAGCAAATCATATGCTTGCATTATGACGGTTGGTGGGACTGGAATTGGTAAGCGTGACATTACAGTCGATACATTAGAGCCACTTTTAGAACGTAAATTAGACGGTTTAATGGAAGCAGCGCGATCTTTTGGACAAAAACGCACGCCATATGCAGCAATGTCACGTGGGGTAGCAGGTTTTATTGACCGTTCTTTAGTGGTGACTTTACCGGGAAGCCGTGGTGGAGCAAGTGAATCAATGGCTGCTATTTTACCCGCCCTTGTTCATATTTTTGATGTTTGCCGTGATTTACCGCATCCGGGAGGTTATGAATAATGTCAGGTTGTGGTACAGAGCGTGGATTAATTAGTGTAGATGAAGCTCTTGAGCTGATTATTAAGCAGCCAAAAAAGTTGGGTTCGATTAACCAAGTTCTTCAAAATAGCCTAAGTAGATATCTCGCTAAAGAAATTTATTCAGAAATTAATCTGCCAAGTTTTTCTCAAAGTGCGGTAGATGGTTATGCACTTTGTAGCCATGCTGAAGATTTGCAACAACAAAAATTTCAGGTTACAGGTGAGATTCGTGCGGGAAGCGAAAGCCATGACACCCTTAAAGAGGGTCAGGCTATTCGTATATTCACAGGCGGTAAAATTCCAGAAGGAACAACCCATGTTGCTCGGCAGGAAGTCGTATCGGTTCTTGCAGCACAGGAAATTTGCTTAACTGAGCATATACGTCCTCAAGCTGATATACGTTTTACCGGAGAGGAAATTCAAAAAGGTCAATTGCTTGCCCAAATTGGACAGTTTCTAAATATTGGAAGTTTGGCCGCCTTAAGTATGGCTGGTGTGCGAAAAGTTAAAATTTACCGTGCGCCGAAAGTTGTTGTTTTAGTGACTGGAGATGAAGTCGCCGAAACCGCAGAAGATCTTATCGATGGCAAAATTTTTGATGCAAATGGACCATTACTAAAAGCTTGGTTTGAAGATTATGGCTTAGATGTTGAATTGATTCATGTGGCAGATGAGGCAGAGCAAGTCATGCATTACTTTAATCAGTGCAAAGACAGTCATGATGTTATTATAACGACAGGTGGAGTCTCTGTTGGTGATTATGACTTTGTACGACCATGTGCTTTTGAGGTTGGTTTTGAACAAATCTTTTGGAAAGTAAAACAGAAGCCGGGAAAACCTCTATTTTTTGCTGAATATTCCCAGCCAGAAAGAGGCCATCATTGTTACTTGTTCGGCTTACCGGGTAATCCTGCTGCTGTATATGTGGCTATGCAGATATATGGTAAAGCCTTGTTAGATAGCTTGCAGGGGAATCAGGCGGGGCCAGAGTGGTTTAGTGCGATTTTGGAGCATGACTTAAAAGAAGATGCACGTGAACGTTTTTTGCGCATGTATGCTTATTTTGAAAATGGACAGCTTAAAATAAAAAGTCTGGCAAAACAGCAATCACATATGCTGAGTAACTTAATGCAGGCCAACTGTCTTGTTCGAATTCCAGCGGGTGTAAAACTAGAAGCGGGTTATATATTAAAAGGTATATTTATTTCAAATTAAGTATAAAGAAAGAGAAATATGGCTCATTACGCCGTGAATGAGTCATATTTATTCAGCAATTTTATATTTTCTATAATGAATAATTTTTATAAAAGTTAATAAGCATTTATTTTTTTAGAATCAATCTTGCATATATTGTGACAAGTGGTTTAGGGTATAAACTATAGAGCCATTGGGCTAAATAATATCGAGGAATGCATAAAGATGAAATGGGACGACATCGGTGATCAGCCTTGTTCGGTTGCTCGTATGCTATCAGTAATTGGCGATCGATGGACGATGCTAATACTACGTAATGCTTTTATGGGAATACGACGTTTTGACGACTTCCAGAAATCATTAGGTGTAACTCGTCATGTTCTTTCAGATCGTTTAAAACGCTTAGTTGAATATGAAATTTTAGTCAAAGCACCTTATTTTGATAGACAAGAGCGTTTTGAATATCGACTAACTGATAAAGGCTTTGAGCTTTATCCAATTATTTTGTCTATGGCGAATTGGGGCGATAAATGGATGGATCAAGGTTTAGGTAAGCCATTAGAATATCGTCATAAAACTTGTGGGCATAAGTTTGAACCAGTTATGGTGTGCTCGGTGTGCCGTGAGCCTTTACATGCTAAGCAAGTACAAGTGTCAGCAGGACCAGGTTATTTTGCGTATATTCAACAAAAACAAGCCTAATATTTTGCTCTATAAACTATGAAAACTCTTGCTGAATGGCATTGGTGAGAGTTTTATAGATGTGTTCGTGGTTTGACTGTGCCACATTAAAACGTATGAATTGACCAGCATTAGGTGCTTGGCTAAAAGCATTGCCTGGGGCAAGAATAACATTATGATTAATACAATATTTCGCAATTTTTGAAGCTTCTAAACCTTCAGGTAAATGACACCATACAAAAATTCCAGCTTGTGGCTTAATCCATGGTCTTATGCCAAGAGGTTCAAGTTTTGTGATGGTTTCATGCATGGCTTTTGCTAGACGTACTTTTAATAACTCTAAATGCTTGCGATAAGAGCCGTCTGTCAAGGCAGAGAGTAAAACCTCTGCGGAAACGCCGTTATGCGAGAAATTGGTGGCAATTTTTAAATCGGTGAGCTGATCAATCCATTCTGGTTTAGCAATAATATAGCCACAACGAATAGACGCAGATAATGTTTTAGAGAAGCTTCCAATAAAAATGACGCGTGAAAGATTATCTAAAGCTGCAAGTCTAGGGGCGGGAGTATATTCAAAATCTGAGAAAATATCGTCTTCAACTACAATCAGATTAGATTGTTCAATCAGCTTTAACAATTGGTGTGCCGTAGATAGAGAAAGTGTGGCACCAGTTGGGTTGTGAATGCCTGAATTGGTGATATAGAGCCGAGGATTATATTTCTCTATGGTCTCTTTAAATGCTTCTAAATCTGGGCCATTTACGGTGTAGGGTACTCCAACCAATTTAACTTGATGAACTTTAAGCAAGGCATGAAAATTAAAATAACACGGGTCATCAATGATCACGACATCATCAGGCTTTAATAAAAACCGAAAAACCAAATCAATCGATTGCGTTCCCGAATCTGTTAAAAGTACTTGATTTAGATTTGCATCTATTCCTTTCGATTGAGCACGTCTTGCTAATAAATCGCGTAAAGCTGGTAATCCTAACGGGGTTGAATAACCCATTAAACAAGCGTCTGTCCCTCTTGCAGCAGCTCTTAATCCTTTGCGAATACTCTCTAAGGGCATCCAGTCATCGGGTAGCCAACCGCATCCAGGTTTAAAAACATCAGCTTTTGCTTCTAAAGATTGACGAGAGATCCATAGCGGGTCTACGGAACGTTCTAATTGAGGGCTTAATTCACTTAAAGCTAGAGGTGCAAGTGGGCCAACAATATAAAAGCCTGAGCCAGTTCGCGATTCAATTTTTCCAAGCGCAATTAGCCTTTCATAGGCTTCAACAACTGTTGAAACAGAAAAGCCAAGATCTTTGGCTAACTTACGAACAGAAGGTAAGCGTGCTCCAGGCATCAAAGATCGGTTTTTTATTTGTTGTTCAATCTCTGAAATGACAATTTCAATTTTTGTTTTTGCCTGATTCACTAGTTCGTAATCCTAACTGTATTGGTCATTGGTACATAACAGTTCTTTTAAATTGTACTGCTTTGTATCTGGTTTTATCACCTTAGCACAGCTTAAATTCTTCGTATAGTGATGGAGAAAATTATGAATAGGTTTATGAATGGCTGGGTGAATGGATTTATTGGGGTAGCTATTTTTGCCGGGTCTCTACCAGCGACACGTGTAGCTGTAATGGGGTTTGAACCTGGGTTTTTAACGGCAGCACGTGCAGCAATTGCTGGTATTTTAGGGCTTATTCTTATTTTAGTTTTAAAACAAAAAAAGCCAGCCAAGCAAGATTGGTGGCCACTTGCCATTGTTGCTATAGGCGTAGTGATCGGGTTTCCTTTATTTACAGCGCTTGCCTTGCAATATATGAATGCAGCCCATTCAATTGTCTTTGTTAGTCTTTTGCCACTTGCAACTGCAATCTTTGCTGTGCTGAGAGGTGGAGAAAAACCGAATCAATTTTTCTGGATATTTGCAGTCTTGGGGAGTGCAGTTGTTTTCGCTTATATGTTTTTCCTTTCTGGTGATACATCACTTGGAATAGGGGACTTTTACATGTTGATGGCGATTATTTTCTGTGGTTTTGGCTATGCAGAAGGTGGTGTACTTTCAAGAAAAATCGGTGGGTGGCAAGTCATTTGTTGGGCGCTCATTCTGTCATTACCCTTCATGCTGTTCTTTACTATTCTTTATATGCCAGCTTCATTTCAGAGTGTGTCTACATCAGCTCTAGTCGGTCTTATGTATGTGTCTTTGTTTAGTATGCTGATTGGTTTCTTCTTTTGGTACAAAGGACTTGCCCAAGGCGGAATTGCTGCCATAAGCCAACTACAACTCTTACAGCCTTTAATGGGTCTAGCCATTGCGGCAATTTTATTGCACGAACATGTGAGCTGGTCCATGTTAGGAGTAACAGCAGCCACTATTTTATGTGTCGCTGCTGCTAAAAAGTTTGCTTAATTTTATAAACAATTTGCTGGTTTAGGAATGCCTGCCAAACGACTCAAATGACGGGCAACTAAACCAGTATTAAATTGTTGCTGTAAAACAGCATTATTAATGTCTGGACTTATGGTTTTCATAAGATATTTGATAAGTGGGCGAGTTGCTGGAGAATGCCCAAACTGTTGGTAAAACTGACGAACAGCAGCTAAAACTTCAAAATGCCAATCAGTTAATTCAAGATCAAGTGACTTAGCGAGTTCTTGTGCAACTTCAGGATTCCAGATCGTATAATCAACCAAATGACCATCTTGGTCTAATTCTAAATTCATGAAACTAGCCTAAATATATTATTTAAGAGAAATACAGCGATTAAATGTTAAAGCAAGATCTGCAAATTGAGCATAGTCGAGTACATTTATCTGAGTTAAATTATCTGTATCGAGTAAACCTTTTTCGACACTTAAGCACGAAACAGATTCAAACTGTTGAATAACCTGAGCTGAAAGCTGAGCAACAGAGTCGCCCATAAAAACAATCTGATCACCTACCTGATAAATATCACGCAATTCATCAATAATTTTAGGGGTATTGTGATAAGAAGACTGCACTAGATAAAGTGTTGACGGATTCATTAAATTTACACCTTCATCTACCAATATAGAACATGATCAAAAGATTGAATGAACTCAGTATTTAGCTGGACGAACTCAAGCTCTTGTTCTGTGTTTCGAACAAAAGGATGCTGCTGATTTTTGCTTTCAATAAGAATTGGGCTCAAATCATAAAACTCAAAGCTTTCCACCATATTTGAAGCCACTTTGAAGGCATGATGAAAATGGTTAAAGCTTAGATCATTTTGCAAAAGACTAAGAGCAGCATCTTTCAATAATACTTTGACTGGTGAGCCAAAGGTTGCTAAAACCATAGTAGCAGAAAGGCTTTCATTGATTTGAAGACTAGTTAAGTTGGCTTGGCTTAAAATGACGAGTACAGATTTCACACAATATACCTTTTAAAAGCAACAATCTAAGCAAACAAAGTAACTTAAAATTGAATAAGACGAGATGCTGACTGTACTGCATCAGCAAGTTCACCTAACCCGACGAGTTCAAAGTCTTTGGCAAGGTTGTGATGAGTCAGGTGATGGCGACTGGCATTTTCTGCATCGGTAATACCACGAGCGAGGGCAGCACTCACACAAACAGGAAGTCGAATCGAGAGCTTTTGCCATTCATGCGTTAAATTACGCTGGTCGTCAGGAACCCATTGAAAATCATTAGCAACCTGCACGCCATCTTGGTAAAAGAATACACGGAAGTCTTCATTTTTACTTTTGAGTGCCTGAGCAAGTCCTAAAGCATGCCAAGCATGGATGGAAGTAGGAGCAGAGGTAATTAGTAGTAATGTACTCATTAAGAATTCACTATGGTCACACGTCTAAATGGGCGTAGATACATTAAGAGAAAGGTAAGTATACAATGATTTTAGTGACAGGTGGTTTAGGCTTTATCGGTTCACACATTGCTTTGAGTCTAATGGCTCAAGGGCAAGAGGTGGTAATCGTCGATAATTTGGCTAATTCGACCCTGCAAACGTTGGAACGGCTAGAGTTTATTTCTGGCATGTATGTTCCGTTTGTTAAACTTGATGTACGTAATACGCCCGCACTCAACAAGGTCTTCGAACAATATTCAATTGATGCGGTTATTCATACTGCAGGGTTTAAATCAATTGAAGAATCCAATCTTAAACCACTTGAATATTATAATGATAATGTCAGTTGCATCATGAGTTTGCTCCGTGCCATGCAACGTACGGGCGTTCGTCACTTTATTCAGCTGTCAAGCCTTGCTGCCTATGGGAAATCTGGTCTGCAATTAAGCGAAACAGACGAATTCAATTATGCTTATCCTAATCCTTACATTAAGTCTCAACAGATGATTGAAGAAATCATTCGTGATACTTATAAAATCGATCATGAGTGGAAAATCGCGATCTTGCGATTATCTAATATTGTCGGTGCGTTTGAACATGGGGTACTCGGGGAATATGTTGCTCAGCTTCCAAAAAATATTGTGCCGCTTGCCATGCAAGTTGCGGCCATGCAACGTGATTTAATCGAATTACAAGACCAAGCAGCCACTTCAGATCATACGACTGAGCGTAGTTTTCTACACGTTTTAGATGTGTGTGATGCTGTAAGTGCAAGCTTACATTGGCTGCGTAACCAAACGCATTGTTGTGAGGCATTTAACATTGCCCATGATCAAGTTCACTCTATTCGTCAATTATTAGATGAAATTTCACAGGTAACCCAAGCTGAAATTGCGACTCAACCTGCGATTTATAAGCATGTCGAGTTAGAGCAAGTTGGGGCAGACATAACGAAAGCAAAAACATTATTGCAATGGGCGCCTAAACGCTCGTTAAAACAAATGATTGAAGATGAATGGCGATTCTATCAAAATACATTAAATGGAAGATAGGAAATGATTCTTATTTACAATAATGAAATGCTTGAGTACGATATTCATATTAACTAGCCAGAGCAAAACTTGCTTCAGCCCGTGAGTTCTTTTACCAGATAACTGAGGTTTCTATGCAAACACGAATTGAACATGACACTATGGGTGAGATTGAAGTTCCGAATGAAGCATTGTGGGGAGCACAGACTCAACGCAGCTTACAGAACTTTAAAATCGGGCAAGAACGATTACCTCGTGCCATGATTCGAGCAATGGGTCTAGTAAAAAAGGCTGCTGCGATAACCAATGCTGAACTTGAACAGTTACCGCAAGATTTGAGCCAATATATTGTGGGCGCGGCTGAAGAGGTAATTGATGGTAAATGGGATTCTCAGTTTCCTTTAGTTGTTTGGCAGACGGGTTCTGGTACGCAAAGTAACATGAACTGTAACGAAGTGATTGCAAATATTGCAAACCAGAAATTAGGTCAAGCGTTGGGTGCTCAAAAACCAGTACATCCAAATGATCATGTCAACCGTGCTCAATCAACAAACGACTCATTTCCAACAGCAATTCACGTGGCGGCAAGTCTGCAAATTAATGAATTACTCATTCCGGCAGTAGAACAACTTAAAGCGACTTTGCAAAAAAAATCTGATGAGTTTCAATCTATTGTTAAAATTGGTCGTACCCATTTACAAGATGCAACGCCATTAACATTGGGTCAAGAATTTAGTGGTTATGTCTCTCAGCTTGAGCATGGGATCGTACGCTTACAACAGGCATTAACTGGCTTATATGAATTACCATTGGGTGGCACTGCGGTCGGTACAGGGCTAAATGCACATCCTGACTATGCAGTGAAATCAGCTGCACAACTTGCCTTGCTTACAGGCTTACCGTTTGTGACTGCTCCAAATAAATTTGAAGCACTTGCGGGACGTGATGCTGCTGTTTTTGCATCTGGTGCCTTAAAAACGCTTGCAGTCAGTTTAAATAAGATTGCCAATGATATTCGATGGTTGGCAAGTGGACCACGTTGTGGTTTCGGTGAAATCCGTATTCCAGAAAATGAACCTGGTTCAAGCATTATGCCGGGTAAAGTCAATCCAACCCAAAGCGAAGCAATGACGATGGTGGTTGCACAAGTACTTGGAAATGATACGACCATTAATGTAGCAGGCGCTTCAGGTAACTTTGAATTAAACGTATTTATGCCAGTGATTGCTTACAACCTATTGCAGTCTATTCAGTTGCTTGGAGATGCGTGTAATAGTTTTAATGATCACTGTGCGGTGGGAATTGAACCTAATCAGGATAAAATCGATCACTTCTTACACAACTCTCTCATGTTGGTCACAGCTCTAAATCCAGTGATCGGCTATGAAAATTCTGCAAAAGTTGCAAAGACTGCTTATAAAGAAAATAAGACTTTAAAGCAGGTCGCTGTTGAGCTTGGTTTAGTTACGGCAGAGCAATTTGATGAAGTGGTTAAACCTGAAAAAATGGTTTCACCAAATAGTAAATAATCTCTTCTGATAGACTTTTTTATTTTCAAATACTTCTGTAATATCCGTAAGTTGCTAAGTACAACAAAAGTCCTGAATGATCAGCGCAAAAAATCATAAGGGGAAGGCCCGCTTGAAAAAGTGGGCTTTTTTTATATCTTGAAATACTAATGTCATATCTAGACTTTAGTTTTGCTACGTTATTTTATTTTAAGTCCAAGTAAATGAAAAAGACTAAATCAATAGTTGTTTTAGCAATCACAGCTTGTACGTTGTCTGGTTGTCTACAAATGTTTCCACCTTCTGTAGTGGAGGTGAATCCTGGTGTTTACCAACTTCATGCTCAAAGTAATGCATTTGGTTCAAGAGAAGCCTTGAGGTCAAAGTTAATCGGGAAAGCAGAAGAAATATGTAAAGACAAAGGGTTTGATGAGTTGGATAGCAATAACAAAATCGTAAATCATCATACTGTCTACAATTCAGGACTGCTAATTCCAGTAAATACCAAAGCAGCCGTTTTGAAAGTTAAATGTAAAGATTAATTTAAATAGAAGTTAGCCATGTGAGAGTTAGTTCTGCCAGACATATAACGGTATAAGAAACCTGACTCGGTATCGACTAATGGCGGGGTTTTTTATTATTAAGTATTTCTGTAATATCTGAGTATTGGTTTAGCGTTGAATGGGCAGTGTTAGAAATCAAAAGAAGGGCGGATCTTTTTTCGCTAGCTTCATTTCTGCTTGAGAAGAGGAAGAGAGCTTTTTTATTATTTAAGAAAAAACATAATTTTTTAGATGGAATTTAAATAGTGATGTACACAATTAGATATGTTCACCGGAACAATATTTACTATATTGCTTCGAATATCGAAGGGAATTTTATTATTCTTGAGTCACTTGATTCAGAATTTCGTATGGGCCATCAAATTTCTTATGATGGTGAGCAGGTATTTAACCTTACTTTGAATGATGAAACTGATGCAGTCATTAAACTACAGAGTGATGAAAAAACAGCATACGAATACTTACTTTCGGTTAAATAAATTAGCTTTTGAGTATGAAGTATTTCTGTAAGAATTAATTAAGAGTAGAAAGTACTCCACAAAATAAAAAAGTTAAAAAGCTTTGTTTCTTTTGAAAAAGCTATGGTATGGTTAATCATACTTTAATTATGGGCAGTTAAAACAAATGAACTGTTTATTGAATAAAATCACGACAACCACCACGACCTTTAAGCAAGGCTGCGTGTGATTTTTTATTAAAGTAACTTAATAAGATAACCAAACCCAGCCAATAATGGCTGGGTTAATTTTTCTCTGTTCATTATTGGTTTTACAGAGAAAGATTATGAAAAAACTCAGTAGTTACTCAAAATCGGCTTTACTCGTCATTGATATGCAAAATGGCCTATTTAACAGCCAGTCTAAGCCACATAATGCTCAACTTGTACTTTCAAATATTGTTAGCCTTATTGAATATTGCCACTTGAATGATAGACCAATTATCTTTATTCGGCATGTCGGTGAGAAAGGCACAGCATTAGATTCAAACGGTCCTAATACTCAACTAATTGCAGATTTACCTTTTAATCCACATAAAGATACAGTCATTGAAAAAATGTACCCGAGCAGCTTTAAAAATACTGTTTTAAAAGAAGTGTTAGAGAAGCTTGATGTTGATGAAATCATCATTACTGGAATGAAAACTGAGTATTGTATTGATACTACTGTTAGGGCTGCTTCAGAGAATGGCTATAAAGTGATATTAATCTCAGATGCACACACAACAACTGATTCAGTCGCTTTAAATGCTCCACAAATCATTGATCATCATAACCAAGTTTTAAACAATGCTTTTGCTCAGTTAAAAACGGCAGCAGAGTTCATTTCTTCAGTTTAGTTTGGACGCAAAGCGAACAATTTTATTAAAAAATTCTTATTAGTTGTGTGTCTATTGCGGCATAAGAAGGCTTGCTAAAGACGAGTTGTTGGTAAGGTATATAGCAATGGTAGGAATTGAACCTGCATTAACAAAGAGCTCTTTTCGGAGGGCTTTTTATCAAGAGGGTGTAAGTTTCACTAATTAATGGCGAATTAGCGTTGAATAAGCTGTCATAATTGTTAAAATGCGCACCTTGTCCTGTTTTTATATTGTTTCTTGTTTTGCATTTATTTTGCAAAATTTAAAATAAAGAAATTAAAAACAGAGTCTTAGCTAAGGATTTTTGAATGCTCTCTATTTATTTGACAGATACTCAACAACATGTGCAATTTAATGATTATCCCGGTGATCAGCCTGTTAAGTTTCTGTTAAATCTTAAAAAGATTTTCCCAAGTACAGGTGATCTGTTGTTGCCGGTTTTACCTGACGATAATGATCTAGAAAATGTAACGTGGGAATCAACTTCAGAAGATTTTGATGTCTTTAAAAAGCTATTGGCTGGATGGGGTGTTATTGAACTCCGTTTAAATGCAATTACGGCTTATAAAGATAAAAATTTTGCGAATGAGTTAGTGAAGCAAGCTCAAGCGAAACGTAAGAAAACAGCACAAAAAAATCATGAACTCTCTTTGGTTGCACTTGATTATATTTTTATGCACGAAGTTCACGCATTGATTGATTCAGAATTGGTGACTATTGGTGAGAAATTCTATTTACCAACCTTGCGTGAGCAATGGAAAGGTACAGTTTCAGACCCAGTGCTCAACGGAAAATTCTAATTAAACACAAAAGGTGAATTTATAAAGATTCACCTTTTTTATTTTTATAATTAAATTAATGGTTTATAACTTGATAATTACTGGTACAAAAGTTTACAAGAAAAGAATGCGTTTTTTTTAAAGTGGCAGATACATTGCTTATATAAATACAAAATTATTGCGGGAGAGAGGTTCGTAAGAACCCGCCGAAGGAGCAACAAGCCCGGAAACTCTCAGGCAGAAGGACTGTAATAATTAAAAAATCTGGAGAGAAGCTTAGATTTATAAGAATTGAAAATAATAACTTATAAATTATAAACTCACCGAAGGGGAAGATCTAAACGTTAAAAGGTAACGTTGGGGTCGAAACTCTCAGGTACCAATGACAGATGGGCTGTACTGATGAAATGTTTTGCATTTCTGAGGAGTCTGTTATGCCACATGTTATTGTGATAGGTGCGGGAATCACAGGGGTTACCTCTGCCTATGAATTATCGCAACTAGGTTATCAAGTCACAGTTATTGATCGACATCTATATCCTGCAATGGAAACATCATTTGCCAATGGAGGGCAATTATCGGCTTGTAACGCCGAAGTATGGAACCAAAAAGCCACTGTAGTTAAGGGCTTTAAATGGATGAGACAAAAAGATGCACCGCTATTGCTGAATCCTTCATTTAGTTTGCATAAGTATAGTTGGTTGGTTGAGTTCTTATCCCATATTAAAAATTATGAAGCTAATACGATCGAGACGGTCCGATTGGCATTACTCGCTCGTAAGCGCTTGTTCGAAGTTGCAGAAAAAGAGCAGCTTGAGTTTGATTTGGAGAAACGTGGCATTCTTCATATGTATCATAGTAAGGCTGATTACGAGATTGCTAAACAAGTCAATAATGTATTGAACAAAGGTACATTGGAGCGCTATTCGGTTTCTCCTGATGAAATGAAAACAATAGAGCCATCGTTAACGGGTGACTATTTTGGTGGCTATTACACGCCAAGTGATGCAACAGGTGATATTCATAAATATTCAACCTCTTTGGCTGAAAAAACTAAGCAATATGGCGTTCAGTATAAATTTGGTCTGGAAGTCACAGATATTAAGTGTCATACAGACAAAGTGATCGTAAGTTGTCAGCCAAGTGCAGAGCATCCATATCTTGTTGAATCCGATAGCATCCAGATCGAAGGTGATGTGCTTGTGGTTTGTGGTGGTGTAGGGAGCTATCAACTTGCTGATATGATTGGTGAGCGTGTAAATGTTTATCCAGTAAAAGGCTATTCAATTACCGTGCAATTAAAAGATGAGCAAAGTGTGCAGAATGCACCGTGGGTCAGCTTACTAGATGAAAGTGCTAAAATCGTGACTTCTCGTTTAGGTAAAGATCGGTTGCGTGTAGCGGGTACTGCGGAATTTAACGGCTACAACCGTGATATACGGGCTGATCGTATTCAACCATTAGTGAATTGGGTAAACCGTAACTTTGATATTTCAACTGAGCATGTGGTGCCTTGGGCGGGGCTAAGACCTATGATGCCTAATATGCTGCCTGTGGTGAAGCAGTCTAAACAACCGCGTATTTTCTACAATACAGGACATGGGCATTTAGGTTGGACTTTGTCTGCGGCAACCGCAGTTTTAGTCGGTCAGGATATTGCCCAGAAATATCCGGTCTAGAAAGTAAAAAGCCAGTGTTTAAACACTGGCTTTTATTTAAAGTATTAATCATATAATCGGTAGATTCCGCTAAAACGCTCACAGCCTTTTTGTTGTGTTTTCACATTAAGTAAAGCTTTTTGAAAATTAAACTGATATTTACAGTTATGTTCATTGTCTAAAATTTCACTTTTTTGTTCAGGTGAACTATAGGCCATCAAAGAAATCGTTTGAGTTTCTTTGCGGTTATTTGGATTGCGATATGCGATTCCTTCAATCTTGATTTTATCCTTTGCAAGCTGATGGACCTGAATGTGAACAGGTTGTGCAGCTATACGTCCATTTTCAAACTTAAGATAATGTTGAGTAAGTGTTTGCTTAAGTGACGCATAAAAATTTAGGTCATCAGTACGTAAATCAAACTGTTGCTGAACGCATGTATTACTCTTGCATTGCTGAGTATGTTTAGACCATAACTTTTGTGTATCCTGTAAAAGCTGTAAGGGGGCATCAGTAACTAAATATGCAGAAAGATATTTATTATTGAGTTGCTTTCTCGATTCACTAAATGTTTTTGAGCAGATTTTAAGCTCAGTTCCAGAATTGGAGCAGTCTATTGATTCTGCAAAGACAAGAGATGAACATAAACAACTCAGTGTCACGGCAAAACTTAATCTTTTCAAATGATTCATATCAGTATTAGACAGCATGATCGCTTATACTTTCAGTCTACTTTGCTAGGTGTACTATAGCGAAACAGAAAGGCTGAATACAAGATTTCTTAAGTTTTTATGGAAGGTAATAGTTATATGGTTGCTCAAATTCGTATTGGACAGGGAATGGATGTGCATGCCTTTGAAGCAGGGGACTTCGTTACATTGGCTGGCATTCAAATTCCACATACACATGGCTTGAAAGCGCACTCTGATGGTGATGTGGTACTTCATGCCCTATGTGATGCTTTGTTGGGCGCTTTGGCACTCGGAGATATTGGACAACATTTTCCTGACACTGACCCAGAATACAAAGGCGCAGACAGTCGAGTATTGTTAAAGCATGTTTACCAACTAATATTGGATCGTGGTTATCAGTTAAATAATGCTGATATTACGGTGGCTTGTGAGCGTCCCAAATTAGCTAAGCATAATTTGGAAATGCGTCAAAGCATTGCTGATGTTTTAAATGTAGATGTTAATCAAATCAGTATTAAAGCAACGACAACCGAAAAACTAGGGTTTACCGGTCGTCAAGAGGGTATTTTAGCTACAGCAACTGTTTTAGTCTCTCATCACACCAAGTGATCGGCCTGTTGCAAAGATTGTTGAAGCTCAATAGTTGCCTTACGTCCTTGTAGTTGTAAGGTAATACTATGAATAAGCCCTGTCCAAGTTTCATTAGGTTCCCAAGTTACGTGAAGTAAATCTTGAGAAGTAGGCATGTCCATATTCATATAAAACTGTCTGTAAACATACATAAGGCAACTAGAGCGATCATTTTTAGTACAGTGAATCCAGACAATTTCATTCTGGACCAAATGATCAATGAGATCGAGTACCAATAAACATTGCTCTGCAGATGGCGTTTCCCAATCAATTGGAATGTGGATGTAATTTAAACCAATATCTAGGCAAATACGATCTTCATTCTCAATGTGGTTTGGTGCATTACTTAAAGCAAGGTTAATGACTATGCTACAACCATATTCTTTAATCAGTTTTAGTTGTTCGATTGATGGTTGAGCCGAACTAAATAAGTGCTCATGAATAACGGAAAAATTAGGGATTTGAGCTAATGATTGTTCAATAGTTGTCATGGTCGTACTCGGCAAGAGTAAGTTTGGCTTGTTGTGTTGAATGTTATACACGATTATATCTAAGAGATAAAATACAGCTTGCTTATATATTCATCAGCCTCAACAAGAATATTAAAAAAATTATAATAAATAAAAGAAGTCATTTAGAAAATAAAAAAACAGCACAATAAAAGTGCTGTTTTTTAGAAAGAAATTAAGCTTATTTCAGACGTTCATTTAATAAGAATTCCATCAAAGCTTTTTGTGCATGTAAACGGTTTTCCGCTTCATCCCAGACTGCTGCATTTTTATGGTCGAGCATGGTTTCGGAAATTTCTTCGCCACGATGTGCAGGTAAACAATGCATGAATAAACATTCAGGATGAGCAAGTCCCATTAATTTTTCATTGACTTGAAAAGCAGCAAAGGCTCTTTCGCGAAGCTTCTGTTCTTCTTCTTGTCCCATGCTTGCCCATACATCTGTCACAATGAGGTCAGCATTTACGGCAGCATCTTCTGCATTGTCAAAAACTTCAACACAATGACCAAACTCTGCTAAAAATTCAGGTTTAGGCTCATATCCTTTCGGCGATGCAATTTTGAGTTTAAAGCCCATCATGTGTGCAGCTTCAATATATGAGTTACACATATTATTGCCATCACCAATCCAAGCAACGGTTTTGCCTTTAATGCTACCGCGGTGTTCAATATAAGTCTGTAAATCTGCAAGTAACTGGCACGGATGATGGTCATCTGTTAAACCGTTAATAACAGGAACTTTTGAATACGATGCAAAACGTTCAACAATGTCATGACCGAAAGTACGAATCATCACAATATCAAGCATACTTGAAATTACACGTGCTGAGTCTTCAATTGGTTCACCACGACCTAATTGTGTGTCGCGAGGCGATAAGAAAATCGCACTACCACCAAATTGATTAATGCCTGCTTCAAAAGAGATACGTGTACGCGTGCTTGATTTCTCAAAAATCATTCCCAATACTTTACCAACAAAAGGTTGATATACCTGATTGTCATGCTGCATTTTTTTAAGCTCGCTTGCGCGTTCTAAAATGCGATTAAGTTCTAGAGTGGATAGATCACGTAAAGTCAGGAAATGTCTTAGAGCCATGTAGCTACTCCATAATAATTGTTATGAAATACAACAATTATCTGTTGTTGGCTGGGTGGATGTGGAAAAAAAGAAGTCTACTATACTATAAGCATTTTAAAATGCAAAAGAATTAGACTTTATGATGGCCTCTTAAGAAAACATCAACACAATAGTTAATATAATCAATTACTTCTTTTTCATTTGGTGGGAGTGGCATCCCCATAATCATGCGCCATTCAATATCACGTAAAACTCCAAAATACATTAATGAAGAATGGTCGGGAGATGTGCAATGAATCTCGCCAGATTGATGGGAAATTAAAAGTGCTTGTGCAATCGTATTTTGTACATCTTGAGCACATTTTTCATATAGATATTGGCTTAAAGTGGCATTGCATTGAGTTTGTTCAATCACTAGGCGTAAAAAGGCAATATGTTCAGGCTGGATAATGTGAGTGTAGAAGCGAATGAGTGTGTGAATTAAATAGTCGCGTAATGAACTTTGAGAGGGGTGAAATGCTAGACAAATATCTTTAAAAAACATTTCACGGCGATAATCGCAAATTGCGGTAAATAAGCCATCTTTATTACCGAAATATTTATAGATAGAAGTTTTTGAACCTCCAGCATGATTAACAATGTCATCAAGAGAAACGGCATCATATCCTTTATCCAAAAACAGCTCGGTTGCACTTAGCAATAGAGCTAAGCGACGTTCTATACCTCTGCGTGTTTGGGGTTTTTCACATACTGAATGATGTGACTCAAGGACGGAATCGTGCATAAAATTTCATAACAACGGTTAACTTTGCTTGTTTAGTATAGCAAAACTATCTTTAAGGATGGTCATCACTATTTTTTTAGATCATCTGCTGAACAGTAATCACTTTATTTAAAAAATAAATGAATAGAAAATATAAACTTAGAGTGAATTTTGAAAATATTTAATGATGTAACCTGATGTTCATTTTTAAATTTAATAAAAAATAAAGCGGCTAAGAATGTTTTAGCCGCTTTTAATTTAGGTACTAAGCTTTTTAGGCTTCAGTTTGGGTAACCTTATGTTCATCTTCTTCATCATCGTCAGCAGAATCCATTCCAAGTTCTTTTAACTTGCGAGTTAAGGTATTACGGCCCCAACCCAGTAATTCTGCTGCGTGGCGTTTACGCCCGCGAGTTTGCAGTAAGGCTGCATTAATTAAGGTGCGCTCAAACATTGGGGTCGCAATATCCAGAATCTTCATTTCACCATTTTTAAGTTTTTGAATCGCCCATTGGTTAAGTAGTTCATCCCAATGATGTAGTGAAATGCGCTCAAAAGAAGGTGCAGGTTGCCCTGATTCACTATTTTTTTGTAGTGGAACTTGTTTGAGTTCAGAAGGTAAATCTTCTGGATAAACTTCACGTCCGGTGATCATTACAGTTAACCAGCGACACGTGTTTTCAAGTTGTCGAACATTGCCGGGCCATGGCAACTGTTGCATATAATCTGTTGTCTCGGTACGTAAGATTTTTGGGCTCACGCCAAGTTCTTTACCTGCGCGTGCAAGAAAATGCTGAGCAAGCATTGGAATATCTTCGCTACGGTGCGCAAGTTTAGGAATGTGAATACGAATCACATTTAAGCGGTGATATAAGTCTTCACGGAATCGACCTTCATTCACCAGTTTTTCTAAATCCTGATGCGTTGCCGCAACGATTCGAACATCCACTTTAACTGGGATATGCCCACCTACACGATAAAATTCACCGTCGGCGAGCACACGAAGTAATCGAGTCTGTGTTTCAAATGGCATATCACCAATTTCATCAAGGAATAGTGTTCCGCCATTTGCTTGTTCAAAACGGCCTTGATGCTGAGTATTTGCACCTGTAAATGCACCTTTTTCATGACCAAATAACTCGGTTTCAATCAAGTCTTTTGGAATTGCTGCCATATTTAAAGCAATAAAAGGCTTGGCACGGCGAGGAGAATGCTTGTGTAAAGCATGCGCGACTAACTCTTTACCTGTACCTGATTCACCATTAATTAAAACAGTAATATGAGATTGAGATAAACGGCCGATAGCGCGGAAAACCTCCTGCATTGCAGGAGATTCACCAATAATTTCTGTTGATTGAAGAGGCGTAGCTGTTTTTGTCGCTTCTTGCTGTTGTAATTTGTTGATATGCAGGATTGCACGATTAACCAAGGCTAAGGCTTCATCAATATCAAATGGCTTTGGTAAATATTCAAAGGCGCCTGTTTGATAGCTTGAAACAGCAGACTCTAAATCGGAGTGTGCAGTCATAATAATGACAGGTAAATCTGGATGAGAGTTTTTGACTTTAGATAAGAAAGTTAAACCATCAATTCCAGGCATTCGAATGTCAGTTAAAATGACATCGGGCGCATCATGGTGTAAACGTTCAAGTGCAGTTTGAGCTTCTTCAAAATTAGTGACATCAAAACCTTCTTCTTTAAAGGTCTTTTCTAATACCCATCGCATGGCGCGATCATCATCAATAACCCATATTTTATTTCGCGACACGGTCTGACTCCCAAGGTAAATATAAGCTAAAAATAGTTTTTCCAGGAACAGATTGGCATTCAATCATTCCATTATGTTGATGCATAATATTCTGTGCAATACTCAGGCCAAGCCCAGTACCTTTTGCTCGTCCAGTAACCAATGGATAGAATACTGACTCTAAAATACTCTCAGGTATACCTGGTCCATTATCCTCAATATCGACCCGCACTGTAGATCGGTTCAGCACACCATTAATCGTGACAAGACGTTGTATGCGGGTACGTAGAATTAGCTCTGGTTCCTGATCTGTGAAAAATGACTTATTTTCCGTGATGGCTTGAATCGCATTTACACTAATGTTGAGCATCACTTGTATGAGTTGATCTCGATCAGCATTAACATCGGGTAAAGACAAATCGTAATCACGAATAATTTTAATTTTTTTCTTGGTTTGATTTGCAATAAGAGAACGTACCCGTTCTAACGGCTCATGCACATTAACATTCTCATAACTTGGCAGTTGTCTAGAACCTAACATGGTATCAGCCAAGTTGGTTAAACGATCTACTTCATTAATAATGACATCGGTGAATTCCGCATAAGTCTTATCATTTAAGCTGCGAGCGAGTAACTGGGTTGCTCCCCGAATACCTGCAAGTGGATTTTTAATTTCATGGGCAACGCCACGTACGAGCTGTCTAGCGACCTGATGTTGTTGAACAAGATTTTCTTCTTTTGAAATCTTTAACATGCGATCGATTGGATTGAGTTCGATCAACAATAATGGATGGTAGCTTTTACCTGCATTTAATTGAGAAACTGTGTAATCCACATGCAGGTCTTTAAAGTTGACATTAATGACAGCTTCTCGGCGCGTATAAGGTTGTCCGGTTTTTATGGTGTTCAATAAAGCTTCATGCGTATTAAAAGTATCGTCAGGGGCATGAAGTAAGTTTAAAACTGGTTGCCCTGAAGCACGCAGTAAACTTATATCAAATAGTGCTTCGCAAGCTGAATTTAAGTAAAAAATATTCAAATTACTGTCGATTAATAAAATCGCAGTAGTTAAATTGTCTACCAAGAGGCGATAGTCGATAGGGTTGTGTTGATCCATTAGCGAATCGTTCCTGTCTTAAAATAGCGCAATGGCATCTTCATTGGTTATCGGATTTTCACCGTTATAGAACATGAATGATGCAAAATATACGCCAACTTTGTTTATGGGTTATTTTAAAGTTTTAAGGTACTTAAAAACGCGCTGAAATCGTTCTTTATATCTTTTGATCAAAACAGATAGCTCAAATCTAGATAATAACATGATCTAAATTGGTGCAAAGGTGAGTTTTGGTGCAAATGTTGGTTGTATTTTGGTGCATTACACAAAGAGTAGGCTTTCCACCTATGCTTGAGACAAGAAAAGACATACAATACGCGCATTCAAGTGGAGCGCAGATTCATGAAGACCCCCAAAGTCGGTTTTGTTTCTTTAGGTTGTCCTAAGGCATTGGTAGATTCTGAACGAATTTTAACTCAGTTAAAGACTGAAGGTTATCAAGTAGCATCAGATTATGATGGTGCTGATTTAGTAGTTGTTAATACCTGTGGTTTTATTGAATCTGCGGTACAAGAGTCGCTAGATGCAATTGGCGAGGCCATTAGTGAAAATGGTCGAGTGATCGTTACTGGGTGTTTAGGTAAAGATGAAGATAAAATTCGTCAAATGCATCCAAACGTTTTAAAGGTTACTGGGGCAGCAGCTTATCAAGATGTGATGGAAGCTGTACATGAATATGTACCAGCACCACCTAAACATAATCCGTTTATTGATTTGGTTCCTGAACAGGGAATTCGCTTAACACCAAAGCATTATGCCTACTTAAAAATATCTGAAGGATGTAACCATCGTTGTACCTTCTGTATTATTCCAAGTATGCGTGGTGACTTGGTTTCTCGTCCAGTTGGTAGTGTATTAGAAGAAGCTGCGGCACTTAAAAGAGCGGGTGTTAAAGAAATCTTGGTTATTTCCCAAGATACATCAGCTTATGGCGTAGACACCAAGTACAAACTTGACTTCTGGAATGGTCAACCGGTTAAGACAAAATTCTTCGATATGTGTGAAGCACTAGGCCAATTAGGTATCTGGGTGCGTCTACACTATGTTTACCCATATCCACATGTGGATGCGGTAATTGATTTAATGGCACAAGGTAAAATCCTGCCATATCTAGATATTCCATTCCAACACGCAAGCCCACGTATTCTTAAGTTAATGAAGCGTCCGGCTCATAGTGAAAATACATTAGAAAAAATTAAATTATGGCGTGAAAAATGTCCTGATCTTGTGATCCGTTCTACTTTTGTGGTGGGTTTCCCAGGTGAAACTGAAGAGGACTTCCAGATTTTGCTAGATTGGTTAGTTGAAGCTCAACTTGATCGTGTAGGTTGCTTTACCTATTCACCAGTCGAAGGCGCAACGGCAAATGATTTGCCAGATCATGTGCCAGAAGAAATTAAACAAGAGCGTTACGAGCGTTTTATGCAAGTCCAGCAACAAATTTCTGCTGCCAGATTGCAAAAACGTATTGGTCAAACGATGACTGTATTAGTCGATAGTTTAGAAGATGAATATCCTGTTGCCGTTGCACGTTCTTATGCTGATGCTCCGGAAATTGACGGTAATGTGTTCGTAGAAGATATCGATAAGAACACTATTCAACCGGGCGATATGTTGGAAGTCGAAATTACCGATGCGGATGAATACGATTTATTTGCAAAGTTAATTAAAATTAAATCGGTTTAATCGAAATATATTTAAAGAGCATTCAGTTTAAGAGGTTTTGGAGCAAAGTCATGGCGGAAACAATTAGCCCTCGTTATTCACGTATTCTATTAAAATTATCTGGTGAGGCATTGTCAGGTAATAAAGATATGGGTATTGATGCCCAAGTTTTAGATCATATGTCCCTTTCAATTGCACACTTGGTTGGCTTAGGTGTACAAGTGGGTATCGTTGTGGGTGGCGGTAATTTGTACCGTGGTAGTCAGTTGCAAAAAGATGGCCTAGTTGGTCGTGTAACAGGCGATCAAATGGGTATGCTTGCAACTGTGATGAATGGCTTAGCTATGCGTGATGCTCTAGTTCGTCGTAATATCAGAACTCGTCTTATGTCTGCATTGCCAATTGGTACAGTGGTAGAGTCTTATTCAAGTCGTGATGCTATCCGTCATTTGAGTCAAGGTGAAGTTTGTGTTTTCGTTGCGGGTACAGGAAATCCATTTTTTACAACGGATACAGCAGCATGTTTACGCGGAATTGAAATTGAAGCGAATTTGATTTTAAAAGCGACTAAAGTAGATGGCGTTTATAATAAAGATCCAAGTAAATTTGAAGATGCTGTTAAATACGATCATTTAACCTTTGATCAGGTGTTAGATGAAAAACTTGGTGTTATGGATTTGACGGCTATTTGTTTATGTCGCGACCATAATGTGCCACTGCAAGTTTTTGATATGAATAAATCAGGTGCGTTATTGTCAGTAGTAATGGGTGAAAAAGAAGGGACGCGCGTTACTAAATAATGTACGTGTTACCGAAAGCTCTTTATACTAGCGCTAAATTAAATTTGTTAAATATATCTTTGAATAAATAAGTAAGGTAGATCATATGATTAACGATCTGAAAAAAGACAGCGAACAGCGTATGTTAAAAACTCTAGAGTCTTTGGAGCTAGGGTTTGCTAAAGTTCGAACTGGCCGTGCACACCCATCAATCTTAAATGGTGTGATGGTTCCTTACTACGGTTCTGATGTGCCTTTAAATCAAGTAGCAAACGTGGGTATCGAAGACTCACGTACACTTGTTGTTCAGCCATTTGAGCGTACAATGGTTTCAGCTATTGATAAGGCAATCCGTGAAAGCGATCTTGGTTTAAACCCAATTACAGCAGATGCGATTCGTGTACCTTTACCTGCATTAACTGAAGAAACACGCCGTGATATGCAAAAAGTTGCGCGTAATGAAGCAGAAAATGCAAAAGTTGCGATTCGTAATATCCGTCGTGATGTATTAGGTGATATTAAATCATTGCTAAAAGAAAAAGAAATTTCTGAAGATGACGAACGCCGTGCAGGTGATGATATTCAGAAAATTACTGACAAATATGTTGCAGAAGTGGACAAACGTCTTGCAGCGAAAGAAGCAGAATTGATGAAGGTCTAATTTTTATGACCGATTCTGAAGAGTATCATCTTCCCAAGCATGTTGCCATCATCATGGATGGCAACAACCGCTTTGCAAAAAAAAATCAAATGCAAAAAGGTGATGGGCATCGGGAAGGTAAAAATGTTCTTGATCCTATTGTTGAGCATTGTAAAAAAACTGGTATTCGTGCTCTAACTGTTTTCGCATTTTCAAGCGAAAATTGGAATCGACCGCAGTATGAAGTCGATCTGCTTATGAAACTTCTGGAAGAAAGTATTCATGAGCAAATACCTCGCATGAAGAAATTTAATATTGCTTTGCGTTTTATTGGTGATCGTTCTCGATTATCGTCACACTTAGTTGCCTTAATGGAAGATGCAGAGCAACAGACAGCACACCATGACACTATGACCCTAACCATTGCGATAAGCTATGGTGGGATGTGGGACATTGCAAATGCAGCAAAACAGGTTGCTCAAGCAGTTTCCCGTGGTGAGTTTGATGCTGATCAAATAAATGTTGATTTGTTCGAAAAATATGTCAGTCTAAACGATCTGCCAGCTGTGGACCTATTAATCCGCACAGGCGGAGATTATCGCATATCTAATTTCTTGTTATGGCAAGCAGCTTATGCGGAACTGTATTTTACGGAAGCTTTATGGCCAGAATTTACGGTAAAAGAGTTCGATCATGCATTGAATGTTTTTTCAGGGCGTGAACGTCGTTTTGGTAAAACATCTGAACAAATTCAGCAAGAGAAAATAGAGAATTTATAATGTTAGAGCGGATTGTTACCGCATTGGTACTTGTTGCAGTTGTTTTAGGCTGTATGTTTGCTACGCAATCACATTATCCAATGTTGGTTCTTATGATTGTTGCAGCAGGGGTTGCGGGGTATGAGTGGTATAAATTAATGCCTCGCGAAACTACAAATGCTGTAAAACCTAAAGCTTGGTGCTACGGTCTGCTTGTTGCATTTGTTTCAGGTGTTGCCCTGTTTTTCCACGATATTGCATTACTTTTGTGGTCTGCTTCAATTTTGACTTGGATTGTAAGTGTATATTGGGTCAAGTCATTTCCTGAATTTGATGGCTGGTATAACGCGACCTTATATGTGATTGGCATAATTTTAGTCTGCGCTGCGGTAACGTCAATTTTTGTAGTATGGCAAAGCTCACCATGGTGGCTAATGTATCTGTTCTTGCTCGTATGGGGTGCAGATAGTGGTGCTTACTTTGTGGGTCGAAAATTTGGGAAAAGAAAGTTAGCTCCGACTGTAAGTCCTAATAAATCAGTAGAAGGTTTGTACGGTGGTATTATTACGACTGTAATAATAATGGTAGTTGTGCAATATCATTATCTAAATTTAACTTTAATTCAGCAAATTCTGTTTCTTATATTGTCATTAATTACAGTATTTGGTTCAGTTTTAGGTGACTTATTTGAATCAATGATTAAACGTCGTGCCGGTATTAAAGATTCTGGTCGTGTTCTACCCGGTCATGGTGGTGTTTTAGATCGTATTGATTCTTTACTTGCTGCAGCCCCGATCTTTGCAACGGGAATGTATATATTAAAACTTATTGGTGTAGATTTATAGATGACACAATCTGTTTGCATATTAGGTGTAACCGGTTCCATTGGTCAAAGTACCTTAAAAATTTTAAATCAACATCCTGATAAGTATTCAGTGTTTGCAGTTTCAGCTCATACCCGAATTTCTGAGTTAGTTGAAATTTGTAAAGAGTTCCAACCAAAAGTAGTGGTTGTTCCTGAGCAAAAAGTTGCCGAATTAACAGCTCTATTTGCACATAATAAATTACAAAATATTGAAATTTTGGTTGATCAGCAAGGTCTGGTAAGCATTGCTTCACATCCAGATGTGGATGTTGTTATGGCTGCAATTGTTGGAGCGGCAGGGTTGTTGCCCACTTTAGCTGCTGTGAAAGCTGGTAAACGTGTATTATTAGCGAATAAAGAAGCTTTGGTTATGTCTGGTGAAATCATGATGCAAGCAGCACGTGATCATCAGGCATTGTTATTGCCAGTAGACTCCGAACACAATGCTATTTTTCAGTCATTACCTCATAATTATTTAGAAGCTGAAAGAAATGGACAACCACAGCAGGGCGTATCTAGAATTTTATTAACAGCCTCTGGCGGTCCTTTTTTAAACCATTCTTTAGAGCAATTAAAAGAAGTTACTCCTCAGCAAGCCTGTAAACATCCTAATTGGTCTATGGGACAAAAAATCTCAGTTGACTCAGCTACTCTTATGAACAAAGGACTAGAGTTGATTGAGGCATGCCATTTGTTTTCAATATCTGAACATTTTGTTACAGTTGTTGTCCACCCACAAAGTATTATTCATTCTATGGTGCAATATGTGGATGGTTCAACATTGGCGCAAATGGGTAATCCAGATATGTGTACGCCAATTGCACATGCTTTAGCATGGCCTGAGCGTTTACAGACGAGTGTTCCTGCTTTAAATTTATTTGAATATTCTCAGCTTAATTTTCAAGCTCCAGATATTCAAAAATTTCCAGCACTTAATTTGGCTCGTCAAGCAATGCGTGCGGGAGGTTTAGCACCTACTATTTTAAATGCTGCAAATGAAGTTGCTGTTGCTGCATTTTTAAAGCAACAGATCGGATTTACAAATATTCCACAAGTGGTAGAACATACTTTGCAAAAATTGGAAAATTCAGTTGCTGAAAACATTGAGTGTATTTTAGAGAAAGATGAAATAGCACGACATGTAGCACAGCAATATATATCAAGTATAGGAGGCTGAAATGAGCGCATTATTTATGATTGCAGCGGCGGCTCTTTTACTTGGTCCTTTAATTGCAATCCATGAGTTCGGCCATTATTGGGTTGCACGAAAATTAGGTGTTAAAGTTTTAGTATATTCCATTGGTTTTGGACCTACATTACTCAAATGGACATCAAAGAAATCCGGAATCAAATATCAACTTTCAGCTTTACCGTTGGGTGGCTATGTAAAAATGCTCGATGAGCGTGAAGGTAATGTTGCAGAGCAAGACTTGCCTTATGCATTTAACCGTCAAAAACCATGGAAACGTATAGCAATTGTTGCAGCTGGTCCTTTAATTAACTTAATTTTTGCTGTCTTACTTTTCTGGATTCTATTTTTACCTGCACAAGAACAACTAAACACTAGAGTAGGTAAAGTCATCCCAAACTCACCAGCAGCAGCTGCACAAATGCAAGTAGGTGACAAGGTTATTGCAGTTGATGGAAAAGAAACGCAAACTTGGGAAAAGCTTAACTTTGCTTTGATTGATCGTGTAGGTGAAACCGGCAATGTAAATATTGATGTAGACCGTGCTGGTACTGAGACAAATATTGTTTTACCAATTAAAGATTTCTTAAAAAATCAGAATGAATCGGCTTTAGATACATTAGGTTTTTTACCATATCGTCCCGTTATTCCAGCTGTTGTGACTGAATTGACTCAAGATGGAGCTGCAATTCGTCAAGGAATGAAAGTAGGTGACCGTATTGCTTCAATTAATGGTCAAGCAATGAAAGACTGGTTTGATGTTGTAGAAGTAGTACAACATTCTCCAGAGAAATTACTCAATATTGATGTGTTACGTAATGGTCAAGTGGTTCATTTGCAAGTCATGCCTCAAGGAAAACGGGACAACATGGGGCAAGTGAGCGGTGTTTTGGGCGTGAAAAGTGATGCAGGAAAAATTACAATTCCTGACGAATATAAGCAAACAATTCAATATACTCCAATAAAAGCTTTCGAGATGTCACTAGATAAAACTGGTCAAATCTCTAGCATGATATTGAGTTCAATAGTAAAAATGGTTAAGGGTTTAATTGGTTTAGAAAATTTATCTGGACCAATTACAATCGCAAAAGTAGCGGGACAAAGTGCAGAAATGGGATGGCAGACTTTTATCTCATTTATGGCTTTAATGAGTGTAAGTCTTGGAATTTTAAACTTATTACCAATTCCAATGCTAGATGGTGGACATCTGGTTTATTACATTATTGAAGCTATTCGTGGGAAGCCTGTTTCTGAACAAATACAAATGTTTGGTCTAAAAATTGGTATGGTACTGCTCGGTAGTATGATGCTTTTGGCTCTATTTAACGATTTTATGCGTTTGTAAACGTATATGGATTTATAACTTACTGGAAAAACTGGCATGCGGCACACACATTTTTTAATGCCTTTGGCACTTGTTAGCGCTATGGCAGCGGTACAACAAGCATATGCAGCTGATGATTTCGTTGTTCGAGATATTCGCATAGATGGCTTAGTCCGTCTTACTCCTGCAAATGTTTATACCATGTTGCCAATCAACAGTGGCGATCGCGTTAATGAACCGATGATCGCAGAAGCAATTCGAACATTGTATGCCACTGGACTTTTTGACGATATTAAAGCATCAAAAGATAACGATACTTTAGTTTTTAATGTCGTAGAGCGCCCAATTATTTCAAAGCTTGAATTTAAGGGTAATAAACTTATTCCTAAAGAGGCATTGGAACAAGGCCTCAAAAAAATGGGAATTGCTGAAGGCGAAGTTTTCAAGAAATCGGCTTTACAAACAATTGAAACTGAATTAGAGCAGCAATATACCCAGCAGGGTCGTTACGATGCTGATGTAACCGTTGACACAATAGCTCGTCCAAATAACCGTGTTGAACTTAAATTAAATTTTAATGAAGGTACAGCCGCTAAAGTTTTTAATATCAATATTATTGGTAATACTGTTTTTAAAGACAGTGAAATTAAACAAGCCTTTGCAGTTAAAGAAAGTGGTTGGGCTTCTGTTGTAACGCGTAATGACCGTTATGCTAGAGAAAAAATGGCAGCGAGCCTTGAAGCTTTGCGCGCTATGTACCTTAATAAAGGTTATATTAATTTCCATATTAATAACTCACAGCTTAATATTAGTGAAGATAAAAAGAATATCTTTATTGAAGTTGCTGTAGATGAAGGCAGTCAATTTAAATTTGGACAAACCAAATTTTTGGGTGATGCACTTTATAAGCCGGAAGAATTACAAGCTTTAAAAATTTATAAAGATGGCGATACTTATTCTCAAGAAAAAGTAAATGCTGTTAAGCAGTTGTTATTGCGTAAATATGGTAATGCTGGTTATTACTTTGCAGATGTGAATATTGTTCCGCAAATTAATAACGATACAGGTGTTGTTGACTTAAATTACTATGTAAACCCAGGTCAGCAAGTCACTGTACGTCGTATTAACTTTACAGGTAATAGTAAAACTGCCGATGAAGTATTACGTCGCGAAATGCGTCAAATGGAAGGCGCTTTAGCCAGTAATGAAAAAATTGATCTGTCTAAAGTTCGTTTAGAACGTACGGGATTCTTTAAGACGGTTGATGTTAAACCCGTGCGTATTCCAAACTCACCAGATCAGGTGGATTTAAACGTAAATGTTGAAGAACAACACTCGGGAACTACAACATTAGCTGTAGGTTACTCACAAAGTGGGGGTATCACATTCCAAGCAGGTTTGAGTCAAACTAACTTTATGGGAACGGGTAACCGTGTTTCAATCGATTTGTCTCGTTCTGAAACTCAAGATTACTATAACTTAAGTGTTACCGATCCTTACTTTACAATTGACGGTGTAAGCCGCGGTTATAACGTTTATTATCGTAAAACCAAACTAAATGATGACTATAACGTTAATAACTACGTTACCGATAGTTTTGGTGGTAGTCTAAGTTTTGGTTATCCAATTGACGAAAACCAAAGTTTAAGTGCTTCTTTAGGTGTTGATAATACTAAAGTAACCACAGGTGCATATGTATCGACATATGTACGTGACTACTTGTTAAAAAATGGTGGAAAAACCACTTCAACAAATACTTACTGTCTCGTTGATCTTGTGAAAGATCCAGAAACAGGTTTATTAAAATGCCCAGATGATCAAATCTCTAAACCTTATGGAAATGCATTTGAGGGTGAATTCTTTACATACAACTTAAATTTGGGTTGGTCATATAACACATTAAACCGCCCAATTTTCCCAACTTCAGGTATGTCGCATCGTGTAGGTCTGGAAATTGGTTTACCTGGTAGTGATGTTGACTATCAAAAAGCAACTTATGATGCTCAGGCATTCTTCCCTATCGGTACTACAGGTTTTGTACTTCGTGGCTATGGTAAGCTGGGCTATGGTAATGATTTACCATTTTATAAAAACTTCTATGCTGGTGGTTATGGCTCTGTTCGTGGTTATGATAACAGTACCTTGGGTCCGAAATATTCAAGTGTAAATTTACAAGAAGAAGGTAAAGATGACTCTTCTCCGGAAGAAGTGGGTGGTAATGGTCTTGTACAATTTGGTACGGAGCTCGCTTTACCATTACCTTTCAAAGGAGATTGGACGCGTCAAGTGAGACCAGTTATTTTTGCTGAAGGTGGTCAGGTATTCGATACCAAGTGCGATGTTGGTTCTTATTCTATGCTTATGAATGGGCAGAAAATAGCTGATGCTAAAAAATACTGTGAAGATAACTATGGTTTCGATTTGGGTAATATGCGTTATAGCGTAGGTGTTGGCTTCACATGGATTACCATGATCGGACCATTATCTCTTAGCTATGCATTCCCTTTAAATGATAAGCCTGGTGATGAAACTAAAGAGATCCAGTTTGAAATCGGTCGTACTTTCTAAGTGCGACTTGACTAAACATGAAATAAGGACACAAATTTAAATGAAAAAATTAAATATATTAATGTTAGGACTAGGTCTGACAGTTTCGGCTATGACTAACGCTGCGGGCTATGGTGTTATTGATCTTGCTAAAGTTGTTGAAAGCAGTGCTTATTTGAAACAACAAAACGCAAGTTTAAATCAATCAGTTAAGCCAACCACAACTCGTCTTGAGCAATTAGGTAAAGAATTAGAAGGTCTTCAACGTCAAGCCCAAACTCAAGGGCAAAAAATGAAAGAAGATGATATTAAAAAGCTTCAGGCACAATATCAGACAAAACTCAATGAATTTAATTCGACTCAACAAGGTTTGCAGTCTAAAGTTCAAACTAGTTTGCAAGGAATGAATTCAACTTTTGAGAGTCGTGTGAAGCAAGCAGCTGAACAATTACGAAAAGAAAATAATCTTGACTTCATTTTGAATAAAAATTCAACTGTTGCCTATGACGCTAAGTATGATTTAACTGATAAAATGATACAAAAGGTTAATTCAATGAAATAAATTAATGAAAGTGCAACATTATCGTTTAGATGAACTGGCTCACTTAGTAAATGGTGAGCTAGTAGGTGCGGGTAGCCTTCAGTTTATAAACTTAGCAAGTTTAGAAAATGCTGAAACTCATCAGATTGCTTTCGTGAATGGCGAAAAGTATATAGATCAAGCAAAGACTAGCCGTGCAGGTGCGTACATTGTTACAAGCCTTATTAAAGAACAGCTTCCTGATAAACAAAATTTTATTATTGTTGATAATCCTTATTTAGCTTTTGCTATCCTTACCCATGTTTTTGATAAAAAAATTACATCGGTAGGTATAGAAAGTACGGCTCAAATTCATCCTTCTGCGATTGTTTCTGAAACAGCATATATTGGTCATTACGTCGTAATTGGCGAAAATTGTGTGGTCGGTGATAACACGATTATTCAGTCTCATACTCGACTGGATGATAATGTGGAAATTGGAAAAGATTGTTTTATTGATGCTCATGTCACTATTACTGGTGAATCTAAATTATTTGATCGTGTGCGAGTTCACGCAAGTACTGTAATTGGTAGTGAAGGCTTTGGCTTTGCACCATATCAAGGAAAGTGGCATCGCATTGCTCAATTGGGTTCAGTTATTATTGGTAATGATGTTCGCATTGGTTCAAATTGTAGTATTGATCGAGGTGCATTGGACAACACAATTTTGGAAGATGGGGTAATTATTGATAACCTTGTGCAAATCGCGCATAACGTTCATATTGGTTCAAATACAGCTATTGCTGCTAAATGTGGAATTGCTGGTAGTGTTAAAATTGGCAAAAACTGTATTCTAGCAGGGGCTTGCGGTGTATCAGGACACCTTTCTATTGCCGATAATGTGACTTTGACTGGAATGTCAATGGTCACAAAAAATATTTCTGAAGCTGGAACTTACTCTTCAGGAATTGGATTGTTTGAAAATAGTCATTGGAAAAAGACAATTGTACGTTTGCGACAATTAGCAGATGTGCCATTGACCCAAATCACTAAACGACTTGATCATATACAAGCTCAAATAGAGTCTCTTGAATCAACCTTTAATTTGCGTAAATAGAATATTATGACCGAGTCAACTACACCTAAATTTGCCATCCCTGAATTACCAATGCAGATTCAAACGATTCGTCAATATTTGCCGCATCGTTACCCATTCTTATTGGTTGATCGTGTGACTGAAGTTACTGACAATAGTATTGTTGGTTATAAGAATGTTTCTATCAATGAAGAGTTCTTACAGGGACATTTCCCAGAATATCCAATTATGCCTGGTGTTCTAATTGTTGAAGCATTAGCTCAGGTTTCAGGCGTTCTAGGTTTTATTATGAACAATGAAACGCCAAAACCAGGTTCTTTATTCCTGTTTGCTGGTGCGGAAAGAGTTAGATTTAAAAAACAAGTAGTTGCTGGCGACCAACTTGTATTAAAATCTGAATTAGTAATGCAAAAACGCGGTATCTACAAATATAATTGTACGGCTACCGTTGACGGTATTGTAGCAACAACCGCTGAAATTATGATTTCACACCAAAAAACAGAGCAGGCATGAGCAATCACGACTTAATTCATTCTACGGCCATTATTGATCCATCTGCAGTGATTGCTCCAGATGTCCAGATAGGACCTTATTGCGTTATCGGTCCAAATGTGACGATTGGTGCGGGTACTAAGCTACATTCACATGTGGTAGTGGGTGGTTTTACCAAAATTGGTCAAAATAATGAGATTTTCCAGTTCGCAAGTGTTGGTGAAGTTTGCCAAGACTTGAAATATCAAGGTGAAGAAACTTGGTTGGAGATTGGTGATCATAATTTAATTCGTGAGCATTGCAGTTTACATAGAGGAACTGTGCAAGATAATGCTTTAACTAAAATAGGAAGTCATAACCTATTGATGGTTAACACACATATTGCACATGATTGTATTATTGGTGACCATAATATTTTCGCCAATAATGTTGGTGTTGCTGGACACGTACACATAGGTGATCACATCATTATTGGTGGTAATTCTGGCATTCATCAATTCTGTAAAATCGATTCTTACAGTATGGTGGGTGGAGCATCACTAATCCTAAAGGATGTACCAGCTTACGTTATGGCTTCTGGTAATCCAGCCCATGCATTTGGTATAAATGTCGAAGGAATGCGCAGGAAGGGTTGGTCTAAAAATACAATTCAAGGTCTTCGAGAGGCTTATAAGTTAATTTTTAAATCAGGACTTACCTCTGTTCAAGCTGTTGAGCAGATTAAAAGTGATATTCTTCCAAACGTTCCAGAAGCTCAATTATTAATTGACTCTGTTGAACAGTCAGAACGTGGTATTGTTCGCTAAGAAAATATATTAAAAAAAGACACTGCATATTGCGGTGTCTTTTTTTCTTAAAATTATTATTTATTAAAAAACTTGGCTTCATCAGATTTTGGATACTGACTTAAGATTTTAGTTTTATATTGGTTTGCTGAAGCTGTATTTTTATCGACATCTTTAGCAATACTATAGAGTTGATAAAGAGCACGAGGAGCTTTACTAGAGTTTGGATATCGAGTTGCTACTACATCGTAGTTCTTTTTTGCGTCATTATAGTTTACCGGATCAGTTGCTAAATTAAATTCAGCTAACCAAAAATAAGCATTTCCCGTATAAACACTATTTGGGTGATTTTTGATAAAATTTTGCATTGGAGCGATAGCTTTTTTTGCGCCACCTTGCTTATAGGCGTCTAAAGCTACAGTGTAAGCTGCCTTTTCAAGTTCTACTGAGTTTGATTGATTTTGTGAAGGTGGTTGAGACGCTTCTGGTTGGGGTGGAGGTGTGGTGGAAGGGCTGCTTGTAGGGGTAGCATTTACCACTTTGTTATCTACTGTAGAGGCTTCTGTGTTTGCCGGAGCTGGAGTATCACTGTTTGCAGGATTATCTGATGGAACACTTTCTGGATCGACCTTCTGATTAAGTAGTTCTAAGCGTTGATCTAGGTCAGTATAACGATTAGATAAATCTTTTTTCAATTGTTCGATATCGTTTGATTGTTCTTCTAATTGCCCACGCAAGGTACGTACATCATTCTCTAATTGTTGGTTTTTTTGCATTAATTCCCAGTTTAAATTACCAGGTACTGAAACATTATTAGAAGAAGTGTTAGTTGAGCTACCACCGCTTTGGCTTAAACCGCGAGACTCGATTGGAATGTTGGCATAGAGAGAGGTAGTGCTCATTAAGGCAATAAATAATAAAGAATGCTTCATCAATCGCATGAGTATAAGTCCATAATTTTATGTAAAAGCCAACTTGAGAAAGGAATATATAAACTATTCACTTAACTATCTAAGATTTTAATTGGTCAATGCAATTAAAACAGCTAACAATATAAATGCAAGAATAGTTTACAATCTTCAAGCATATTTTATCCAAAATAAGATACAAGAAAGAATGTGTGAGAAAGATTTATAGAAATTTATGAATTTTTGCTGATGAATTAATCAATTGAAACAGAAACTTGCTTAAAACTGGGAAGAAGGCTTGCAACTCTTTTAAAAATCTCTATAATTTGTCTGGCAATGGTAGCCCCGCTGGTGGCTTCGCAATTGTACTCTGTGAACCCCGCCAGGACCGGAAGGTAGCAACGGTAGCAGATCTATGATGTGCCGAAGTTTTGCTAGTGGGGCTGCCACCATTGCTCTTAGTCCACTCTCCGTTGGACTGCTTTTATAATTACATCTAAATCAAATCCTCTATATTGTAAGAATCTAATCTGTTTTGCTTTAAGCTTTGGATCTTTTTCTACTTCTTCGCCAAATTTTTTCACTTTCAGTTGATACGCTTGTTCTATCCAATCAATATTGTGAATATCCTCTGCAATTAAATCATTTTCGATTTGTTTTGTTTTTAAAGCTTGCTTAATACGATTTGGCCCTTTGCCTTTCCGAATCTGGCTAGCAAGCATTTGTTCAGCAACACGTTGATCACTTTGATAATTCTTTTCAGATAATTCCTCAACAAGTTGTTTAACCTCTTCGGGATTTTGTGCATAACGAGTTAATTTTTCAGTAAGTTCTGCTTTGGAATAATCTCGACGAGTCAATAAAGCAAAAGCATAAGAGCGCAAACGTTGACCTGTAAGTAAAGCTCGTTGTTGAGACTGTTCTTCAGTTCTTTTGAACATAGTATTAGGATTCCCTTGTAAAAAAACGCCCCGAAGGGCGTTTTAAAGCTCATGAATAATTAAGATTCTAATAAAACATCAGCTTCTTCTTCATCTTCAACTTGAGCAGCATTAGTACCTGTTGTTAACAGTTGTTCACGGATATTACGTTCAATTTCTCCAGCCATTTGAGGATTCTCTTCAAAGTGGCGAATAACATTGTTCTTACCTTGACCAATTTTATTACCTTGATATGAATACCAAGCACCTGCTTTTTGTACGATATCTTGCTGTACAGCTAAATCTACAAGTTCGCCTAACTGGTTTGTGCCTTTACCATATAGGATTTGGAAAAGAGCTTCTCTGAAAGGAGGAGCCATTTTGTTTTTAACAACTTTAACTCGAGTTTCAGAGCCGACGATTTCATCGCCTTCTTTTACTTGACCAATACGGCGGATATCTAAACGTACAGAAGCATAGAACTTCAATGCGTTACCACCAGTCGTGGTCTCAGGGCTACCAAACATTACCCCAATCTTCATACGGATCTGGTTAATGAAAATAACCATACAGTTTGAGCGTTTGGCATTACCAGTAATTTTACGAAGTGCCTGACTCATTAGACGAGCTTGTAAGCCCATATGAGAGTCACCCATTTCGCCTTCAATTTCTGCTTTAGGGGTAAGTGCAGCAACTGAATCGACAACAATCATATCAATTGCGCCAGAGCGAACTAACATATCTGCAATTTCGAGAGCTTGTTCACCGTTATCAGGCTGTGATACAAGCAGGTTGTCAATGTCCACACCAAGTTTACGTGCATATTGTGGATCTAATGCATGCTCTGCATCGATAAATGCACAAGTACCGCCAGCTTTTTGACATTGTGCAATCGCTTGTAGAGTCATTGTGGTTTTACCAGAAGATTCTGGACCATAAATCTCGACAATACGGCCTTTTGGTAAACCGCCAATCCCCAATGCAATATCTAAAGTCAAAGAGCCTGTAGATACAGCTTCAACAGCTTGAACAGTGTTGTCACCGAGACGCATCACCGTATTTTTGCCAAATTGTTTCTCAATTTGACTTAGCGCGGCTTGTAATGCTTTGCTTTTATTCTCATCCATCTCAAAAACCTCAATACTCTATGTTCATCACGTTTAACCCAAGTGGATGCATTGAATCTCAACTTGTTTCACTGGGTTAATAGTGACAGATTTTTTCTATAGCTTCTATGTGTTGTATGTGTGTGTGCGACACAACTCGACGTTTTTATTTATCATCGTATGACCAATTTTGATCATTCTCCTGTTTAAACCGAATAATTTGTCGACGATCCTTTTTAACCGGTCTGTGATCAGGTCGAGCTAGATTATGCAATTTTCGTTGGGATGCAATCAACTCCCGTCTAGCAATACTCACTTCGGTTTCTTCATAAAGTTGCTGTGCGACCGGAGCTGGACCACGTGTGTTTGAAAGGGCTTTTATCACAACTGTTTTTTTATCAAAACCTTGCTGAATAATAAGTTCCATTCCCACTCGAATTTCTTTGGAAACTTTTACACGCTCATTATTGTGATGTACTTTACCTCCTTCGATCGCCGCTTTAGCAATTGAACGAGTTTTAAAAAAACGAGCAACCCATAGCCACTTGTCGACACGCATGGTCTCTACAGCATCGTTTTCACGCAATTTTGACATCATTATCCTTTCTATCAATTTGATTCAATATAGACAGCAAATCTGTAAGCTGATCTAGTGCTTTATAGTCTAAATCTTGATGCTGTCTTATATCTTTTAGACTTGAGGGCTGTGAGATAGTAAACAAGTGTTTAATACCAAATTTTTCTGCCGTTTTTAATACGGGAGCCGTATCGTCAATAAAAATCGTGTCATCTGGATTGAAGAAGTGTAATTGTTGGAGCTCTTGCCAAAAATTAATATCTTCTTTGGCATAACCAACTTGTTCACTTGATATGATTACATCAAAGAAATGTTCAATTGCAATATTGTCGAGCTTTAAACGTAAGCTAGCGCGGTCAGCATTAGTCACCAGCCAACACGTGTATCCTTGTTCTTTAAGTTGTTGCAGAAGCTCAGTACAGCCAGAACGAGCTTGGATTTTAGATTGAAATTCTTGTTGTAATTTAAGTACATCAACTCCTACAGTTTTAGTCCAATAGGTTGATGAATACCAAACAAGAGTGTGCCTATGTGTTTGATAAAATTGATATAGCTTTTTTTGGCTCTCGGCAAGGGGGAGTTGATGTCTTTTCGCATGTCGTTCAGGAAGACATTCATTCCAAATGAAATCATCAAAAGCGAGATCTAAGAGGGTACCATCCATATCAAACATTACAATTTTAGACATGCGTCAAAAAACTCCAAAGGCATTCAAAGCACAATTTTTCAAATGAATTTGTCATATAACCCTTAAAAAATAATAATTTGGGAATGATTTTTAGCTTTCAAAGAAATTCAAAGCTCAACAAAGCAATTCATGCAACAAACAAAAATTTGTACAAGAGTTTGTACAAAATATTATAGCTGGCATGGACGGTAAGTTGCTTAAGATATTTTGTAAGTTGGACTTTATCTGAAGAGAAAATGGCTTTAAGTGATACCTGGTTAAAATCTAATAACGGAAAGGTTAGAGATGCTACGCAAGTTGTAAATGACAGAGAAGGTTTATCAGTTCGCATATCCCCAAAAGGGAAAATTGTGTTTCAAATGCGGTATAGATTTAATAATGCTTCAAAACGTATGGATATTGGAACTTATCCAATGATGAGTTTGAAAGAAGCACGAGCTGAAGTAGCTGAGAATAAAAAGGAATTGGATAAAGGTAGAGATCCTTTACAACTTAAATTAAAAAAAGAGACGGCTTATTTAGCACAACCTACAGTTCGTGAAATTTGCATTGAGTTCTTTGATACAGCTGCTTCGCATAAAGCAGCTTGTAAAGATGATAAAAGAGCATTTGAAATACACGTATTTCCAAGATTAGGTAAACGTATTTGTGATGAAGTTACTTTACAAGAATGGTCAAAACTTTTGCTATCTATTGTTAGTTATGCAAAAACAGTCGCTGTAAAGGTTCTTGGAAATTTGAAACTAATTATGCGCTGGGGATGTATTCACGGAAAATTACAAGAGCAAACTTTATTACATATCAGAGCAATTGACCTAAACGTAAGAAAGAATTCACGAACTAGATATTTAACAGAACAAGAGATTTTTTGGGTTATCCATGCAACTTTTCTATCAACTGGAATGTCACCAAAAAATAAATTTATGGTTCTTTTTTTATTAATATTTGGTTGTCGTGTAGGGGAGTTGAGAACCGCTAAAAAGAGTGATTTTGACTTTCAGAATCATACATGGACAATTCCTCCTGAGCAGCATAAAACAGGAGCAAGGTCAAAGAAAGCTATTGTTAGGCCACTAATTCCTCAGGTAGAAATTCTACTTAGACAGGTATTTGAACTTTCACCACCGGATTGTGAATGGGCCTTTCCAATTATTAAGGCACAAAAATATAAACCTACTCAGAAAGGTTTTCAAACAACGCTTCCTATTTATATTAATGAAAATGTCAAAAGATATTTTGATGTTGATATGAACCATTGGACTACTCATGATTTAAGAAGGACAATGCGTACACATATTTCTGAATTTGCTCCACCGCATATTTGTGAAATTATGCTTGGGCATGCTTTGCCTCAAATTTGGGGTACGTATGATTTGAACCAGTACTTGGAACCTCAGGCGCAAGCTTATGCAAAATGGTTTGATAAGCTCTGCGCCATAATCAATAATTATGAAAGGTTTGATATTAAAGGCTCAATTTCAAGTGCTTCTAAATATCCATTTCTAATTTCCCAAGAAGCAACCGCTTTTACACCGTATAAATTGGTTGCTCTTCCGTGACCTCTAATAATTGGTTCAGGAAAGGGGTCGGAACCCCTTTCCCGCATATTTTTTAAAGTACCTTTCGAAATTCTGTACCTTTGTAAAATCTCTGGTGTCGAGATATAAATTGCCATTAAATTTAGACCTCCTTATTTTCCACTTTTCTAAAAACAGTACCTTCAGGATCAACTCCAAAATATTCGCATATCTGACGAGCTTTTGTTGAACCTGGTCCCAATCTACTAACGTGAACCCAATTCGTATCTGATTTACGCTTTTTAGGGGCATTTTGAATCGCTAAATAGTAAAGCTGCTCAAAGTCAAATCCACTCACACTTAAGCTTCCGATTCGCTTTTACACGGGTCTAAATGAAGAGTTAAAATTTCAGTACCCACTTCATATTTTGTAAATTCATCATTTTGGTGATGTTTTTCCGTTACAACGTCATCAACTATGTAACCAGCTGATGCGATAACTACGCCGTAACAAAGTTCAAAGAATTCGGCGTCATCACCCACATGATGTCCTTCTGCTACACGATCTCTATACCAATCGAGACTTGATTCAGTTTCTTTTTGTGCTTCTTCTAAAGAGTCATGATATTTAAAGCCGTCACCATTAAAATCATGGCTAAAGAATTTTTGTGTTGGCATGGCCTGAGCTTTGGCTTTTATCTGCCACAATTCCCAACCTAGCAGAGACTTAGAATTTGCATATTCACCGTCTTCAAGTTCAAGCTCGTGCTGCTTACCACCAACACTTAAATAAGCTTCTTCATAAAGCTCTCTTTCTTTATTCATATCAATCATTGATGCGCTCCCGATCTAGAGGGATAGAGAGACTTATTAGTTTTGACAATTTCTTCACATTCTTCTTGGCTACCAACAAAGAAATAATCTTTTTTCAATTGGCCGGCTTCAAATTTTGTTACCCATGTGCCATAGGCTTTACTTGAAGCTAAATATGCAACTTGGCGCTTTGTAATTGAAGTAATGTCTTCAATATCTAAACAATCACCTAGACAATTAAAATCACGCTCCTTATTTACACAATTTTCAGGCTCTTCATCGTCTTGCCAAAACGTTTCAATTTCAGATTCCTTAACTAAGACTGAACCCTCAGGTACTGCTTGGACTTTTGCTTTATTCCAGAAGGCCCACAATTGGCGGGCTTGTTCAATCATAAAAAAGACTTGGTCATCTTCAATTATAGAAAAAGAAAAGAAGTCCCTATTTGAGTAAGATGCTGCAAGTTCTGGAACGAACCAAAGTTCCATACATTCTTTTTTAAAGACTGCTACTTCAGCAATCAAAGCACCTCTTTGTGCAGCTAAATCAATCATTCTTCAACTCCCGATTCGCTTGCCTCTACCATTACTTCATCAATAGCTTCACGTTTTGTTTGATGAACTGTCTCTGTTAAACGTTCCCATCCACTAATCCAATAAACAGCATTTACACAAAACCCTTCACCAGTTTTGTCATAGTTTTCATCGTAATTAATATCAGTTGTGACTAATCTCGGCTCTTGAAGCATGAAATCTAAGCGCGCTGTATCTTTTGCTTGATCCATAGTAACCAGCACATAACCTTCTGGCACCGCCTGAGCTTTGGCTTTTTCCATCCAAACTTCATGCATTAATTCAATATCGTTATAGCTTAGCGTGCATCCAGCTTCACGAACTAGGTTTGTTAAAACGCCTAAACTATTCCAGCCAACTTTAATTACACCTTTAGCTCTAAGAAATCCTAAAAAAGCCTCTCTTTCATTCAATGTCATGCTGCCACCTTTTGATAACTGAATTTCATTGAATTAGAAATGCCACGCATTCGAAGCTGGTTAATAAAACGTTTATCCTTATTCATCCAAACTCGGCAAAATGAAGTAAATCTTTTTTGACAGACTTCATTCATTTCAAAGCCTTTTTTTGTTTCTATTAGAGAAATCTTTGCTACTTCTTTGCCACGCTTCATAACGATGTATCCTTTTTTATAAGAAGGGTAGAAACCACTTTCAGACATCCAAACAGTGAATGGGTATGACATAGAGTCAGGGATGTACTTCATCATGTTAGAATCTCCAAATAGAATCTTTAAGTTTCGCTTTGAGGAGCAAAGCTTCAGTTACATGAAGTGAGACATTTGAAAACACTTGAGTTCTGTTTTTACCAATCACCGTAAAGGTTCTGGTTTTGCTGCTATAGACCTGAATCATTGAGGTGACTCCAATAAGAAGTTGCCTTCAACTTCAATCTCTTTTCTTCTTTTTACAACCAGTTCCATTAATGCCGCTTGTATACTTTCATCTGCTTCTGAAATATCAATTTCGAGGGCATCTAATGTAGTCAGGTCCTTTGCTTGCTTAATCTTTTCTGCAATTGAAATATTTTCTTTTGAGTGACCAGCAATAATGACTAAATGTTTATGCAACTCATTAAGAAATAAATTTTGTCTTGCTGTAGTCCAATCTTTGGTTTCTTCAATAAGACTATTTGCAGCTTCTGCAGTTGTGGTTTTATTTAGCTTTTCTATAAGTTCAGATAAAGGGTCTACTGGTTTACCGTTATGGTAACGCGTCCAGTTTTCCCCTTTGATCTCTTTACTTTTTGATTTCTTGGGTGTCTTACCTACAGGTGTAGATTCAGTTTCAGGATCAGTTTTAGAATCAATTGGCCCCAAAACGTTTAAAATGTTATCGTCATCTATACTTGTCAAACCTACTTCACCACTAATAATTGCGTTAAGTAAATTCTTAAATTCCTCACACCAATAAAGTGACTTAACAAATACCCGCAATTCACCGAAATCATGCGATTTGCGTTTAATAAATGCATCAGCAGCTGAACGAGTTAGATGGCAATTAACATCTTCCCAAAAATATTTACCATGGCAGATATGGATGTTGCGTTCGTTCCAATCCGATATAATATTAATTTGTGTTGATGCTTTGACATCGAGGAAAAGCTCATCTTCTTCATCAATTGCTAAACCATTTAAAGCATGTTTATCTACAGCTTTTAGAGACTCAAAAAAATCATCAATAGTTTTAAATTTTGAGTCCTGATCAACATCAATAATATTAGTGATTTCAACTGAATCACTTGCTGGATCTAATCCCCAAACAATATTTTTCGCTTGTACAACGAAAATAGGTGAATCAGTACCAGCGTTATCTTTTTCCCAAGAATTTTTGAGTTGTTGGGTAAACTCCGCCCATGTTTCAGGCGTAAATAGAGTAGGTGTCATAACTTCGAACCTTTAAATATTTTGAAGCGCTTTATGCAAATGCGGGTCAAGGTCTTCTTTATTCAGTAGCCATGAGATATACGGACGTGGTAATTCTTTAAGAGGGGCTCCTTTGTGTTTACCCCAAGTCATAATTTTGGGTAAACGTACTGCTTCAGACATTAGGAAAAGAGAGTTGAGGTCTTTAATACCCAGCTTTTCAATTAGAGCAACGAGAATAATCCCAGTAAAATAAATATCCGCCCGAGCTGAATGTGCATGTCTCAAATGCTTACGTGCTTCTTCACGATTACTCATCACGAAATAGTAAAGAACAGCCAATTTATGACTAGGTAAATCAGGCCAAACATCCCTAGCTAAAGCTAAAGTACAAATAGCTTTTGCCTTTACTGCTGGACCACATTTATTTAGTGCTTTAATGTCGTAATCAATGTTATGGCCCACAATGTACTCAACACCTTCAGGTAGTCGGAAGGATTCACAACTTGGTTGACCTTCAATGTCAGATTCAATGATGTTGTGTACAGCCATAGCTTCTAAATCAATCGGTTCAGGACAAGAATAGAAACGGCTAAATACCTTATCTTTATGAACCAGTAATTGACCATTCTCTATGCCAATAGGTGCATAAGCGATTTCGATTGGATAACCATTTAATTTATTGGTTTCCGTATCTAAAATTATTGCTTTCATTGTTCATGCACCTGTTAGCGTGTACCAAGAAATCCGCGACGTTTTTTATAATCTTTACGATCCGGAGAGGGAATGTGCGTTTTACTAAGGATTTGATCTAATTCATGACCTCTACGATATTTAATTTCAGTCTGTAAATTACGTAGAATCCATTCTTGTGTATCTAACGTATATTGAGAGACAGGAGTTAATTCACCAGCTTGATCAATTGTATAAACGCGAGATAAAGTGTGATTTGCTGCATAAACCGTATGGCCTAATCGTACTTTGTATAAACCACGCTCTTCATCTTTTCCCTTAAACTCGCGGAAAGATTTATTGTTAGCCGTACCATTTGGGCTATTGTTATAACGTCTAGAACCACGAAGGAAGTTAGTGTTCATTGGGCACCACCTAATTTAACTACACGAGCTTGAGCTTCTACTGGTTCACCTGAGTTAAATTGCTGTTGCCATTGTTTTGTTTTTTGCTCACGTACCTGAGCCTCTGCATCACATGCATATATAAATGCAATAGCTATCGCACTAACTACGAGGAAGAGTAAAACATACGGCAATTTACTATCTTTTTTAAAATTTAGATCCTCAGCAGATGGATGCTGATAAAGTTTAGATGTAGCTGGTTTATTTGTTTTGTTGCCGCTAAGTTCAGGAACAAAACAGATTGGAGTAGATGGTGAAGATTGACTGCTTATATATTTTTGATTCATAATAATTTGCCTTAATACGTCCAGTATTGGTAGAAAAAGCCTCGATAGCCGTCCAAAGTCATTGAGGCTTTTTCATTTGTGTTAGTTCAGCGTTTACAGAGATTAGCGAAGGTTTATATCTGTACTTAAAACCGTTTTTATTAATGCGCTCTTCATCAATAAAGTTTTTCGCATTAATGTTTGTGATTTCCACGTCCTTCCAATTCGGAAAGTCTTTACTTGAACATTGAACAAGACGACCACAAGCCATAGCTCGCAATGCCTCTGTAACGCTAATGAAGCCTTGTTTATCTGTAACTTTGTTTTGGTAGTTATCCATGAGAGGTTTCCTCTGGACGTTTGCGTAGTATTGGTTTAAAAAAGCCCTGATAGCCGTCAAAAGTTTTCAGCGCTTTTTTTATTTCTTAAGATTTAAATGACCCAATTCGTACAGGGTTTTCAGGAAGTAGATCAATCACTTTTGCTTTGAAATCTTCAACTAGTTGATTAAGTAAAAGTTCTTCTTTAACGATTTGAAGGGCAAAAGATGCTTCACCGTCTTGTCCATTTACCACTAAGCGCAATTTAATTTCGCGCTCATCCAGCCCCACATAAGCTGAATCTTTAATAGCAAAGTACGCTGGCAATTTTCCCTTTTTAGTTGAGGCAGCAATAGTTGCCATTGCTGAGTGAACTTGGCGTGTATTTTCTACTTCTGCTGAGCTATTTGTCGTAGCATCAACTTGCATATTACGAACAGCTTGAATAGCTTCTTTAATCGTAATTTTTTCGCAAATTTCCTCCCCATTTTCATCTAAAACGAGTGTGCCAAATTCATCCTTTTTAGCTTCACCTGTAACGGATAAAACGGAAGCCCAATCTTCTAAAAAGATTGCAAAAGATTTTTGAGAGAGTTTTTTATCTTTGAGTCCAATAAGTTTAGTCCAAACAACTGTTGGCTCTAGATTCAAAGTAGATGTGTAGTCACAATGACCTTGTTCAGCATCAGTAGCAGAGTAATTAAGTACAGCAGTTGCGCTCATTACTTTATGGTTTACAAATACTAGTGCTTTTCCTTTTTGCTCTTCTTCAACAAAAGTTTTGAAATCTTCAAAAGATGGAGTAGTTAATGCACCACGTGGCCGTAAACGTGCTTCTGAATAGATTTCAGCATCAATAACAGCATAATTTTTATGAACAGCAATTAGTTCGCCACGGGTAAGAGGAAAAACAGGTTTTGTTAATTCAATAGCTTGAGCAAGGTTGTTTAGTTCAGACATTTTTGTCTTTCCTTAAGTTGAGATGAAAAGGGGGGAGAATTAAGCTTTTTCTTCAAAAAGCTGCTCAGTGTGTTTTGAAAAAAGTGAAACATCACCACGTGTATTCACGTACATCGGTGTTTTATCGCCGTGTTCTTCAACACTCTTTCCTTTAGGAAGAGGGGCATTAGAAATAAGCTTGTGTTCAACCGTTACGTTGTTGTGTCCAACGCCTTTTGTGAACTTTAATTTAATTGTGATTTCGCCGACTTTTTGAGTATCAACAGCAGCACTTGCAACTTTACTAACTGCATAACCGAGCTGTTTAGCAAAGGCACCACCATCGATGTCATTGATAAATTCTTCGCATTCTGTAGAGCGTAATTGACTCATTTTTTAATTCACCGAGAGATGTGTTGGTGAAATTATTATGCATAAGTGCATAACTTAATGCAATACTGCATTATGCAATTGTGCATTATTTTTTTTGGTTAATTTTTAGATATAAAAAAGCCCGCTATTAAAGCAGGCTTATTAAAAATAGGGTAAGTTATTAATTTAAAAAGTTAATTTACTAATTTAATAGATTAAATCTTTAAATTTTCCACAGTAAGTTTAAGCATTCTCGCTAGTTCCATATCAAAACCATGTAATGCTTTCTTTATAACATTGCCAGCCATATTGTGGTTTTCGAAATGATCCGTTGTAAATGCTTGAGTTACAAGTGGATGATGCTCATTAGTGAGTTCTTTAATATTTAGTAGAATGGTCGCAGCTATATCTGGTGATGACCTTACAACTTCTTCGACAAATGTAGTGAGAAAAGCTTGTCTACCTATTAGATCTGCTGTGTTTTTTTCATTATTATTCATAGCTTAGCGTCTCACTTTACGACCTTCAGATTTCCACCAGTATTGTCCAATAATTTGAACATTCTCAGCTTCTATACGAGCTGGCGAATAATATTCATCAGGATATTTAACTTTATCTGTGTTTCGAGAAACAGCTTTAAACCCACCTCTACCTTGCTCATTCCATTCAAATAACATTTTGATTTTTAACTCATCACCTCTTAAAAAGGCATAAATTTCACCATCAAAAATTCTTTTAGCAGAAGTATCAATCGAAATACGTTGTCCTGGTATTAGATCAGGAAACATGCTTTCCCCATCAACAACGATCACTTTTGCACAATCGGGTTTTACGTCATATCTTCTTATTTCATTTACTGGGAATAAAAATTTATGAGGGCTTTGCTGCTCTATATTCAAGTATCCACCTCCGGCACTAACTTTAATTTCACTATAGAAATCAATAGCTACATAACCATCAGGGATGGGGTCACCTTCTTCATATAAATGAATTTCGGTATCGTAAATTTTATTGTTATCAGGACCTGGGTTATGTTGGTTTTGATTTCTTTCTAAGACAGATAAATCTTTATCAAATAAGTCATTAACAGTTACGCCTGCCCATTTAGCAATAGGTTCTAATGTCGAGCGTCTAGGATCTTTAGTAATTCCATTCAAAATGCGGAATACAGTCGATTGCTTAATCTCTGGATGCTTTTGTTCAAGATCATTGGGGTTTGTATCATTTTTATTGAGTAAATATTCAATATTCGATTTTAGGAAATTCATAGATTTCACCAGTAACACTCCGCGAACCTATTTTATGCGCAAACGCATAATTTGGGTAAAATAACTCACTTATGCATTGACGATAATGCAAATATGCATAATAATTTGCATTAATCGATCTAGTCGTAAGAGCTGAACATGACACTTAAAGAAAAAATTCTGTTTTTAACTAACACCCGTGGTTTTACACAACAACAAGTAAGTGAAGAGACAGGTATTGAACAAAGTTCTGTTTCTCGCATCTTGAATGACACCCAAAAGAATATTGGTTATGTCAAAGGTGTTGCCTTGGATGCTTTCGTTAATCGTGAAAAGGCAAAACTTGCATCAAAAATGGCTTAAGTGACTTCACTTTCAACCTTAGTAATGAGGTACCTATGGCTGAAAAACTTTTAGCAAATGCTTCAGCAAAATTAACTTTAGATGAAAAAGCAAAGATGAATTGGATTGCCAAGTTAGAGGGCAAGAATTCGCTATCAAATCTCATCCGCTCTATGTGTAAGAAAAAGATTTCAGAAGTAGAAGGTGAGATAGCAGATACAAGCTCTCTCGAAGTAATTAAAAACATTTGCACAAGAAAAATCTCAGAAGCAGAAACTGAATACGAGTTTCTCAGAAATGTTTTTATTGGGTCAAAACAAAACGGGTATACCGAAGATACCTTCGAATTAGTGCCTCTAAGGGCAGAAAAATCACGGCATTCAAATGCAAGTGATAAATCGGTCCAGCTTGATTTACTTAGCTGGAAATAAAAAACCACCCCCTGCGCCAACAGGAAGTGGTTATGGCTTGTTCCCTCACCTTGGAGTAAAGGAAACGTGTGTAATTTAACAAATCATCCCTGCCTAGGCAAATGTACTGATTTTAATGAAGAACAGTGCTCAACTTGCCTAATTAAACAAGATGCCCCGCATCAAAACGTAGTACTTCAAACCGAAAAGGTTTGGCCGTTAGGAACTAATCATACCGATTCTGAAGGAGCGCCATGGAAGCGTGATGATCAGAACAACTGGTGGTTTTGGCAAGACAACTTTGGTTGGACTAGATATGTAGGTCCGGTGAACAAAGCTTTCTTAGATTCTCGTTTTGAAGTGGTGGCAAGTCAATGATTTATGAAATCAGTAAATATCAAGAAAAATTCAGTTTTGAAGCACCAAATTTAAAAATTGCTGCTTTAGTCGTTTGTTCACTATGTCATGGGCAATATTCTGCGGTATCTGTAGATGGTGAGCAGGGTATACCACAGTTTATTTTTGGTGGTCATGATGAATGGTTCATTTCTAATTTCGGTACGAATTTTGTCGAAACTCTTAATGAGGTGCTTTCAAATGAAAAAGAGAATTTTCATCAAAGTTTAAACACTGTCTTAATGGGAAATGCAGAAAGCAGAAAGGCATACCAAGAAACTAAAGAATTCACTATTAATACACCTAAATCTGTATATGAACATTCGAAAGAACGACTTAATTCTAAGTTCAATAACTTTTGCCTACGTGCTTGGAACTTTGCTGAACAAGTGAGCTTGTATAAACCAGCTCAGGAAGGTGAAGCATGAGAGATCGTTTTTACATCGCATGCTTTAGAGATAATGTCGGTCCTAATGTAAGTTTTCATCGTCATCAATTTGCAGGCTATCACACTGATATTGATCAAGCATATATTTGTACATTTGACGAAGCTCAACGACATTTCAATCAAGCTAGAGAGTTCGAACGTCCTATTTCTGCTGATCATGTTGATGAATTAGCTGTATGGAAAGTTGATCATCAAACTTTACCTAATAGCACTCAAATTATTGATGGTGTTTTTGGTTATGTTGTTTTCGTTCAAGGGAAATATTCGGGAAATGATGTCTATTGGTTAAATAAAGGTACTAAAGACATAGATACTGATTTTGAAAAAGCATCTTATTTTTCCAAAGACGAAGTAAATCAACTAGGTGAAAAGTATATTGCTATTCCTTTTTCTTTAGCTGAGAAAGCAAAACGTAGAACTTTTGATTTTAAGCAATATAACCCACGAATCATGACGCAGGGCGCGGGCTTAAAAATGCCTGAGCACCTTAAAAGAGCCAAGAGAAAAGTCAAAAATCCTCAAACACGATTTAACTGTCCAAGTTGCGGAAAAATCGTTTGGCAATATAACCCCTATGACTTTGATCACTGTGATCATTGTGGAAAAGTGGGGGAATAAAGCATGAACAATAAGTTATGTTTTGATAGTTCACGATTATTTAAAACTCAATATGGATTAAATTTTTCCGAAAAAATAATTGTTGATTTCTTTGCTGGTGGCGGCGGAGCGAGTACAGGGTTGGAAATGGGGCTTAATCGTCCAGTCTATGTGGCTGTTAATCACAATCCAAAGGCCATAGCAATGCATGAGGCAAATCACCCTCATACAATTCATTATGTACAGGATGTATTTGCAGTTGATCCAGTCCATATTTGTGACGGCTATCAAGTTGGTTGGTTTCATGCGAGCCCAGATTGTACCCACCATTCACAAGCAGCTGGTGGTCAACCGCGGAAAAAAGAAATAAGAGATCTTGCTTGGGTCATCCCAAGATTTGCAGGGAAAGTAAAACCAGATGTTATTAGCATGGAAAATGTTCGCCAGATGCTTAATTGGGGACCATTAATTTCAAAACGAGACAAAGCTACAGGCCGTGTTATTACCCTTGAAAAAATTGAAGTAAATGGAAAGTTGGTTAATCGTGTTGCTGAGCCTGGTGAAGTTGTACCAAGAAATTTACAGTTCTTGATTCCAGATCCAAAACGTATTGGTCAAACTTGGAAACGCTTTATTAAGACATTAAAGGGCCTTGGGTACATAGTTGAGTGGCGTGCAAATATTGTTGCTGCTGATTTTGGAGCGGGAACAATTCGTTCACGATTATTTTTAATTGCCCGTTGTGATGGCAACCCGATTGTTTGGCCTGAACAGTATTTTGCAAAACAACCTAAGGCTAAACAGAGTAAATGGATTCCTACGGCAGATTCTATTGATTGGTCTGATTTGGGAAATTCAATTTTTAATCGTCCGAAAGGTCCGCTTGTTCCAGCTACACTTAAACGATTAGCGAAAGGTTTGAAGCGATTTGTGATTGATGCTGAAAATCCATATTTCATCAATTCTTCAACTCCATTTATTTGCCGTGATTTTAATACAAGCATAGGTCATAACATTACTGAGCCTCTTGCAACCACAACTGCAAGCTATGGTGGGCATAGTCAACTTGTGTGTCCAATTTTAGCCCCGTTTCTAACTGAATTTGCCAATGCATCGCAGCAGCGCAACTGGTCAATAGAACAACCACTATCAACGATTTGTGCACAAGTTAAAGGCGGTCACCATGGTTTAGTAACTGCAAAACTAAGTAAAGACGATTTCGAGGGCGCTTTACGAGTGGCGGCCTTCTTGATTAATTATTACGGCAATGGTGATGCAAGAAACATTACCGCACCTATGGATACATTAACGACCAAAGATCGACTTGCATTAGTCACTGTATGGATCAAAGGGGATCCTTGGGTAATTGTTGATATATGTTTGCGCATGCTTAAGCCAAGAGAGCTGTATAAAGCGCAAGGATTTCCAGATTCTTACATAATCGATCCGATTTATTGCGGCAAACCATTATCAAAAAAAGACCAAGTACATATGTGTGGTAATAGCGTTTCGCCTTTGCCTATGGCTGCAATTGCTCGAGCGAATAATCCCTTTTCAAATACAAACCAATATGAGGCTGCTTAAGAAATGGCAAGATCTAGAAATATTAAGCCCTCATTTTTTATGAATGAAGACATTATTGAATTACCTTTTGAAGCTCGATTGTTATTTATCGGGCTATGGATACTAGCAGACCGTGAAGGCCGTTTAGAAAATCGACCTAAGAAAATCAAAATGTCTTTATTTCCTGCAGATGATATAAACGTTGCAGAACAGTTAGATAACATTTCTAAGTACGGTTTTATCGAGTTATATAACGCTGATGGTACTGATGTAATACAGATCGTTAACTTTGTTAAGCATCAAACTCCCCATGGTTTAGAGAAGGACAGTGAGCTACCTGACCGTAATGGTATTTACACTGTTCATCACCGTAATCCGAAAAACAAGACCACTGTTGGAAAGCCGGTTCACGTTAATAAAGTTGATCGTGAGCATTTTTACAATAAAACAGGCCCGTTTGCATCAAATAATGTAGTTGTAGCAAGTGAAAACAGTTTTCAGGGTAACGAATCGGATCAAGTTAACAGTAATGGAAATTCACAAGAACAGTTAGATAACAGTTCTGGAACTGTTCTTATCTCAGACCAAAACGCCCTGAATCCTGAATCCTTTAATCTGAATCCTGATTCACTGAATCCAGAAGATAATAACAACTCCGCCGTTGGCGAAGTTGAAGCGCCTACTCAAACAAAATTTAATTTTAAGTCTGCTTTGAAAAAACATGGTGTACCTGACAAGGACGCTACTGAGTTCATGCAAATCCGAAAATCGAAGAAAGCTCAAAACACTGAAAACGCCTTTGAAGCTCTGCTAAACGAGGCCGAAAAAGCTGAAATCACTTTACCCCAAGCGATTGAATACTGTTTGAAAAGACAAAATCCTTGGGGAGCTTTCAAAGCGTCTTGGTTCAATAGGGACCAATCTGAAAGTCCTACCGGACAACAGCAGAACCATCATTCATTACCACGCAACGTGAATGATCAATGGGGAGCACCTAAAGAATATGAGCCGGTAGCTGGTAACACAAGATTGGAGGGTGAGTTGATATGAACGCAATGCCTCAAAAAATGAAATTTAATAGTTTTGAAACTAATCAAATGTGTCGTGAACACAAAGAACTCATGATCAATGTGCATGGTCGTATAGTTTGCCAGTCTTGTGTTAATGAGCATATGAAGCAATCAAATGAACAATACGAAAGTGAAAAGAACACTCGCATTTTAAATTTGAAAATGGCTCGTGCTGGAATTCCAAAGAGACATGTAAATAGTGGCTTTGGAAACTATGCTGTAACTCACAAGGGGCAAGACGAAGCTCGTAAAACTTGTCAAAAATTCACTATGGATTTCAATGAAGGAAAATTTAGAAATTTACTCCTTGTTGGTCGCACTGGTACGGGTAAAACCCATCTTGGTTCATCAATTCTAAAAAATATCATCATCAAAAACAGTGAAGCTATTTACGTTACTTCTGCTGATCTTGCAGAAGATATCGTAGGGGCTTATCGCCGTAGTGGTGATAGTGAAGAAGAAGCGCTAAAACGTTATGTGAGTAAAGATTTATTAATTATTGACGAATACGGCTTACATGACCGTGCTGAAAAACGCCCGCAGCTTCTAGAGAGTGTCCACAAAGTTTTACTCACTCGTTATGACGAGTTGAAGCCAACTGTAGTGATTTCAAACCTAAGTCTTTCTGAGGTCCGCGAAGATCTTGGGGACCGACTATGGTCAAGATTTCAACATGATGGCTTAGATATTGTGGAATGTGATTGGGATGATGCTCGTATAGGTGGAGGTAAAGCACAGTGAACGCATTTGTTGATATGAAAAAATCTGAATACGCATTAGTTGCTTACTCAAACGTTGCAACTAAATCAAAAGAGCGTAAAGCTTTAGAAAAAGCAGTTAAAAAATGGTTGAAACATCCAGGTAATAAAATTCAACCAGTTCAATCTAAGCAGTCAGAATCTATGGCTCATGGAAATCAGCGAGCTTATAAACGCATGGGTTGCCGCTGTGAAGTTTGTGTTACTTGGGCCATTTCATCAGGTTTTGTAAAAACGAAGCCGAAGTCTGAAATAAAACGTGGTCCAGATGAGCGTCAATTGCGTATACAGGCACAAAAAGAGGGTTTAGGTAGGTTTGCTCAGGTATTTAAAGAAGATTGGCAATTACTAGCATTTGAGATCGGTTATGCAATTACAGCATTTCAACTTGAAAGGGTTTATCAAGGTAAGTCTGAAATTGATCAATATTTCACATGGAAGTATGTGAAAAAAGTTGCTGATCAATTAGTTGCTGAAAAGTTAAAAGTTAATGGGGGAATGTGAATATGAAATCTAATTCAACCAGCAGAAAACGCTCAAAAAAATACAATCCAAACAAGCTAACACCAGCGCAAGTTCAAGCTAAACAGAGAATGGCTGAATTGCGTAGAGAAGCCGCTCAAGAATATGAGTTCAGCATGAGTTTTGTTTCGAAAGATATTCGAGACTTTCTTGAAAAGAAAAATATTGAAGAGGCAGAGTTACTTGAGCGTTTCCCTAATCGCTTAACAATACCTTATCACTTCTGTATTGCAGCTTATGGTTATCAAGATTTAGCAATTGTCCAAGTTCTTGAACATGTTGAAGAGTGTGAGCAATGGAATGTTGAGCTCACTATTACGATGTCTGATAGAACAGATGAATATGAAGGGCAACTTTTAGTAAACCAGCCTTTTACTGCACCGAAAATGAATTATTTCGAGTTTTCAGAAGGAAAAGAAGACTGTTATGTTGATATTGGTGGTGGGTTACGTAGAAAAGGCTGGAAAGGCTTAAATGCAGAGATCCTAAGGGCATTAGAGCAAAATAAAAAAATTCCTGACGGTTTTGGGATAGATTTGATTGAGGTAAATCTAAGTACTTCCTCAAAATTTAAAAGTGTTTCTGCATATAGAGAATTCTTAAGTGTTGCTGAATGGGTAAACAGTGGTGTAGCTGAGGAAAAATTACGCCAGCTTTGGATTGCCGATCAAACTATTGGGAACGGTAAATCTATTGGTTTTGGGGACGCAGCATGATCAGAAGATTAAGGCAGCGCCAGCGTCAACAAAGAAATATTTGGTCAATGCTAGAAACTCAAGCACAGAAACAATTTGATGAGCCAAAAGTAGGTGACTTTATCACTTTAAAAGATGAGTACAACCAAGGGCTCATTGGCACATTAAAAATCATTGAAGATTTGGATTACGAATTTATTTGTTGTGCTCCACCAGATATGGAACCTAAAAGCCGTGTCCTTAAAACACACTTGAAATATTGGAGAATGACATGAGTAAAACTTTAAAAAAAGAAAATGTGGATCTTGTGGTGGTTATTGTGGTGGTCGTAAAGGTAGCTGCAAGTTTGCTGAAAATGAGCTTAAAAGACGAACTAATGAGTTGTGGGCATTAGCTGTACGTGGATACAAGAAAGGAGCCAGTGATGAGTAAGTACAAATCAGGGGATTTTGTAGTATTAAATAATTCAGATAATGATATTTATCAAATTAATCACTATTCACATATTGGCAATGGCTTCATCATGAAGTGTGGAAAATCAGTTTCTTATTGTCTTGTGGAGCGTCATGCAAATCCAAAAGAAATAGCAGTGGGCCATCGAATTTTTAAAAGCGAAGAAATATTACCTGACCGCCGGTATTCAATAAAGATAACAAATTTACAAACTGGAAAAGATCATAACTTAATTGAAGGATTTGATCATAGAAAGGACGACAAACCTATTTCAAATCCAAAATTTAAGCGTGGTGATAGAGTTTATGTTGATTTCATATCATCAAATAGTATGGAAACTGACGGAACTCATATTTTTGGTGAAGGCAGAATTGATAGAGTTGACGTAGACAATAATTTTTTAATTGGTCGTCTGGATAAAGGTGGTTATTTCGGATGTCCTTTTACTGATGCAAAGCTTCTTCATGAACCGTGTCAACATGGATATGACATAGCATGTTTATTATGTGGGTTTGGTATATCTGAAACTACTGGTGAACGTATATGGCGAACGCACGATAGTATGTAAGAGATAGTTTTTAAATGAATAAACGATTAAGCTCATCAATTGATGGGCTTTTCTTATATTTGAGAATTAATATGACTTTGGGTATTTGTAAGCTTTGTGGCGAAGAAAAAGAATTACAACGTTCTCATGTAATTGGTAAAACTTTTTTCAGCAGCATATTGCGTGACTCTCATAATAATGTCGCCACTCAATTTGAGTTTAAAAATAACACTGTTAAAGAAACGAATGATACATGGTACACCCGATTATTATGTAGTCATTGTGAGAGGTTTTTTAATGAGGAATACGAAAATTATTCAACTGCTGCTTTAAGAAGAAAAAGAAAAGAAATTGAAATAAATGAAAAAACTAACGGCGTTGCTTTTAAAAATGTAAATGTGGAAAAAATAGTTTTATTCATTTTTTCTATCTATTGGCGAGCTTCACATTCTGATCATGAAGCTTTTGCAGAATGTATAACGTTTCCAGAATTAGATAATGTTCTAATTGGAATCCTCAAGAAGAAAATTAAAATAGATCCACATTTGTTGAAAGTAAGAATCAGGTTGCTCAAAGATAGCACTAAATTTTTCGATGAAGTACTTATAAAGCAAATTATTATTTCGCCATTTATAAAAGAATTATCTAAGGGTTTTATGTATACAATGGTTGTTGAAGGTTATTTATTTGAAATATATTTCACCACAATAAATTTTAAATTTAGCAATAAACTAGGCTTTTTAGTTAATAAAAATGAGACTTATATACCTTATGTTGAGATTTTCTCTCATAAGGATATAAGAGAAAATCTATTTATAGGTGTAAAAAACATCAAATCTCACTAACTGCATCCTTATTGAATAAGAGTACAATCAAGCCATTAAATATTTTTGGCTAATTAATGAAAATTTGTATAGGTGGTGATCTTGACGGCCAAAAGGTTGATAAAGATGTTTATTCATTTATGGCATCGGAAATAGATGAAACAAAAACATCCGAATATTTCACTCAAAGTTATATCCTTGAGGACAAAACATATAAATTTTGGATTAATGTGGATATGGATTTCCATGATGCTTCTAATATTGTAGAAAAAATGCTTCGGGGAAGATGAAGTTAATAGTTGAAAACATGAGAAATTTATATTAAATTATGTGAACTAGTTATCGCTTTAGTTTTTGTAAGTTTATAGTCCGCAACTTCCCCAAGGTGCGGACTTTTTTTATACGTAATAATAATTAATGAATTGGAACTGAGGTCCTTTTTAATAAATCTAACGGTCAATAATTCTGGAACTACTTGTTAGATATGAAGTCATCATGATTAAGAAAAGTAACCGCCGTCAGTGGAGTGAATTTTTCTCAAATAATAAAAGACAAGAACTCTTTAAGGATTTCAATGTTTCAACTGGTCCAGACAAACGGAAAAAACAAAAAACTAGCTCATCTAAACATATGTTTTTCCCATGCCATGTAGAAAAAGAAATTGACGGTGAAAATAGTATATATAGTGGAAGCACAGGTGGTGTTATCATTTCTGGTAAGCAATTCATCACAATCAAATTGCCTTATGGATTAAGCGCTAACGAGATTTGGCGGGCTACAATTGATCAGAACGGAAAGCAAAGAAATAGTCTTTCGGTAGGTGCTAATAAGTATAAAGACAAGGTTCATAAGCAATATGGACCTATGTTTCGGGCACTTAAACTAAAAGCTATCGATCAACTTTGTGAGATTCGATTAATTGTTCAACCACCAATTAAAACACGGTCATATAGCGCTAAAACTTATCCACGGTTTGATATTGATAACTATCCAAAATTATTAATTGATAGTGTCAAAGGTGAAGGATTGCTTTTCAAAGACGACAATATTTTCATAAGTGAACAAATTCAGCTGGCAGAACCATGTGAAGAGGGTTGTGTTTGGCTTTCTTGTGTTTTAACTGATGAAACTGATTGGTTGTCAAAAACTGTAGATTTTGAATGGCTGGCTGGGAGAAGTATTTAAATGGCGAAAAAGAGCGATTTGCAACGTCGAGTACTCATTGGTAGAAAACTTGCAATGGCACGTGATATGTCTCAACTACGTCAAGAAGACGTAGCCATGGATATATTCGGTACACCACATAAGAATCGAATGAGTGAAATTGAAAATGGTAAGTTAATGCCCGATGCTGAATTACTATCTTTGCTCTGTCAAAAATATGGTGTCTCTTCTGACTGGGTATTAGGTTTTACTATTGAGCCAGAATTAGATAAAACTACTTCGGTAGCGGGAATTCTGTTTAATAGTCTTGGCGATATGATGAGTGAATATACTCAAGCAATGGCCTTTCAATTAAGTATGGCTGCAGCCCAGCATATTTCTTCATTTCCTAAAGCTTTAACAGTTGAGTTACTGGAAGCATCAAAAGGGCTTATTCAAGCTTGTTTATCACTCGACAAAACATCTCAAGAAAAAGTTTTACCGGAACTTCAAGCATTAATGCAAATTGTTCGAGAATGCGAACAAAATCGTGCTAAACAAATTCGTAACTTAGAAATGGCAATTGATGACGTTTTCCAGCGTGATGAAAACGATTTACAGGAAAAGGCATTGATTGACCTTATTCAAAATAGAAAGCGTTTTAGTAAAGCTTCATTGCAGCAACAATCTATAGCTGAAGTAAAACAAATAGGTCTATTTGCTGAGTAAGGGATAGACTGTAATGGCTCGCAAGATTGAATACTCTGAAGCAATTTGGAACAGACTAAAAGAGGTCTATGAAACTTCGCCTAAAGTCACTTGGCAAGGTTTGGTTGATCAAGTAGGCGAAGAACTCAATTGTGAGATGCCTTCGCCGTCTGTCGTTCGTCGTAAAGCGCTCGCTGAGAAATGGAAAAAGAAAGCTAAATCTCTAGTCAAGAAGACTGCACGAGAACTTAATAAAGAAATAAAAAAATTGACTAATAAAAACAATGGTCAAAATGAGACTCAAGATTCTGAAAATAAAGACAAAATTAATAGTGAAAATTCTGTCAAAAAAACGTCAAATATTGCTGAATTTAATAGTCAAAACTCAAAAAATAATGGTCAGCACAACGGCGGTCATTCATCTGTCAATGAAAACTATCTAAAGTCTGCAATTGTTGTAAAAAATAACCGTGTGAGAGCTCATAAATTAGGTGAGTTAATTACCGATACAATCGATAGCGTTATTCATATACGAGAAGAAGTACTTAATCTTAATAATCCTACAGAAGACGAGTTAGCACTGGTCAAATTCAAGATGGGCTTAATTAGTCAGGTTGTAGATTTAAACGTTAAGCAAAGTATTAGTATTTCCAACATAGCAAGGACAGAAGCCTTATTTTGGGGATTAGATGTAGATGATCTGAAAGACCAGTCAGAAGTCCAAGCACGGCGTAGTTCTGTTATATCTGGTGCTGAAGAGCGTATGGCAATTGCTAAAGCTAATATGAAGAAGAAAAAGGAAGAGGCATTTGCGCGCAAACTTGCATTAATTGAAGCTGGTGAGGTAGATCCAGAAGATGAAATTAACGAATAATAAGTAGAATTTTAGACTTTTTTCAAAATTATTAGCATGTGCTTACTATAATGTAGAGAACACTAATACTTTAAGGAGTTTGTTCACTATGACATCCAGTATTACCGCTGCTGAAGCAGCAAAAATTGCTGAGCAAAATAAACCTACGGTAATTTCTATTACTAAAGAAGTAGACGAAAGAATTAAGAGTGCTATGACGCACGGGGTTAGATTTACTTCTATCTCTTATAGTAAATCATCAGTGAATATTTCAACTTTAGAAGAGGTTAAGAAAGGCTACTTGAAGCAAGGTTTTGAAGTACAAATCTTCACTGAAAGTCCAAATGATGTTTCTTTTATTGTACGATTTTAAAGATTAGGAACCACATTTATTAGGACCTAAGGTTAACTGTAAAAATGCCCTATATCAGTATGGGGTATTTTTTTTATGGCTAAGCAAGAAAGCGGTATCGAGTACGATGATTTGGGTTTCATCATTGGAATGAAGCGAGTTGAAAAAAAAGTAAGCACGATTGATTCAAATATTGAAAAGATTATCGAAATACTTACTCAAAGCTTTGAAGAGCAAAAAGCAGAGTTTGCAAAGCCTCAGCCTAAACTGACTGAATTTCAAAAGATGCTTAATGCAGTCAATAATAGACCTGCTGTTGATTTCGAAGATTTATTAAAAGGAAAAGCCAATCCAATAACTAAGTCTTTAGTTGTTGCTGACAACTTCGTAAAAGATTTTGCTGATGTATTGGAACAATCAGTTAGTGAGCTTAATACAGCAAATAAAGAACGTATAAATCAGCCTAAAGCACGTAAGCCAGCAATAGAAATAAATAGCCATGAAGATTTGGGGAAGATTGTTAGCCCATCTACACCAGAACGTGACGAAAAGGGCCGTTTTGTATCTAACAATAATGATGCCCAAAACCAATCATCAATTAGAAAGGTTGCCCAAACAATTACAACGGCTATTAAAGGGGTAATGCCGAATTCACCACAAGGTGTAGATCCTACAGTTGATGCCATTAATGAAGTGGGGCATTTACTTTCACCTGTACGCCGTGCAGCTGGTTTAGCCTTACGGCCATTAACGGGCTTAATGCGTAGTAAAAAACGTAATGAGCCATTACCTCGTGAACAAGAGAACCATAACCGTAAACAAATAAAGTTATTGCAGCGTATTGCCGATAATTTAGCGGCTAAGGGAGGTTTGTTAGGTTCCTTAGGGAAATTACTTACTTCCGCTTTATCTGCTGGTGGCGGGATTCTTGGAGGTGTTCTGGGCAAAGGAAAGAAAGGTATAGGGAAATTAGGAAAGGGCTTGGGTAAAGTTCTCAAGTTTGGCCGTGGTTTACCCGTGATTGGTGCTTTAGCTGCTGGTGCATCACTTCTTGATTGGAAAGATCAAAGCACTAAAGAAAAAGGCGGTACTGTTGGTAGTCTTGCTGGGGGGGCTATTGGCGGTGCAGTAGGTTCTTTATTTGGTCCGGTTGGCACTGTAATCGGCGGTATGGCTGGTTCATGGATTGGTAATAAACTTGGTACCGTTGTTGCGCCGTATTTTAAAGAATGGACTGATTCACTTATTGCCGCTGATGTACCAGGTCTTATATCTACAGCTTGGAAGGGATTTGTCAGTTTTGCATCTAATGCTCTAGAACAAGCAAAAGGTACTGCTTCAAAAGTTGTTGATGGTGTAAAAGATACTGCAGGTGATACTTTAGATTTCATCAAGGATAAATTTAACCGGCTTAATCCATTTCATGACGGCGTTCCAACTTGGGGAGTAGGCCAAGGTGTCTATAAGCCGGGTTTTGGGGCAAATGCAAATGTTCCAGCATATGGCTCAACTGTTTCCCCTATTGGTGAAAAGACAAAGGAAAAACAACTTGCTGTCTATAATGCTATGAAAAAAGCAGGATTCAATGATAACTGGGCTGCAGGTTTAACTGCTTCTGTCGGTAGGGAAAATGACTACCAAGATAAATATCTGTTTGGTAAACATCAAGATAAAGCTGGTGGTACGAATATGGGTATGATCTCTTGGCAAGGAGCTCGTAAAGATAGGCTTACTGCATATATGAAAGAACGGGGATTGTTAGATAGCGGCGGGAATATTGTTAAGAGCCAAGCATCATTAGATGCTCAAGGTGCTTTTATGAAGCAAGAAATTAATACTAATCCTGAATATGCATCAGTTAAAGCTTATATTGAACAAAATCCCAATGCTTCAAGAGAAGATGTTGCAAGAGTTTTAGGGACTAAATATGTGAAATGGGCCTATGGTCAAACAAAGCTTCGCAATGGGAAATCATTTGACTACAGACCACATTTAGACAAGGAGTATAAATATAGAGCTAATATTGATAATTCAATTCAGGAAAAGAAGCCCAATTTACCTAAAGAAAATAAAACAGCAGTTACCCAAAATTCATCAACTAATATTGTAGATAACACTAGAGCAAAGGTAGCCAGTATTGTAAGCACTAAGAAAGCTATTGTTCCTCAGGCAACTAAAACCTCAAGTCCTCAGCTAGATAACCAAAACAAGTTATTGACGAAAGTTACGCCGTTTAAGCAACCACTAAATACTCCTAATCCGCAGGAAGTTGTTGTTGTAAATCAGAATAATGGTAACATCGGGCAGAATGTTAATGACCGTTTCCTTGCTCATGCACTTACTGGCGGTATAGGAATGGGGAAATTAGACATTTAGATTTAGGAATATTTATGACTTTAAAATTATTAAAATTTACTATCTTTGCCACAGCAGCTTTTACAAGTTATGTTCAAGCTGCCACTGGCGTTAAGGATATTTTGAGTACAAAAGTTACAGAGGTTAATCATGCAGCAACCAATTCGCCAAAATCGGTAAGTGAACTTTGCATTTTTAGTTGCAAATTATTAAGCACAAGTCCAGATGTGTCATATGGTGGCATCGAAGACCTTTATATTCTCTTGCAAGAAAAGTATGGTTTAGAAGCGAAGCCGAGCTGTAAATTCTATAAAAGGACAAGTGGCAATGTAATGCTAGATACTCAATATAAAATTGCAGCTTTACAGGGGATGCCAAACCCCGATGCATATTCAGATACCATTTTTAGAAATTTGATATATAAATCAGGAATATATTATTCTTCAGATGTAAATGTAGACATTTATTATGATTTAGTTGACATTGCTAGGATTAATAATCCGGAATTAGATGAAAATGACAAAAATAATCTAATAACAACTTTCCAAAAGCGTCATCGTTTTATTGCAAACAGTTGTGGTGAAAAATTTATGGTGGCCTATGACAAGTACTTAAATAAAGTGAGTGAGTTAAGAGAGGCTGAATATATTGAAGCAATTAATAAAAAGAATGCTAAAGAGCGAGAAAAGGAGGAATGGGAAGAAGAAATTCGTCTAGCAAAACAAGCAAGGGATCAAGCGGATGCAGAAAGGTCAGAACGTGCTCTAGCAAATGAAGCTGAAAAACGGGCAAATACCCTAAAAAGAAATCAATGCCAGAACAGCAATGGTTATAAGCTGTTTTTAGCATCATCCAGTGTTGTCAGTTATCGTAATAGTATTAAAGCTGGTCAGGATACTTTGAAAGAAGAAAATAGGTTCTCAAGTATTAGTGGCGTTACTCGTTTAGATCGTCGCTATGCTGCTGCTCAACGGATAGATAATGGGCAAAAAAATCTAAATCAAAGCTTTGCCAAGTATAAACAATTGGGTGGAAGTGCAAGTAGTATTGCTACTGTGACACCTCTAAATAATCCATGCAAGGGATTGTGATTTTTACAATATATTCAAGAAAAACTGCCGTGATGGTTAGACACGGCTTTTTTTTATACAAATACCTTGATCAATTCTCAACTTAAAGTAAGTGAAGCAAATAAAATTACATATAGAGTTGTAACTCTGTAAATCTCTAATTTTAGAATCTGAGGGATTTAAGTTTAAAATTAATAATTTCAATAAGTTGAGTTTCGCTTAATAACTATCTGATTTTAAAGTTGTTGACAATTTTTTTTTTAGAACTATTATGAAAAAAGGTATCTAAAAATCTGAAATATCATTAATAAGGAGTTCTTGGTGAAAAACTATACAGTTGCTGTAAAGATAACAGAATCTAAGTCTTTCTTTAAAAAAGATATTTATGAGGCTTCACTTTTTGATAAACCGAATGTTAATGCTACTGGTTCCAGTTATGACGAAGTAATTAGTAAGATATATGAGAAGACGCTTGAGTATTTTGATTTTCTAAGTGACCAAGGTCTTGATATTCCTGAGCCGACTGAAATTAATTCAGTAACATTTAAAAAACGTGATAAAGATGTTTTTTTTCATGTCATAACAATTGATACATCAATTTATGCGGAAAAGACTGAAAAGATTAACGTTACAATTCCCATATCTTTAACCCGAAAAATTGATGACTTTCTAAAAGATAAAGTACATAACTCAAATCTTTTCTCATCTAGATCAGATTACATTACTAAATCTTGTCAAAGATATTTACCTTATGCGAATTATCTTGCCTCGTTCTACAATAATGAAGATTTAATAATTGCTCACAGATATCACGAAAGTAATACGACGAGAAATTGTCTTAATTTGCTCGACTATTTGAAACTACCTAATTGTCAAGAAGTAATCCTATTTGCGACTCATCGTACACCTACTGATGGATTTAGTAGAGATGACGGACCTGAAACTAATTTGCCCCTCATGGGAGCAATTGCAAAAGTCCAATTACCAGGATTAAACGAGATTTATATTATTTTTGATGGACTTTTCCTAACTGCGCAAAGGAAGCCTCGCTACAATGAAGTAAAAGATGTGCTGGATACAGCTTTGGAAACAGATAAAACATCATTTATTCAATTATCAGTTCCATTTACTTCACAGTTAGACCCTGTGGAAGCAGTCAAATTATTAAGTGAATTTCCTAGACAGAAATTAACTAAGGAAACTCGACCTAATTTTTTTAATTTATTAAGTAATCTAACAGAAGAACAATATGTAAATTTTTAACCACAAAAAAGCCTCGCTGTCCGTGGAAAGAAAACGAGGCCTGTCATCGCTTAGGAGCAACAACATGCGTACTTTAACACAAATTAATGTACCTTTTCATAGTGCTGATTTATTGATTGTAGAATTTAATAATCAGCCATTTACTGCCATGCGCCCAATTGTTGAAGGTATGGGTTTAACTTGGCAATCACAATATGAAAAGCTAAAACAAAGGTTTAGTTCAGTTATCACTGAAATCGTGACAACAGGAAAAGATGGTAAACAGTACAATATGGTTTGTTTACCTGTCCGTAAACTTTTCGGTTGGTTAATGACGATAAGCCCTAATAAAGTAAAACCTGAACTCCGCGAAACAGTTATCATGTATCAAAACGAATGCGATGATGTGTTGTGGGACTACTGGACTAAAGGTCAAGCAATTAACAAGCGTTTTACCATTAGCCCTGAACAACAACATGCACTACTTGAGATAGTTGACCGCCGTGCAAGTAAAGATCGTAGTTTAAGAGTCTCAATGTGGATACGCCATAATCGCCACTTTGGCATAGCTAAATATAGCCAATTACTTTCAATCCATTTTGATGATGCGAAGCAGTACTTGGAAACTATCAATGTAATTGAAAAGCCTGAATCTGATCCACTTGAAAGGCTTGAGCATCTACTTGATAGAATAACTGCGCGTTATCCAGCATTAGAAAATCCGTTAGCTTATGAAATTGCACAGCAGATAGGTGAGAAGCTTAAGTATCAATCTCCACATGGGCCTAAAAACTTCTGGGTTTCGATTCAGGAAAACGGCGCTATTTCTGCTCAGCAACATTCACTACACCACACACCAGTTAATGTAGTGCAATTAAGGGAAAAGTTTAATGCGCTTTGGGATTTTTTACACAAAGATGAAGTGCTTGAGCTGGGGAAGGTGTTAAAGCGGTTCCCATATGAACCTGTGAACTGATAAGGGTATATCATTAAATTAAGACGTTCCTAATTGAACTCCCCTTATAAGAAAGCCAGCTAACTAGCTGGCTTTTTCATTTCATTTGACAAAACCTTGTATAGTTTTGGACAGATTTTTAATTATTATTTCTCTTTCATAACGAAAATCTAAAGATTTAGGAATTTGAACATTTAAAACTTTCTGTTGAGCCGGTGTTAGTGGAATTTTATCGTTCTCAATTAAATCAGTGTCCTTAAAGATAATATTTTGGCAATTATTAATACCAATCACAGGAATTTTGGACTTTTCACAACCTGTAATCTCAACAAAAATTTGCCAAGCTTTAAGTAATTTTCCTGATCCAAACTCATTGCCAACTCAAATGATTATTTAAATAAATATTTTCATATAAATAAGTGTCTATTAGGCATTAAATGAAATATAAGACTGTTATATATACATCGCAACTATACAATCAGAGAAGAAGAAAGAGCAGATGTCATGTATGATATAGTTTGACTATGATAGAGAGTAAAATACAAAGCACTATTTATTTTTCTGAAAGCATCTTGTAAAATTTATTCCCCTTCAGATAAACCTGCTGATTTTGAATGTCTAAAACCAGTAATTGGGTAGCCATATGGAGGCCCAGAGATTCAAGCTTTTCTCAGAACCTATACTAAATCGTCATAACTTAAATTAAAAGTATTTTTTCACTTTTAAAAATATAAACCCTATTGTTACCTGCTTTATGTTTCGATTAGTGTAAAGGCAATAAAAAAGCTCTCAATTTGAGAACTTTTTTATTAAATAAACAATTAGGCTCTACTATTTACAAATAGACATGAAACCATTTACTTATTCATTTAAGAATATAACTAACGCATCGTCACGAACTCTTCAGATGATGTAGGATGAATAGCAACGGTATTATCAAAGTCCTTTTTAGTTGCCCCCATCTTTAGAGCGACTGCAAAGCCTTGTAGAATTTCATCCATATTCAAACCAATCCCATGGATACCAACAATTTTTTCCTCTACACCAACACATATAAGCTTCATTTTAGTGAGTTGTTTATGTTGTGCCACGGCGTCATACATTGCTGTAAATGAAGATTTGTATACTTTAACCATATCTTTGCCAAATTCTTCAATCGCCTGTTCTTCTGTTAATCCAACTGTTCCAATAGGCGGGTGACTAAATACTACAGTGGGGATATTGTTGTAATCTAAGCATTCATTGGGCTTGTTATTAAATAACCGTTCTGAGAGCCTACGTCCGGCAGCAACTGCAACAGGTGTTAATTCAACCTTTCCAGTAATATCTCCAACTGCATAAATACCAGCGCGTGTTGTATTTTGGAACTTATCAACTTTGATAAACCCTTGTTCATCCAATTTTACATTTGTTAATTCAAGTTGGAGAGCTTTGGTATTGGGTTTCCTTCCAACAGCCCAAATAAGACAATCTACAACTTGTTGAGTTCCATCTTTTAAATGTAACATGATAGAACCGTCTTCTAATTTTGTTACTTTACTGATTTCAGCATTTTTATGAATTTTAATATTCTCACTCTGCATAATTTCTAATAATGCTTCTCCTAAGAACTGATCTAGATTACGTAGGAGTTTTTCGCGTCGAATAAAAAGCTGGACATCTGAACCTAATGATTTGAGGACACCAGCTATTTCTACTGCAATATATCCTGAACCCACAATAGCGGTACGTTTTGGTAATACTTCTAAATCAAAAAAGCCATTTGAGTCGATACCATGTTCAGCACCTTCAATTGCAGGCCAACTCGCTTCTGTACCAGTAGCTATGAGAATGTGATCAGCTGTTAATAAATCTCCGTTTACTTCAATTGTGTTTTTATCAATAAATTTTGCAAACCCGTGTATGACATCAACATTATTTTTACTGAGTACATTGTTATAAGAGGTATGAATTCTTTCGATATATGCCTGTCTATTTTTAATAAGTTTCTGCCAATCAAATGATTTTACTTCCGTAGTAAAACCATATGATGGCGCATATTGACGAATTGCATCACTAATATGAGCAGCGTACCACATCACTTTTTTAGGGACACAGCCAACATTAACGCATGTGCCACCAATATCTCCTGCTTCAATTAATGCACATTTTTTTCCATACATGGCTGCTCGATTTACAGAGGCTATACCGCCACTGCCTCCACCAATTGCAATATAATCGTAATGTTTAGACATGGATAACTCCTTTATTTGCTGAATAGTAGAATCCAGCAATACCTAGAATGGGGCCAATCAATAATATCCATGCTGAATCCAAGCCAATTATTTCAAAGGCATAGGTTGTCAATGCAATAGATATGATAGTCAGTGTAAAACCAATTGAATTTTGAATAGCTAATGCCGCACCAACTTTTTCGGATGGACAAGATTGGGCGGAAAGCGCAGAGAATTGCGGTGAGTCTGCAATAACAGAGGCTCCCCAGATCGCAAATAAAACCAATAAGAACCACGCAGGTAAAAAACGCCAGCCTAGAGCAAATACCAAGCAACTAAAACCTGAGATAGATAAAGATCCTATAGCAACATATCTATTACCTATATATTTAGAAAGATATCCGCCCACCAAGCAACCAATTGCTCCACATGCCATTACAAAAAAAGTAAGGAGCGAAATGTTGTTGTATCCCAATTTTTCTGGAATACCTGATTTAGCAATAAATAAAGGAATAATCGTCCAAAAGGCATATAATTCCCACATATGACCAAAATAACCTATAGCAGCTGCACGAAATTTTCGAATTTTGAAAACCTGAAAAGTACCATCTGATGACACTATATTTTGTGGTTTTGGAGAGGCTGTTGGGTCTCCTAGCTGGTAAATTAACAAGGCTGCAATCAATGCAAGACTTGAAGAACAGATCATGACTGTTTGCCAAGCAAAATGAGTGGGGAAACTATTAATAAAATAGGGAAGAGCCGTGCCTAATGTCAGCATAGCAACTAATTTTGCTAGTGCTCGCCCAGCCTGATGAGGTGCCCATAGAACGATAAGTTTCATTCCGATTGGATAAATCCCTGCAAGACATAATCCCACAAGAAAACGATATATAAGGGCATCCATAAGTCCATGAGCGAACCATGCAAAGCAGAAGTTAAAAAAGGCGCCTAATAGTGCTGAACAAACAAAAATATGACTGGCTTTAAAGCGGTCTGCTATTTCTGTATAAGCAAATACAAAAGTTCCAATGATAAATCCAGCCTGAACAGCGTTGGTAATCCAGCCAATATCTGCAATTGTTATCTGCCATTGTTGTATTAAATCTATTGCTGCACTATTTGCACTAAACCACAAGGATGTGCCCAATAGTTGAGCCAAACTAATAATAGTAGTGGCATGTAAGCCATAAATTTTTTTATTATTTTGAATGTTGTAACCTACCATGTAAGGCACTCCCATTTAGGTAGATACATATTTAAAGTACTACCGTAAAATTAGAGGTTGTCCGATGAATATTTCACCTGACATAAAAATTAAACTAATTTTGTTGGGATGGTCATAGTGGGTGCTATACATGGACGAATATAAAGGGAATGCTTTATTTAAAGCATTCCTATATTTTCTTTTATTAGAAATAGATTAGATATTTGAGTTTAAAAATATTTAAATATCCGAGCCAATCTTAAGAAAGCACGCCAACAATTTTTCCTATTACCTTAGGATCAAGTTCTGTTCCATTATTCATTGCCCATCTTACAAAACTACTGCCTTCCATTAAACTTAATAATTGAAAGGCTTTCTGATTTTCATCACCTTCGGCAAGTTCTCCATTTTCTACTCCTAAATGGATAATTTTTTCTATCCAAGATAATTGGATTTCAAAATATTTACGGGTCAACTCTTGCATGCTCTCTGGTAAAACAGCCATTTCAGCAGCAAGAGCTCCACATAACGGTAACATTCCTTCAGACATTGAGCTTCTAAATAAGGAAGCAAAGGCACAAAGACGTCCGAATGCATTAGGAAAATCACGTTCAATTTTTTCAAAATCTTGAATAGTCTGTTCAATATATGTTTCGACTATTAAAATTCCTAAATCTTCTTTTTTTGGGAAATAATGATGAATACTGGCTTTTTTAATACCAACAATCTTCTCTAAATCGGCATAACTAAAAGCAGCATAACCTCTTGATCTCAACATAAGCTCTGCTGAGTTAATTAAACTTTGGCGAGTATCAATGGTCATATTCGTAGTTCCCAGACTAGAGAGATTTGGCGGCATACTATAGCATTGTTGTTAAAGATGAATCATCTGATAAACGAGTATGCCACCCATCACATATTATTTGTTTGCAATCACTAATTGCGGTTTCATTCGAATTGATCGTGAAAAATTGGCGAAATTTGGTGAAGTTTTTAGAACAGCACTATGGATTTCATCCAATTGTTCTTGTGTTCCATCTGTATCAATAACTACAGTGTATTGGACTTCATCATATCCAGGATTAATTTTTTCATCTAAGCCTAAGAAACCTCTAAGATCAAGCTCTCCAGAAGTATCAATTTCTAATGAATTAATCTTGACACCTTTAGTAGCAGCAATAGCTACATAAGCAACTGTAAGACATGCATTAAGTGCAGCCATCAATAATTCTTGTGGATTAGGTGCACTATCTGTTCCTAAAATTTCATGAGGTTCATCAGCAGCTATATGGAAGTTACGTTCATAAGTCTTACCAAAGAGTTCATAAGATTTCACAGTTGAAACAGAACGTGTTTGACCCGCCCATCTTGTTTGTACATTAAAACGAGCTTTTGAAGTAGTAGGATTCTGGCTTACTTTATCTGCAAATTGTTGAAAAGCATTTAGATCAATTTCATTTACTACATTGTTCATTATAGAACTCCAATTAAGATATAAATTGTGGTGAATGGAGAATAATTTCCCCATCACTAAGCTTGTCTATGTAACCTCTGGTGAAGTTACATTTCGTCATAAGCATCTAAAGTTCGTGCCGAGTACACATAGGCTGCACCAGCATTTAAAGCGATAGCAGTTCCTAAAGCTGCCGCAACTTCTTCTTTTGTAGCACCTGCTTTTTTAGCCGCGCCCGCATGAGCTGATATACAACCATCACAACGCGTAGTAACTGCTACTGCCAACGCAATCAACTCGTGAGTTTTTGCGTCGAGTACTTTATTTTCACGCGTTGCAACTTCTAAGTTGTGAAAAGCAGTGGCAACGGGTTTATTTGCTTTTGCAAAATTACCAATGTTTTTAACCAATGCAGATAATCTGTTAGTCCATTCACCGTTCATTTTTGAAACCTCATCATTTATTAAATATTATTTGCCTAGTTTTCTTGATGCCATGACACCACCATCAACATCCCAAATAGCACCAGTTACCCAAGATGTTTTTTCAGAAAGAAGGAATACAATAGTTTCTGCTACATCGTTTGGGGTACCGTTTCTTCCTAAGGGATGGAAACTATTGAAATCTTGAAGTGCATTATCTAATTGATCTGAAGGAATGAATCTTTCAAAAATACGGGTTTCCACCATGCCGGGACTAACAGCATTTACTCGAATTCCATGTTCTGCTAGCTCTGCAGCCACATGACGGGTCATAGCTTCTAAACCCATTTTTGCCATTGAGTAGGCAGATGCGGTGACAGTTTCGATAGCTTGGCGAGCTGCAACAGCAGAAACATTTACAATTGAACCTTCTTTATTCTGCGCAACCATTGATGAAGCAACTTGTTGGGTAATAAAGAAAAATGCGCGGTTTAGATCCAGAAAATTGTTATAGTCATTTAGCGAATGCTCTAGGAAGCTTTTAGGATAAAAAATTCCTGCTGAATTAACTAATAAGTTAATGTCTTTATGTTCACTATCCAATTTGCTAATTAACTTTTGAACACTATCAAAATTTGTTAAATCAGCAGTCAGTGCAAAAACTTGTTCTTCAGTTGTTATAGCAACTAATTGTTTACGGGCAGTCTCGGCTTTATCTGTGCGATTGCCAACAATTACTACAGTCCCACCTTGTTCAGCAACTTTCTTTGCTGCTTCTAAACCAATGCCACTAGTGCCACCAATGACGAGAAGTTTCTTGCCTTTAAATTGTTGCTCACTCATATGATCACCTAATCATTAATACCAATCAAAAAAGTAGCCTACCTACTAGTTGGTTTGTAGATTATATAGGCTAATTTTAAATGTCAAGCACTAGCGGAAAATAGTTTGGAAAATTATTCAGCTTTAATCTCAGATTTCGTTAAGCAAAGAGAACCAATGGAACTCTTTTCTTCGTTTTGCTCATCATTTTTTGATTCGTACTTTATGAGTTCTTCTAAAGCTTTTTGGTAATCGGAGATAGGCTTTACTCCTACAATACGATGGATTAATTGCCCATCTTTGAACATTAATACAGATGGTAAACCCCATATATTATAACGGGTTGTTAAAACTGGCGCCTGATCAACATTAACTGTGCCAATAGTTAAATTAGCTTCAATACTTTTCACAAATGTATTAAATAAACTTTCGCTATTGTGGCACGGTGGACACCAAGGAGCATAAAAACGGACCATTGCTAAGCCTTCTTTCCATTCAATTTCATGAAAGCTATCTTCGTTTAAAGCATGTAATTTACGCATTATAAAACTACCTCTTTTCTGTATTTGCAGATTCAGAATTCATTTGGTGAATAGTATTTAATCACTTATTGAGCGCAATAAATTTCAGCGGTAAATTAAAAATACTATTGCCTACCTACTAGTTGGTTGATATAGTGGCATCAACTTATCATTTGTGCAATAGGAATGAGGGAGTGCAAATTTCGTACTTCTAAAACAGGTCAATGCCTGAGTCATTCACTGAATGATGAGTGTGGTTAAAGAAATTTCTTAATTATCTGTAAATCTCTCTAGAGGTCTGTGATGAATAAATTATTCACTCCCCATAATTTGGTGGATATCCAATTAAAAAATCGCGTAGTAATGGCACCCATGACGCGTACACGAACATTGAATGGGGTTGCAGATGAACTTACTGCGCTTTATTACTCCCAGCGAGCTTCCGCAGGTCTAATCATTACTGAAGGCTTACCTGTGTCTGAAGAAGGGCGTGGTTATTTATATACGCCTGGTTTATATAATGATGAACAAATGCAAGGATGGAAAAAGGTTACTGAAGCAGTGCATGCAAAAGGTGGTCGTATTTTTGCTCAGCTCTGGCATGTGGGAAGAATGTCGCATGTTTCAGTTTTACCTGATAATCAAGTGCCTGTTTCTTCTGGGGTTATTCCAGCGACCAACACTACAGTATTTGCATATACTGATTCGGGTGAACCCGGTCCAGTTGCGCCTAGTAAACCTCGAGCTTTAGAAACTGAAGAAATCAAACGTGTTACTCATGATTTTGTTAAATCTGCACAATTAGCAATTGAAGCTGGGTTTGATGGCATTGAAATTATGGCTGCAAATGGATTCATATTTGACCAGTTCCTCAGTACTGAGTTAAATAACCGAACAGATCAATATGGCGGAACTGTTGAGAATCGCCAACGTTTTCTTCTAGAAACTATTGATGCTATTTCCCAAGAAATTGGCCATGACAAAGTGGCTGTCCGACTTTCTTCTTTTGGTCGTATTTATGACTTGGCACCTTATGAAGGCGAGATTGATACTTGGGCAAATATTGCGTCAGCTCTTGGTAAACGTAAATTGGCCTATGTCCATTTGTACTATCAACCTACCTATGAAACAGCACCTTTAGAAGCCCAAAATTTTAAAACTTTATTCAGAGAAACTTTTTCTGGAACTATCATCGCAGCTGGTGGTTTTAATCAACAAAGTGCTGAGGCGGCATTAGAAAAAGGTGAGGTTGATTTAATTGCGTTTGGTGTCCCTTATATTGCTAATCCCGATTTAGTAGAGCGGATGCAGAATAACTGGCCCTTGGCGGAAAGTGATCGCACAACATACTACGGCGTAAGTGGATCTCCAGCAAAAGGCTATACAGATTATCCAGAATATAACGGCAAATAAACAATGGGGTGCCTAGTTATTTTTTGACACTAGGCATTAAAACTTCTTTGTTTTTAAACATCTAATGAATTTACTGAGATATTTATGAAAACTCTTCCTTCACAAATTACCGTAGATATATGGTCAGATTTTGTTTGCCCTTGGTGCTGGATTGCTAAAAAAAGATTTGAGAAAGGTTTAGATGCCTTTGAACATAAGAATCAGGTAACTATCCAATATCACAGTTACCGTCTAGCAAGTGGCCTTACACCACAGCCTTTTAAAGATGCATTGTATAAAAAAATTGGTGGGAAAAGTGGCGCTGATGCGATGATGAGCCATGTAAAAAGTGCAGGTGAGCTAGAAGGTCTGGTCTATAACTTTAATAGTATGCTTTTTGGCGATACTTTAGATGCCCATGCCATTGTAAAGTTGGCGCAACAGAAGGGTGTTGGTGAACTATTAACAGAAAAGTTTTTTAAGGCAAGCATAACTGAAGGTAAGTCTATTTTTGATCATAAGGTGTTGGTTGAGCTTGCTAATGAAGTTGGAGTTCCTCGTGAAGAAGCTAACAGTGCCTTTAGTAATATTTCGTTGAAACAAGAAGTTTTAAAAGATGAAGCCAGTGCACATGCGATGGGTGCTAGTGGAGTGCCGCTTTTCATTATAAATAATAAATATTCAATCAGTGGTGCTCAGCCTATAGAAACTTTTTTAAGTGCATTAGAGCAGGTATGGGAAGAAAAGCAGAATGAATTAGTGATCACAGAGGGTCAAAGCTGTGGCATTAATGGTTGTAGTATTTGATTGTGTAGTTGAGTAAATTGATAGGGAGAACTTATGTATCACCCTATCAATTTTTAAACATACGGTTACAGCAGTTAATGTATGAATTTTCATATTACTATTATCCTAAACTAATATTTTAAGTGCTTTATCTGGTCTATTTATAACCATAAACTAGAGGGTTGTCATAAGTTAACTTATTTTTTATTATAATAATATTGGTCATTTTGTGTATCTCGGAACATTCTATTTATAGAGACGTGCCAAAAATAAAGACCATGCTAATGCATGGTCTTCCTTTAGTAAGCTAGTTGCAGGAGCAATCTAAATATTATTGCAATAAAAAGTAAGCTGAAGAAACCAATAAGCCAAAGTAATATAAACCATTGTGATTGAGATAATCTCATCGAATTTCTCCTAATGATAGCCCTCATCGCCAACACGTACTTTATCCCTAAATACCCAATATGCCATGATGGTGTAGATAATGATAATCGGGATTAGAATCAATGCACCGATCAGTGCAAATAGTTGGCTATTGGCTGGAGCAGCCGCATCCCAAATGGTAATAGAGGGTGGAATAACATAAGGGAAAATACTGATCAGAAAACCTGTATAGGCTAAGAACACTAATGCCAAGGTATATAAAAAAGGCATGGACTCCTGATGTTTTTGACAAGCTCGAATCGTTAAAAAGGTGAAAACCACTACTAGAATCGGAACTGGACTGAAATATAAAAGTTGAGGTGGATTAAACCAGCGTTCAGCAATTATTGGATGTGCCATTGGTGTATATATACTCACCGCTATAAATATCAGTAACAATGCTATGATCAGCCTTGGCATTAAACGATACATAGCGCTTTGCAATACATCATCCGTTTTCATGATGAGCCAGCCACAGCCGAGTGCAGCATAAACAACTACCACACCTACACCTGTGAACAGTGAAAATGGTGTTAACCAGTCTAAACCACCACCTGCATAACGCCCATCGACAATATTTATTCCCTGAATGTAAGCACCAAGAATTACACCTTGTAAAAAGCTAGATAATACTGACCCGCCTATGAATGCCGCATCCCATAAGGGCTTGCTACGATTTGCTTTGAAACGAAATTCAAAAGCAACACCTCGAAAAATCAACGCAATAACCATTAATATAATTGGTAGATAAAGTGCTGATAAAACTGCGGAATAGACCATTGGGAATGCTGCAAATAAGCCAGCACCACCAAGTACCATCCATGTTTCATTACCATCCCAGACAGGCGCAACGGTATTCATCATCACATCTCGTTCTTGCTGATTTTTGATGAATGGAAACAAAATACCAATACCGAGATCAAAACCATCAAGTACAACATAAATGAAAACGCCAATGGCAATAATTACAATCCAGATTAAAGATAAATCAATCATGGAGAAGCTCCTTGATCTTTATCATCAAGATATTCATTTGCGGCACTGAGTGGTCGCATAGGTGTTTTAAAATGACCGACACCGCCAATTTCATCTTGTTGGCTATAAATAAATTCAGGGCCTTTAAGCATAAGTTTCAACATGTAATAAATGCCAATACCAAAAACAATGCAATACACCACGACAAAGATAATCAGAGTTAAACCCACTTGCTCGGCTGAAACAGGAGAAAGAGCATCTTTTGTACGCATAACACCGTAGACCACCCATGGTTGACGGCCTACTTCTGTGGTAAACCAACCTGCGAGTAATGCAATAAAACCTGATGGGCCCATCAATAATGCGAAACGATGAAACCATTTACTTTCAAATAGTTTCCCTGTTTTTCTCAACCATACTCCTGTAAATGCCAGTAATAGCATCAACATGCCTAAACCAACCATGATACGGAAACTCCAAAAAACCACGGTTGAATTAGGACGATCTTCAGGTGCGAAGTCTTTTAAGCCTTTAACTGAGCCGTTCATTGAGTGCGTAAGAATAAGGCTTCCTAGATTTGGAATTGCAATTGCATATTTGGTACGTTCTTCTTGCATACTCGGAATACCAAATAAATACAATGGCATACCTTCATCATAATTGGTCTCCCAATGTCCCTCCATAGCTGCAAGTTTTGCTGGTTGATGTTCAAGCGTATTTAAACCATGTGCATCACCAACAAAGACTTGTAAGGGGGCTAAAATCAAAATCAGCCAAAGTGCCATAGAAAATGACTTTTTAACCAACTCGTCTCGACGACCTTTTAGTAAATGCCAAGCTGCGGTGGCTGCTACAAGTAAAGCTGCAACCATAAAAGCAGCAATTGCCATATGAGCAAGCCGATAAGGGAAAGAAGGATTAAAGACAATTGCAAACCAATCTTGTGGAACGATAATGTCATTTTCAATTGTGAATCCTTGAGGAGTTTGCATCCAACTGTTTGAAGACAAAATCCAGAACATTGAAATACAGGTGCCAATTGCAACCATAAGGGTGGCAAAGAAGTGGGCTTTTTTACCAACACGTCCCCAACCAAACAGCATAATACCTAGAAATCCTGCTTCTAAAAAAAAGGCACTAAGAACTTCATAAGTGAGCAATGGACCTGTAACGCCTCCTGCAAAGCGGGAAAACTCGCTCCAATTGGTACCAAATTGATAACTCATCACCACACCTGAGACTACACCCATCCCAAAGGCAACAGCGAAGATTTTGACCCAATATTTAAATAGGTCTTGGTAGATTGGATTATTTGTACGCAACCAACGCCATTCTAAAACTGCTAAAAAACTTGCAAGCCCAATCGAAATTGCAGGAAAGATAATGTGAAACGATACCGTAAATGCAAACTGTATTCTTGCTAGTTCAAGTGCTGTTAAACCCAGAGTCATACGCGTACCTCATCTTTTTGTTGATGAGCTAAACTTATAGCTATAGACATTTCTACCCGTTTAAGAGTATGAAAATAAGGAAAAAACATAGTGATAATCTCTTGAAAATATTAATTTTTCAAAACTAGAGTTTTGAGCTTCAAGTGGAAGATCATCAAAGAGGAGGGGCACGCCCTTGTGGAATTAGAAATAGTTGCTGGAGTTGAAAGAAAACGTGAAAATTGTTTTCAACAAAAGCAAGAAACCGGACCTGAATTCGAATAAGAATTTGTTTTAGATCAAGGTCAGGTAAGGGTACAACATGGCTGTATACCACACAGTACTGACATTGATGTCCTGTATCATGGTGATGGTGGCTTGCTACTGTAATGTCAGATGAGGTGGCGTGTGCTGCATGTTCCATGTGATGAGACATGCTGTATTGCTGTTCTGATGTACTGTGGTGATCGTTACTAGAAGGTGCAACAGAATGATGAAGTTGTAATGCTTGAGCAATAGTCTCACATACTGGAGAAATTTGATATTTCTCTGGCAGTAATGGCTGTAAGAACACAGCGATTTGTAACAAGACTGCATATAATCCTAGCAATCTTCCAAAAACCATCAACACCCAATTAATCTCTTTCTAAAAATCGGTTGCGCCCTACTATAACAAAAATCTGATTATCTCAAAGTTATAATTGATATTTCTTATAAATTGAGATTTCTATCTATTGAAAATGAAGAGGCACAAACTATTTTAATAGGGGGGGATTAAACTTCTTATTTTTATTTAGGATTTATTATAAGATCGTTGTGTCTATAGTGAGACAAACTTTTACGTATAGTGTATACACTAACAATTGCTTACATTGTAAGGGCTGTGTTAAATTGTCATCGTCTCAATATTGAAAAAGCTTATCTTGAGAGTTGCTCTAGCCCTTGCCCTTATGGCAATGTTTCTGCAATCCGTTGTATTTATACAACCATTATTGCCAGCACAATACCGTATTGCGCTGGTCTGTGTCACTATTTCCGATGCTTTTTCCAATACTATAACTACTGCTCAACAACATAATTCCCATCATTTATCTGATCATTCAGATCAGCATCACATGATGCATGAAGATCAAAAAATCTATAAAGAACAAAGTATTCACCAACATGATATTGGACATGAATGTCCATTTTGTACGGTATTTGCCAATTTAACTACTGGCTTGGACTTTAGTCTTGAAGAAGTCTTTGACCGACTTTTTGTTCGAATGTTGGCATTTGAGCGTAATTTTCAGCATATTTATTTTGCTTTACAGCGTTTATATTTATTGCCACAAGGGCGAGCACCTCCTTTATTTGCTTAAATTTCAAATGTTTTATGTTTTGAGACATCCATTGGGTGTCTTAGCGGAAATTTATGCTTAAAAGGAATTGAAATGTCTCAATTCAAGTTAAACTCATTCTTAAATGGGAACTGTTTTATTGTTTCAACTCATGACGTATCAAAATCAATTTTGATTAATTCTGCTTTGTTTTATCGACTAGGTTTTACTTTTTTGGTTTCGGGATTATTTGGAACCACTACTTTTGCCTCAGATGATTTACAACAAACAGTGCAATTACCAATATTAGTTATCGAAGCGCGAAAAGATCTAAATACCGCATCTCTTCATTTAAAACAGGTGAATACAACAGAAAGTCGATTAGGATTAACCTCTCAAGAAATGCCAGCGACAGTTCAAATAATCACTCAAAAAGAAATGCAAAAGAAAGGTTTAAGAACAGTTAAAGAAGCCTTTGGGAATGTGACAGGTGCAACCGTTGGAAATGTACCAGGTATTCCGGCAGTTCTGACGATGCGTGGCTTTTCTGGAAATATGAATACTGTTTTACAGGATGATGTTCGGATTGGTACCTCTACTTTTGTTGCTCGTGATTTAGATGTCTGGAAATATGAAAAAATAGAAGTACTAAAAGGTCTATCATCTGTTTTATTTGAGGAAAAGGCCTTAGGCGGTGCAGTACATGCAAGTGGTTTCTATACCGATACTGCTAATACATATTTCGTAAAAGGCTATACGACATATGATGCATCACTTGCGTATGATCTAAAAAATATGACTTTTACGCTTTGGGGAAGAAATTTAGCCGATAAGTTTTATGGCGAATACTCTGGTTATTCATCTAAGCAAATTTATATCGGGGCACCAAGAAATGTTGAGCTTGATGTGACATTTAAATCTTAAAAGCTAACAAACAGTCTATTCATAAATTCAGAGTCGTATATGTCTAAATTTTTATTTCATCCACTAGCGTGGAGTATTTTTATCATTCAGTGTTCAACAAATACAGTTGCAGCTGAAAAGCAATTGAGTTTAGATGAAAGCACAGAGCGGTTACCAACGATTACGGTTACTGCTGAGAAACAAGATGAGAGGCATACTTCCTCACAGGCGATTACTCAGTTTAATCATGATTTATTGGATGTACCTTTTACAAAATCCCATGTCTCAGAAAAAGATATTCAAAACTATAATGTTCAAGGTGTTAATGATGCTTTGGCTTTTGTAAATGGTGTCGTCTATCAAGATAGTTATGGTGGCGGTTTCTGGGATAACTACTCATTTCGTGGATTTAGTACTGACCCTAATATGGGAACGATCTATATGCGTAATGGTTTAAGTTCTGTGAGTGGCATTCATAGTCCACGAGATATGGTAAATATTCAAGCGGTTGATTTCTTAAAAGGTCCTATGGCTGCGATGTATGGTCAGGGAGCAATTGGTGGAATTATGAATATCACCACTAAACAACCTGAATGGCAACGTAAGAGTACTTTAAGTCTTAGCGGTAGTATTTTAGAGGAATATCGACTCTCGGTTGATACAACTGATGCCATTAATGAGGATTTTGCTTATCGTTTAGGCGCCTCTTATGAAGATAATAAAAGTTTTAGAGATCAAGTAGATAATCAGCATTATTATCTTGCACCACAATTAGCTTGGAAGATATCAGATCAAACCCAATTAAATCTTGATACGGAGTTTGCCGAATATCAAGGTGTCTTTGACAGAGGTATTCCAATGGTTGATGGCAAAGTTGCTGTAAATAAGAAAACATTCTTGGGTGAACCAAGTGATGGCGATATTAAAATTAAGGATCAGATGTATCAGTTACGTTTGAATCATGAGTTTGACGATAATTGGAATAATACGACAGCGCTTACTTACAGCCATGGAGAGCGTGAAGGTACTTCTACCGAAATTGGTTCAATTGCTACAGATGAAAGAACAGCAAATCGTTTCCGTCGAGCTCGTCAATTTGAAACTGACACGATAAATTTTCAGTCAATTTTACGAGGTAAGTTTGATACTGGTTCTCTAAAACATGAGTTAGTAACTAATATAGAAGCTGGGCATTATACGATTGACCAAATTCAGCGAAGAAATGCAGCAGGTACAAATAGTCCGATTGATATTTATAATCCAGTTTATGGCCAAAATATTTTAGTTCTGACACGAGTGACTAAAAATACCAAAGAAACACAAGACATGATCGGTATTAATATTCAGGATCAAGTATTTTTAAATGATCAATGGAATATCTTATTGGGAGGGCGTTTTAACCGCTTAGAACAGCAGATTGATAACCATCAAACTTTAATTTCTTCACAACAAACATTTACACCGTTTACACCACGAGCCGGTATTAATTTTAAACCAACTGACCGTCTTTCATTTTACAGTAACTGGGGTAAAGGTTTTGAACTTAATACTGGGTTAAATAAAAACAATGAACTTTATGAACCGGAAAAAACGAACAGTTGGGAACTAGGTACTAAATATCAGTTTTTACCACAGAGTTGGTTAGGTTTAACCTATTTTGATTTGGATAAGCGTCATTTGCTTACAGAAGGTATTACTGATAGTTATGTTGACAATGGTCATGTACAAAGTCAGGGGCTTGAAGTTGAGTTACAGCATCAATTTAGCGACCGTCTCCGAGTGAATGCCAATTACACTTATACTGATGCTTCAGTCATTGAAAGTGAAGTGGATAAAAAAGGTTCAAGACTTAAAAATATTCCTAAGCATACAGCAAATTTAAGTGCTGACTATCAATTGAATATCTTTGGTCATGAGGCAGGACTAGTCGGGAATATTAACTATTATGGACAGCGTAGTGCGAATTATATTGATAATGGAACAACTTTACCTGAATTTACAGTAGTGAACATTGGTGGTTATTTACAGATTCGTCCTGATCTACGTGCCCAACTCAATATAGATAATCTTTTCGATAAGGATTATTACGTTGCGAGCTATACTAATTTTTGGGTACAGCCTGGTGAACCATTAAAAGCAACTTTGCGCTTTGATTGGTCTTTCTGATTTTTTAAGTGAGATAGTGAAATTAAACAGATTAAGTTGAACCGTGATGAAGAAAAGATTATTGAGCTCTTTTATTTTTGCTAGCTTAATGATGGGTTGTGACCAGCATGAACAAGCTACAAATAATGAGAAAGTCAGTTCAGAAGTAAAAAAACCTTTAGATGCCCAACTTCAAAAATGGGTAGGTCATTATAAAGGAAGTCTTCCTTGTGCTGGTTGTGTTACATTTTGCGATGAGTGTAATGGCATGAATGTAGATTTAAATATTCATGCAGATCAAACCTTTCGACTAGAAAGAACGAGTAATAGTGATCACAACAAGCATGAGTTGTATGTTGGAAGTTTTAGCTTCTTGGATAATGGGAAAATAAAGATTCAACTACAGAATGTGAAAGAACGAAATCAGCTAATTTTAGGTAGTGGTTATGTTGAAGTCTTAGAGACTAAGACGGGTTTACCTTATCAGTCCTTTGAAGATTTCCAACTCGATAAACTGACCTGAAAACTATTAGGCGCTATAAAAATAGTGCCTAATAGTAGAAAATTAATAAATCCATATATCTAAGTTAATAGGATTAGATAAATTAATACTACTGACAGGACAATAGTTAGTTGATGTTAAGCTGTAACCTCAAATATCTGTAATCTTTTTTTTAAAGGTTACACCCTAAAAGCCTTGTGCTATAAGGCAGTAATCTCAGTAATCTCAGTAATCTCATGGACCTAAAAACTTTTGGGTTTCGATTCAGGAAAACGGCGCTGTTTCTGCTCAGCAATATTCATTACATCACACACCTGTAAATGTAGTACAACTACGTGAAAATTTTAATGAGTTATGGGAGTTTTTACATAAGGATGAAGTACTTGAGTTAGGTAAAAACGCTTTCCCTATGAACTGATGAGGGTATATCATTAAATTAAGACGTTCCTAATTGAACTCCCCTTATAAGAAAGCCAGCTAAAACAGCTGGCTTTTTTCATTTCACAAAATATTGTATAGCCTTGGACAGATTTTTAATTATTATTTCTCTTTCATAACGAAAATCTAAAGATTTAGGAATTTGTACATTTAAAACTTTCTGTTGAGCCAGAGTTAGTGGAATTTTGTCATTTTTATTACTAACAAGAGAGTTATCAATATCAATCAAAATGTTAAGTTCGTCAGTACGTTGAATATTCAACCATTGGATTTGAACTTTCATTTGAGGAAAAGTAGCATTGAAGAAGGGTTTAAATTTTTTTGTAGAAATTGATATCTTTTGACCCTTATGCTTGCGAACAATTAACTCATTTGTATTACATAGTAGAGTGTCTTCATAAACTAAGTCTTCGCCAAATTGTTGAATCTTATTTGGATCAAGATGAATCTCATGACCTTCATAATTTAAATACATTTATAAATTCCATATTAATAATTCATTGAAGTTTCAGCCATTCTGTGTGGCCTATCACTTACTTGTATCATTTATTCGGATGAATTGTGTAGTTAAATTTTAAGAAAATGCAATCCTTTGAAAATTGGATGGAACCACTCACAATTCAATCAATTCAACATTCCTATTCTAGCTTCACAGGCTAGACCGTACATCGAAAGGGAAATGATTATCTACCGTCCATTTTCTTGCCTGTCATTTTTGACGGTTAGGTAGATAGAAATGAATGCAGTAGTTAAATTTCAAACAGACACTATGACGAGCTTAGAATTATTAAAAATAATTAATGAGGCTCGAATTAATTATGGTGAAGCTTCTATCAGAGCAAATGATTTTCATAAACGTGTTGAAGATGAATTAGATGATGAAGACTACGAAACTTTCGTAGTTCAAAATATAAACAAAACAACTACTACTGCTTTTAAATTAAATGAAGATCAATGCACTTTAGTAGCAATGCGAGAATCAAAAGCTGTAAGAAAAAGTGTTTTATTGAAGTTAAAAGCTAAACAGCAAGCCTTTAGAATCCCTCAAACTTATGCGGAGGCTTTAGCATTAGCTGCTGAACAAGCAAAACAACTTGAAGAGGCCGCTCCTAAGGTACGACACTACGATACGGTAGTAGAACGGACAACTTTATTAACTGCTACACAGGTGGGACAGAAAGTTAAGTTTTCAGCAGTAAAGCTAAACAAAATACTGGAAGAGCTAGATGTCTATAACAAAACATTAAAGCGTGGAAAGGCTTTTAAGCAATGGTTTGTTGATTCAGGATATGGAATCATGCGTCAAACAGATAATGGTTTTTCACAACCCATGTTTACAACAAAAGGGGAAGCATGGGTTGTCGAAAAGCTAATTTGCGAGGGAGTTTGCTAATATCTTATAAGATACGGAATACTTAATAAAATTCATCTAAAGTGTGAAAAAGTTTCATGAATACTGTCTTGTTATTGTCATATATTTAAAATACATTTGTAGAGTATTTTATACATTCTAATAATTTGCTTTAAGCAATGCATCATAATAAATTCCTGAAATACAAAAAAACCATTCGCAAGAGTGGGTTTTTTAATGGAACTCACAACATTTTAGTAGTTAATGTAATAGCAAAATTACCTCAATTATTTGAGGTTTTTATCCATGGGCAGTCTAAATCTTGCAGCTGTAACGGCGACAACTCCATACATTAAAAAGATCCAATCATCTTTAGAAAAAGCAACGGGACAAACTATCCTTACTCCTGAAATTTGTAAGGTTAAACGTGTTGCTGGTGTTAGTGTCTTACCCGTTACTTTTTTCTTTTCTGGTGGTGCAACACTCACAATTTTTATCCGTGCGGTTGCCGATGTTACAAAGGCAGAAATTAACGATAAAGTCGTCGTATTGTCTGGTGATTTCAGTGATGACTATAAGCCTACTTTTGATAATGCTGTAAATGGTGTGGCAAAGCTTATTCGTGAAGCACAATCAAAGATTCAAGACCAAAACAAACGCGAAAAAGTGCGTCTACCTCCACGCCGTACTTCAGTAGATCAAAAGGCTAAAGAAGTTCAAGAACAAGAGCAAAAGCTTGATGAAGATTTAGCAAAACAAACGGCGCAACGGGATCAACTTTTGGAAAAAATTGAACTAGCCAAACAGCAGCTTGGTATTAGTTCTAATACGGAGGTTGGTCAATCCGAATTGGGAAAGTCGATTAGTGAAATCGTATCCATTTCAAGTGATATCAACTACAGAGGATGAAGTCTTGTTTAAAAATTCCACTTCATTTAAAGTATTAAAACACAGCAAATTCAACTCCAAATGAATCTATTGAAAAGGTCATACTTGGTTCTACTTAGAGGAGGATGATAATGAATAAAGTAATGTTAAATATGCCTCTTGAGTTACAGGCGAAACGTGCAAAAGAAGCTGGTTTAACATTGCAAGAATGGCAAAAAGCAATGGAAATTAAATTAGCGAAAATGCATCGCAGTGCTGTTAAATCAATGAGACCGACAGGTAAATTTGTTTCAGTTTCTCGTACTGATGCTGAGCGTTTCCAAAGAAAAATGGATTCAGCAATTGCATAGAATGCTTAAGAGTTTATGATTAAAAGGTTGCATAATTGCAGCCTTTTTTATTTAAAATTGAAAGGATTTATTGAATGAAAAATACTAAAAGTGGTTTGAATAAAAATAAGAAGAACGAAATACCTTTAGTTCGAATTCTTACTACTAAAGAAATCGAATCATTGCGTCAAAACAAACGTGATGCTTATGCCCAAATGATGAAAATGAATTAATAGTTATATTTTTAAAAAGACTGCCTAATAGCGGTCTTTTTTGTTTTGGAACTCACTAAACATCGATCATTCTTAAACAATTACCCTTATAAAAATGCTAATAAAGGGTAGTGCAATGCAAATTCAGATCGGTATCGATATTGTCTTAATTCTTGCGTTTTTTACTTATCTCTACGTTGTAACCGGATGGAATAGTAAAAATAAAGCAACATCTATAAAACAATTACGCCAATTGCCTATTAGTCTTCTATTTAAAGAAATCAGATTGATGTACTTCATATGCATGGCATGCGTATTGATCACCATTCTTTTGGTTGATTGGCGAATCTATAACGTTGCTAATTATTTTGATGCATTAAGCGTTTCACTTTGGATATTTATTATCTATTTCTCAATTTTTTCAACTTATCAGATTGGCACGGCAATTCTAGTGAAGCTTTTGACGATTTTTTGCAATAGGTCGTCTTCTTAATGATCACTGCTAAAACAATCTTAGATATGGTCGGTTATTGGCTTAATCACCCCGTCAATGGAAAATATGGTTCGGATTTTGGTGCACCTATTTATGAGCTCCTAATGACACCACTCGACGCGAGAGTTGCTGATAGTTTCATTAATAAGATGAAGAAAGACATACCTATTTTATCTGAGCTTAATTCTGATCAATTAGCACTTTACTCAGAAACAGAAGGTTTTGAGACTGTCCATATTTATTTAAACATCATGAATGTGAATATTGACCTAAACCAAGTAGCAGAACGACTAAGTAAACCAGTAACAGGTGAAACATATGACATTAATGCAAGCTGATTTTGAAGCCCAGCTCCAAGCAGCGATAGATGATTATGAGATTCAGGAACGTTACAAAGCTCAAGATCCACTAGTCGTTCACCAGCTGCGTTCTATGGCTAGTTTTTTAACTGCATTTGGCCCAGAAATCGATATCGCATCAATTGAGCCATTCACTAAGACACGTGACCGTTCCATTATTGCAGATGCAACTAATAAAGGCATTTTACCAATAGGGACGCCGTGCCAGCATTACATGGAAATCATTAATCGATCTACAAATCCTATTAGCTTTAGCCAAGGTAGAATGATTGAGGATCATAGCGGCGGTAGAGTGTGGCGATTACTTCAATCAATTACAGTTAAAGCTGGTGAAACTGCAGAAGTAATTGCAGAGCAAAGCGAATACCGTGAAATCAAATACGTTATTCCAGTAACTGAAGGTTTTCATAAATATCGATTAGATCTTTTAGAGGACCTTTCATTTGCAAATATTTCTATTAAGCAGGGCAATAATAACTTTGTAATTAAGCCACGCTGGATGAATGTTGAACCTGGTGAATATGCTGTTACGGTCACTACAGATAATCTTAGAAGATTATTTATTGAATTCGGTGATTCTGAGAGAGCAGGTCGGACAGTACAAGCAAATAAAACAATAACTTTTGGGATACTTGAAACTTATGGTGAGGTTGATGCCAATCGTTTGAAAGATGCAGCTTTACTTGATGTTCTTACTAATGATGAGCAGCGTGTATCAGTGCGTTTTAAAGTCGGTGGATTGGTGAGACAAGGTGTTGATCCATTATCTGTTTCTGAATTACGTTTATTATCAAGCTATCCTTCACTTTATGACGATGACGCCGTATTTCTGGGGAACTTTGACTATGCGGTCCGTAAAAAGTTTATGAAACGGGCTCAGTTTATTTCTGTCTGGAATGAAACACTTCAAGAGCAACATTTTGCGATTACTTACCGCGACATTAATCATTTAAATCTTGTAGTTGTTGCTAAAAACCCAGATGAGCAAACGACCTTAGAGCAAGATATCTGCAGTTATATTGGTTATTGCGATAACTTGTATAAAGACAAGGTAAATGTACATGACGTAGTAGAAAAGCCATTACCAATAACAATCACGGGCACATTAGCCTCAGTACATAATACTGATATGGTTAAAACCCAAATTATCGAATTAATAGTTCAGCGCTATGGCCGTGAATCGCTTAGCTCAAGCAGGTGGTTAGTGAATGGTTTTAATAGTCAAGAAATGGCAAAGCTTATTAATGACAATATCGTAGCTTTTCAAGACCGGATGAGTGATTTCTCAATCAAACTTTCAAATGAGATTAATAAACCTAATGAATGGGTTTACGTCACTAAAGACAGTATTACAGTAAATATGGAGCGTACAGCTGATATTTCGGGGGCAACATGGACCCTATAAACTTTACACGACCTATTGACGAACACTATGTAAATACTGGCTTAGAGACGGCACTCTCAAAAGCATTTAAGAAAGTATTTGCACAAAACTTTGAACAGTCTCTACAAGACTTGCTCGATTATGGTTGCCCTCACATCGGTAGTAAAACAGTTATAGAACGGTTCTCAAAACAAAATGGACTTGTTGTTTTAAGACGTAATAACACTTCTGACACGTTGATGAGAATTATCTACTCCAATTGGAGCAGTATGGGTAATAAAAGGGGAATAGCCTTTTTAGAGTTCATTTTGAGAATGTTGTGGGGAAAGGACCATTTTCAGATTATCCGGTTATGGCATAGCTTGGAAAAGCTAAAAGAATATCCAATTTATTTATCTGATGTAGAAAAGCCAAATTACTTCTTAACTAGTCGCATTAGAATTGTTTTAGATAAAACAGTTGATGCAAATGAAGTGGTGGAGCTGTCACCTATATTACGGCGTTTAGTACCAGCCAATATTGTTGTTAAAGTTCACTCGATGGCATTTGATAGGGATTTAGGTGCTTCAAGTTTTGCAGCAGCAATAGTAGCAAAGCCATTTGAGATTTATAACTTAATTTAAATCAATAGGTTGTATAACCGTTCTTTTTACTATGCTGGGAATTTATCAGATTATTCTCTGAGATAACCAGCATCAGTTGAAACCTCTAAATGCAATTGATTCCTATTTATTATTGATAATAATATTCATTTGTAATAAAGTTTATAGTTTATGTAGCACTTTTAAAAATATAAAGGTTATAAAAACATGCATTTGAAAAAAAATATTTCGATATTAGTAACTACAAGTATCGTGAGTAGTTCTGTATTAGCTGTAGATCCGATATATGTTGGCACATTACCGCCTTTAACATTCTACGGTACGCCAGATCCTGTATTAGACATAAACCAGATAAATTCAACCTCACAAATCTTTTATCAAGACATGCATAGGGGCATTCATCCTATTTATAATTCGAATCAAACAGCTAGTGTATTCAAGAGTGGAGATAACAGTGATTGTCAAACGCCTAATCCTGTAAGAATTAATAGTGGGGAAAAACTGCATGAAGAAGTTGCTTTTACAACTAATTGGGAAATGCCTTTAAATTATTCTAGAATCTATTATTCACAAGATAAAAAGAATGAGATAGTAAGTGATTTAGGTTTTACCCTAGACAGTACAAGTTTTGGAAAACGATGGGCTGATAATTATGATGTACAGTTAAGAGATAAGGCAATTTATGCTTATCAAAATAAAGTACAGTTTATTAGGCAACTACCCGATGGTGCATTTTCACCTATTTCTGAAGCAAGAGATTATAGTCAAATATCTAATCCATATACTTTACCGAATGGAGATATAGAAACATATACAATAGAAGTTTTTAATAATAGTCCACGCCTGCATCATGGAAACATAAAGAGTAGAAAAAATTTACATGGGATTGGTTGGGAGCAAACAACTGACTCAGCGACACGGATAACTACAATTACCCATACGAATGGCAAAACTATTAAAATAAAACCCGCAGGTAATTCTACAACTGAGGTAACGGATCCTGCTGGAAATGTTTATACTTTCAAATGGAATGGTACACGGCTTGTCGAACTAATTTACCCAAATAATTTAGGGAAAAAAACATATCATTATGGAGAGAATGGAGCTGGTGCGGATCTTCTTACAGGTATTTCTATTGATGGTAAACGTTATTCGACTTATCTCTACGATGGTGAAAGAACAATACAAAGTGGCCGCAGTGATGGAACTCAAACTTTTAAATTAGAGTATGGCAATAATTATACTATTGTAACTAATCCTTTAGGTGCTGTTTCTAAGTATATTTATACAAATGATAATAAAGATAAGTTGACTAAAATCGAACGTAGTGGTGTAAATAATTGTCCAAATAGTAATGCTGTAACTAAATACGATAATAATGGGTATGTTAGTTCTGAAATCGATTGGAATGGAATTGAAACTACTTATCGACGTGATGCAAATGGGCTGTTGATAGAAAAAAGTACACCTGCGAGTAAATCAGTTACCAAATACACTTGGCTTAACTCACCCTATTTAATTAGTAAAGTCGAAAATCTAAAGAATAATATCGTGACATCTGACATCACGTATTCATATTATTCTTCAACTGATACTGCTAAAAATCGTATTAAAAGTATTAAATCTTGTAGTAAAGTTGGAACAACTACCTGTAAAACAATTGGTTATGGTTATACATTCCATAGCAATGGTATGCTTAAAGATGTAGCAATAAATACTAATGAAAAAACATCAACTTATACTTATGATGCTATAGGGAATCTTATTCAATATAAAAACCCTTTAGGTCATATTACAACTTATTCTAATTATGATGGTTTGGGTAATGTCGGTAAAATTACTGATCCAAATGGGTTTGTAATTGAGTTTAGCTATGATGCACGTGGACGTGTCATAAATAAAAAAGAAACTCTAGCCAGTGATCAAATTCGTACAACCACCTATCAATATGGAGCTTTTGGAATTACGCAAACTGAAACTAACGGTATGCGTGAGACGATTAATTATAATGATAACGGTACAGTTGCGAGTATAACAAACGGGACAGGTAACACGATCTTAAGTGGACAATATTTTACTTATTCTAAATTAGGAAAATTATTACGTGTAGATTATAAGGAAGGTTCTAATATTCGCTTTAGTCAGATAAAAGAACATAATCAACTTGGATGGACGACAGCAAATAAAGGGAATAACGCGCAAAAAATCACTTATGAATATGATGGAAATGGAAATATCATCAAAGAAACTGACTCTTTTGGAAAAATCACTACATATGCCTATGATGCGAATAACTATTTAAGTGAAGTGAAACGACCAGATGGTTCAACTACCCAAACAATCTATGATGCCAATGGTAATTTGACTTCCATAAAAGATGGTAAAGGTAATACTACAAGTTATACCTATGATGGCTTTGGAAACTTATTATCATCTCAAAGCCCAGACAAAGGATTAACAAAATTTAGTTATAATGTCGATGGAAACGTAATTCAGCTGACACGTGCCAATAATATAGTTACCACATATACTTACGATGTATTAGGACGTCAAACTAAAGCGCAGACTGGTACTCAAGTGCATGCATGGGTATATGATAATTGTACAAATGGTAAAGGCCGTTTGTGTGGAACATCGGATGGTACAAGCTCTTCAGGATATGGATACAATAAAGCTGGACAAATGATTGTTCAGACCAGAGTGATAAACGGTACAAATTATCAAACACATTGGTCCTATGATAACTATGGACGTTTAAGCAGTGAAAGTTTTGCAAATGATAGTTATAAAATATCATATGGCTATGACACTTTGAGCAGAATCAATACAGTTAAAGTTCGAGTACAAGGTGCTGATAAAGATGTAGTTAAAAATATTACATATGAACCTTATGGTGATATTAAAAGTTGGACATACGGGAATGGTTTAACACGTACAACTAGTTTTGATAAGGATTATAGAATTACTGGTATTAATACAGAGGCCATTCAAAAGTTAAGTCATAGCTATAATACAAATAACTTGATTAGCAATGTTGATAATAGTCTAGAAGTAAATCGATCGGCTACTTATACTTATGATGCTATAGGGCAACTTACTAAATCAGCTTCTACACAATATACAGAAAGTTGGACTTTTGATAAAAATTCAAATCGAAGCACTCGAGTAGGTAATACTAACCTAACAACAAATTATCAAACTAATATTGGAAATAGATTAGCCAGTACGACAACAACTGAAGCAAAAAGCTTTAGCTATGATGTGCTTGGAAATTTAATTAAAAAAACTGGTCATGGAGGGATTGTAGATTACAGCTATGATGGCTTTAATCGCCTAAAAACTGTGAAAGCTGGAAGCAACAGTACAAGTTATGATTATGATGTATTTAATTTGCGAACTAGGAAAACTGGTGGAGCTGGCAACGTAAATTATATTTACTCCCCAGATGGCAGATTATTAGGTGAATCAAATACTTCAGATACTAATATCAGTACAGCTTATGTTTGGTTGTATGGACAGGTAATTGGTGTGGTCCGCAACAATACATTAAATTTTGTACATAATGATCATTTAGGAAGACCTGAAGTTTTAACTAATGCCTCTAAGACTATTGTATGGAAATCTCAAAATAACAGTTATGACAGCAATGTGATTCAAAGCAGTATTGGACAATTTAACATTGGTTTACCAGGTCAATATTATGATGTGGAATCTGGGCTTTGGTACAACTGGAATAGATATTTTGATGGAACTGTAGGTCGTTATACGCAACCTGACCCAATTGGATTAGCTGGTGGAGTAAATACTTATACGTATGTTGGGAATAATCCTGTGAATTTTATTGACCCCTATGGTTTATGGTCATTAAGTATTGAAGGTTATTATGGTGTAGGTGGTGGTGCTTCAATTAGTTATAACAATGGGACATTAGAAGTTACTGGTAAACTTGGTGTCGGGCTTGGTGCAGGGGTTGGTCTTGACCCTAATGGCAAACCTTCGAAACATGCACTGGATTGTGGTTCAGGTGCTATCGCAAGAACTAATTCAAAACTAGAAATGGGGGCGGGAATTGGACCAATAGAAGCTACACTTTTCGGAGTTTCAGGATATACAGGGAATGGACTTGTACAATCAGAAAAAGGTGGTGATTTTCAATTTAACAAACCTCAATTAGTTATACCTGGTGTTACTGTCGATCCTTCGAAAAAGTTTTCATGGCGTATAGGGGGAAGTGTGGGCGGCAATGTTTCTGCAGAATTCGGTCATTATTCTAATTGGTAATTATCATGAAAAAATTTATAATTTTTGCTGTAATAGGTTTATTAATTGCCCTTTTAGTTGAGCCAGTACTAGATAAAGCAATGAAAAGTGATGAAGACACTAAATACATTGAAAAAATACTTTCTGATGACTCTAAATTAAAGAAGGATTACGGAGAGGTTGAAAGCTATAGTATTGTTTCTAAAGGTAGGTTTTCTGGTTCGCCTAGTTTACCTGCCCATAACCATTATAAAATCCGTATTCAGACAAAAAATAATAGCCAAGTTATATTTCTTAATATATTTAAGGATGAATCAGGGAAATTATTAAAGTATGAATACTCTGATTAATAATTATATTTTGGAACTGTTGAGTTAGCGCTCAAAGACAAAATGATTTCATAGTCCTGTACATAAGTTCAGGACTTTTTTATATGCAACAAGATCAAATTACTGTTTTAGTAGGAATTGCTGAAGGAATTAATAAGAATGATGAAAACCTCTTGGTTGATCACTTCTTAGGGTATGCAAACCGAGAATTAGAACCACAAGAAATTGATAATGTAGTTAAAGGGGAAATGGTTGAAGGCATCACAGCCTACAAGCAAGGGCACTACTATAAGATTTCATCTAATAATGAAAAGCAAAATGCCAATGACTTTGAAATTAGCATTCACTTCCAAGATGGCCCAATCTCAGAACATGGTATTAATGGGGCGACCAGTGAAGCGTTATTACAAATCCTAATCCACCGTACAAAGACTTTGGATGAAAATTTCCCAAGTGAGTTCAACAAACAAGCGATTGCTTATATGGAAAGTGCGTTGAACGAATTTAATAAGCGAACATCCGAGCGCCGTGCTCGTGGTGTTGAAGGCACACTTGTTAAGTAATTGGGTGAAGTATGCGATTAAGTATTTTTTGTCGAAAGCGTGGTTGTTCTCAATTAATTGACTTATCTGAAATGGATTGTATGCAAGTCTCTAAAAGTGATCATAGAGGCAGCATGGTTTATGAGAGCTTTTATGATGTTTTTATCTCTCTTAAAAGTGGATACATCTTTGATGCAACCCTAGAAGATAAACAACATGACAAGCTACTGGAAATGATTAAGTTTGATCAAAAGATATGATCTGGAACTGATTAAAATTCGATAGCTAATGAACTGAAACAATAGCCCCAAACAGCATTGGGGCTATTTTTATGGCTAGCAGAAATAGAAAGACTAAAGTTCTCTCTTACAACCTACATGATCGATGCCGTAAATATACTGGTGTAGATCGAAGTAATGTCGATGTAGGCGCAATGATTAATTTGATTAATAGTGACCATGTACAAGAGATGGTTTCTACTAATTCATTGCAGGGCTTTTACGGACATCATATTCGACAGCGCTATGGTATGGTGCCGCCTGAAACGGTGATCATAAAAGGTAGAATCGTATATCTTTCACGGGCATTTAAAACAATTGAGTTGCGTGCTTCAAATGATGGAACGGTTGAACACCGAGAAGAGTTTTATGATAACGAACCTGGTGAGATCGCATTACAAGATTATAAAGCTCAAGCGGGTGGCTTTAGTACATCAGTTAATTACAAGAATATCGGTGGTCGTCTCATTCCAACGGGCTTTTTTGGTTTTGACTTTGTTGCACAGCCTAACTATGCAAGTAATGTCGGTGATGGTCAGTTATTTGATGGTTTATTTGTTCCTGAAGAGCCAGAAGGCATTGTTTCTTGTTTTGATAGTGCAACTGATATTTCTCAGTTATCGCCCTCTGAAATTGTTATTGCTCAATTGCTTGAAGACCAAATCTTCCAGACTTACGACAATATCAACAGTCAGATCCACCTTTTAAATGAGTTGGGTAATGCCCAAGGTTTAGTAGGTGAATTATCCGATGAAATGGCGAAACAAAAACGCCGTCAAGAACTAAGAGAAGAACGTAAAAAAGACCTTTATACAGGCATGGTTCATGAAGTTAAAAGCTTTGATTCAGTACAGCAACACGCCGTACAAGTTCTTCAAGGTTTGGACCAACCAAATGTAAAAGAGAAACAGCCGAAGCCGAAAAAGTCTTTTGGCAATATTTTTAGTGTATGGGGGTAAAAATGAATTACCCCAATGATTCACTAAAAAGCATTCAAAATGCTTGGTATAAGCAGCTTGTTAATTTTCGGGCTTGGTATATGCCTGAGACGCAATTAACGGCTGACTGGAAATTAAGAGCCATTGGCGGCGCTATAAAAGCATGTCCGTCACGGATGATGGATGATTCAGAGGCGATGCTTTCTGAATACAGAAAAAGTCAGAAGCATGATGAAGGGTCAAAAGTACTTTTACCCGTAATGCTCACAGCTACAGCTCTTACAGATCAGCCGCCTGATGTTAACCAGTTATTACCAGTCCCTGATTTCATTGAGACAATTATTGATGAAAAGCGGGTTAAGGTTCGACTGGTACCAACAACAGTAAGAGCTCAAATCGCATTCTTTGCCACTAATCCTAATGACTTACGCTCAGTCATTGATCAATTTTGCGCGTATATGTCTAGCAGTGATAACCGCCGTTTCAACGTGCCTTTCCAGCAATGGAATGAGCATGTTGTTAATTCAAATTTCACCGCTTTTGAAAATGAGCTTTTTCCATCCCCAGTCCCTAGTGAAGCAATCAACCTTTCTATCTCAACTGTAGATATTCAGCTAGTCGGTTATACGCCAAATGTCATTGGTTTTGGAGGTCCTTTTGACCAAAACACGGGAAATGGCTATGAACCTGACGGATCAGCGGTGGAACAGCCCGCAATTAACGACAAGGTCGTAGTTCAAGCTGACCAATACACGCCACTCGATCACCAGCGCGTGAAGGGTGACATTGAGACAGGTGAAATTACAGTTGAGCGTATAGATGACTGACTTAATCGATAAAGCACAAGAAAGTGCTGAATATTTACTACAGCAAGAAATTGCGAACCGGTGCCGTTTTGAAGGTGAATCTGAAAAAGAATGCCTTGAGTGTGGTGAAGAAATCCCTGAGCGACGTAGAGCTCTTGGTGGCGTGAAGTTCTGTATTGAATGCCAGACCAAGTTAGAACGAAAACGGCGTTAGGGGAAAATGCTATGTCTAAAATTATTCGTATAGACAGCCGTGTTGCCGGTTTCTCAGATCAACCGATTCGTTTAATTGGAGCTGTTTTTGCTGACACTGGCGAGCTAGTGATCCAAAAGACTGAAGTTTATTCAAATTTACCTGTACCAATTAAATTAAGAGATCAAACGGTTGTAGTGACTGACTCCCCAGATCAGGTACAAAACTGGCAATTAAGTTTCAATGCCAAAGAGCACTTAGAAGAAGTGATTTCAATTTACCAAGCTCGTTTCAGAGCAAAGTTAATTGAAATTGAGCCGAAGCTTAACCAGTACAACCCAAAAAACGTACTTGAAATCCGTAAAGTCGATAAAAACGGTCTTCAGCAAGAGTTTGATAGCAGCAGTTTAAACAACGGGCACATTGCAATCCTTTTAGCGGTTTGGGCAAGTACAAAAATTGCTAAAGGTTATTCGATTACTGAGGGGAACCAGTTTGAAGAAGATGCAGTAGATCAAACCATGCTTCCTTTTTCATTCTTTTAATTGATGGTGTTTTTACGGTATGGCTTTAGCACCATTGAAAGAAATCCCTGAATGGTGGGAACTTTGTGAACGTTATCGATACGACATCTATGCTTTCGCCGTAGAAGCTTTAGGTGTCGAACCGACATGGCAACAAGAATTACTTTTTGAATCAATAGCCTTTGATGGTAGCCGTACCTCCGTTGCTTCGGGCCATGGCTGTTTTGGTAAAGGCACATTAATCAAATTAGCCAATGGGAAATTTATACCTGTTGAGCGTATTAATCTAAATCATAAGATCCTTGCTGCAGATGGCAAAACAGAGCTGGACGTAATAAAAACAGTAACCGGTTATCAGGAAATGTTCCGGTTTGAATATGAGAATGGTAAGGCTCATACCTTTAATAAATCTCATATCCTTTGTTTAATCTCTTTATACGATGGTAACGGCTGGTCAAAGGGCGACAAGATTGAATTGCTTGTTTCCCAGTACATGAATCTTAAGCCAGAAAATAGAGAACAGTTTGCATCCTATCGGCTTGAAGATGGGGAAATTAAGCCTTTAAAAATCTCATTGGTAACTGGGCTTGGTGAAGGCAAATATTACGGCTTTGTACTTGATCCAGATCCATTCTTTTTAGGTGAAGATGATTTAGTCCTTCATAACACTGGTAAAACTGCCAGTGCGGGTATTGTTGCCCTGTGGCATCTCTTGTTTTTTGATGAATCAATCATGATGTTTACTGCCCCGCAAATCGGGCAGTTAAAAAAACAAGTTTGGAAAGAAATCAGTATCAATCTAGCGCGATTGAAACAAGGGCCTTTGGCATGGCTCGCTGATTATGTTGGGTATCAGTCAGAACTGGTTTATATCAAGGGATATAAAGAAAAGTGGTATGTCTTTGCTAAGACTGCACCAAAGCATCAGCCAACTAACCTCGCTGGTAACCACGGCGATAACTATATGGTGTGGGTCGATGAGGCCAGCGGTGTAGATGATGCTGTACTTGATGTGGCGTTTGGTGCTTTAACGCATGAAGATAACCGCGCTGTAATGACTTCTCAGCCTACCCGTAACGCGGGTATGTTCTATGAGACTCATCACAAGCTAAGTCATCGGGCTGGTGGGGTATGGATTGCTTTAACTTTTAACGGGGAGGAATCACCCCTTGTAAGTAAGCAATCTCTAGAAGAACAACGGCAAAAATATGGTAGCCGTGACGATGCACAATACAAAATTCGTGTACTTGGTGAATTTCCTGATTTATCCGATGAGTTCTTAATAACCAAGCGTCAGACAGAAGAAATGTATGTTGGCGCAAGTATTTTTGATGACCATCAATTCGGCTATATTATTACCGTGGACGTGGGTGGTGGTGTAGGTCGAGATGACTCAGTTATTGTAATTAGTAAGGTTTGGGGGGAGGCTCAATGGGGAGAACGAGCTCGTCGTGTAGAAGTGGTAGATATTCCGCTGTGTAAAAACCGAGACGATATTCTTGAACTATTCGCAAAAATTAATGAATTACTTTTACAGTATCCAAATGCAAACTTAGTTGTAGATGATAACGGTGCTGGTAAAGGCTTAGGCCAATACTTGAAAAAACAAGGCATTTTCTATGTGCCTGTATACTGGGGTTCACAGTGCTTTAGTAACGATAACCGCAAAGAGTTTACAAATAAGCGTTCCTTAGCCTACGTTGGATTTGCTCGAGCAGTCGCAAGTGGCCGCTTTAAAATGAAAACGAAAAAGCACCATGTAAAAATTAAAGATCAATTGATCCACATTCCTTACCGCTTTGATGACTTTGCTAGATATAAAATTTTGAGTAAGGATGAAATGAGGCGTATGGGTATTAAATCGCCCGATTTAGGTGATGCTTTTGCTTTCCTATTCTTAGAAAACGTTCATTACACAGAAGCATATGAAACTGTAAATGTAACGGATGATACGCCAGAAGGCCGAGAACAAGCGGATCGTAAGTCTAGATTTGCAGCATTAAGGCAAGCTGCAGAAAATGATCAAGCTAATGGAACTGACCCCTAAAATAACCTTGAGCCATAACTACCATAGTTAAATAAATCGTATGGGTGGGTTATGGCTATTAACTTCTTTTTAACTGATGTTGGTCGGAATGCTTTAAATAAAGTTGGAGATGTCGCTAGTTTCGGTGGGGAATTGACACATCTTGCTGTTGGTACCAGCAAATTTGATGCATCAAAAGAGGCAAAAACTTTAACTTCACTTAAAAATGAGTTAGCTAGATTTTCTTTAAGTGGCGGAGATGTAGATTCAGAAACGGGCACTTTACGTTTTGTGATGAGTATTGAACCTACTCTAACAATGGAAGTATTTGAGTTAGGGATTTATCTATCAGATGGTACTTTACTTGCGGTTGCTTCAACGACTACAGCTGAATCAATCATGTCGTTACATGCAAACGTTGTTGCAATACTGACATTTGGATTTGTTTTAACTGATGTTAATCTAGATAAAGTAACAATTAAGATTGATCCCAATACTCCAATTGCTGTCATGTTGATGAACCAGCATAGCGCTGATGAAGATCCACACCCGCAATACGGCGCATTAACTCGTAAGCTTATGACCGAACATAATGCACACGAAGATCCACACCCACAATATGCATTTAAGAAGGACGTGAAGACCAAGGATGATGATTTACAAGATCAGATCGATGGTTTAGATACTTCATCTAAAAATTTAGTAATACAGCTAATAGATTTAAAAAAATATTTAGATTCTCAATATCCAAAACTAATTGGTGCAGGTGTCAATGTTGGGAAGACCGCAATTATCGATTTAGGTGGAAAAGTAACGGATTTACGTGACTCAAAATATGCTATTCAACTTACACCAGAAAGTTCTCATGAGGGATGGTCAATCACTCGGGCTGAAAAATCGTTCTCTTATGAAGTTTGGAATCGTTCAGGTCAAAATCGAATTGACTATTCAGGTGCCGTTAGCTGGTCCGTTCTTCAGGTAGCAGCAGAAACACTAAATGATGGTAACGGCGATTACACTGTACCAGGCGTTTATATTATTCCAATTCAGCCTAAAGAGCTAAAAGAGTTCATTCTAGTTGGCGCTGGTGGAGCTGGGGGCGGCAGTGTATGGGAATTAGGAGTTTTGGCCCACGGAACACATGGTACTGATACACGCTTACGTTTAAATGAGCTTGATTTGGCTGTTGTCGGTGGTGGGAAAGGCGGGACAAGCGGCCAATGGTCAAATGGTAGTGCGTTCTCTAACGGTGCAGGTGGTTTAGCTAGTGCAATTACGGTTACTTCAAGCATTACGGAAATTTCTAGAAAACTCGGTAATGCTGGTACAGCTGCAAATCAGTTGAACCATAAAGGCGGTGCTTCTGTAAGTACAGTTTCAAACTGGGGTGCGGGTGGCGATGGTGCAAATGGTGTTGGTGATGATGGCTGGGCACTTGGCGGTGGTGGTGCAAGCGGTGGTTTACTCATTTGTAGATATTCCAATACATCCGAAAAAACGCAGTACATGACTCTAGTTGTTGGCGAAGCTGGGCATATAACAGAAAGTAATGGTAATAGCGGTAAAACGGGTATTGGCGGCTTTGCCCGTGTAAGTACTGTTTCAGCATAAGCAGGTGAAACAGTATGAGAAATGATTATCGAAATGCTATTAGAGACCTAATTCACCGAAATCTTCAACGAAACAATATTCAGAATCTGATTGTTTGGGAAATCAAAGAGGATGAATCACAAGATCCATCACTCTTAAGCTACAAAGTTTATGGTTCACGAAATCAAATTGATGCGGTTCTTGTGGCTTGTGGAGCCAATGGTATTTGGGAAAAGTTACCACTTCAAAAGGTAGCATTTCCAAGGCTTGCAGATTTATTAAAACTTCAAAAAGAATATTTGCAGGATAATTAATATGTCAGAGTTCAAGCCAGATGATTTCCGCCGTGCTCAGCTTCAATTAAATCAGTCTTTGCAAAACGGTGCAGTACGTAGAGATCAACAGAGTCGTCAAAAAGCGGACAGGGACCAAAGGGCGTTTGCTGAAAAAGAAATTGAATATGATGATTGGGGACGAAAGATCCCTAAACCTATGTTCTTGCGGCCACATGACATTTCGCAAGGTGAAAAATACGATGTTGAACGGGTTCTTTTTACAACCTTAGGTCAGCAAAATGGAGAAGTGCCAAGGCGTATCACCCGTGATGATATCTTGGCATTTCAAGAAAACATTCAACTTTTAAAAGATCAATATAGTAAAGGTATTACCCCTCAAAACATCATTAATTTAAGCCGACAAGATGATATTGATCGGGCAAATGAGCAAATCCATTTGGCGGTACCAGTAAGTAGAAAAGCAGGTTTAGTGCATTTACTCACTAATGCCGGTCCAAAAAGTAAAGTCTTAAATCACCACGTTGAAATTGAGTTCTCAAACTTTAAATCAGTTGTTTTTGATATTGATAAACAAGCCTCAAGTACTGTTAAAAACCGTTTGGCTAAAGGGAAAATCAAATTCCAATGTGATTGTGAGCGACATACGTTTTGGTATCGATACATGGCAACTATTGGTGGTTATAACCTAGGTCGAGATGAAGGAGGTTTCCCGAAAATACGTAACCCTCACTTGTCTGGTGTGGCTTGTAAGCATGTTTTGCGTGTTGTTAAGTGGATAGGTTCACCATCAGGCATTGCATATCTTAAAAAAGAAGTAGAGAAAGACCGCCAGAAACAAGTTGGTGCTCGATATAAGCAAACTGATAAGCAAATTCAGAATTCGATTAATGAACAAGTAAAAGATTTGATGAATGGTTCTACGAAACCAATCAAAGCAAATATTCAAAAAGCTGAAAATGAAATGATGCGTAGAGCAGATAAAGTTGCGAAAAAGCTCTTAGAACGCGAATTAAAAACCCTCAAACGTTTTGAGATTGAAACGGTAAGAGCAAGTCAAATTGAAAGAATTCAAGCCTTGCATAAGTCAGGTGCTATTGATCAGGACATGTTAAATGTCTTCATGAAAGGTTTAGGTAAAAATGCTAAATAGATCAGTAAATCAAGTTGCTAATGGTCGCCGTTTAGCAGCGAGACGTGTTGTTATGAATGCATTAGCAAGTATTCCAGCACAAGTTTGGCGTAAAGAAGTGATTTTCAATAATCCAGCTGAAGATTCAAAACCAATAGATCCTTTATCTTTTGAAGCAAACACACTATCGATTCAAGACGAGCCTAACTACAAGTATGAATATAAAGGCGCTGCTTATGTTCATTTCGATAAATTTAATGGTGGCTATATTCAAAAGAACTTCTCTATGAATAACCCCTCGGATTTGGTGCTAACTGCTCAAGTAGAGCCATTTAATGATGAGTTGGACGATGTATTGGAAAGGATAATCAACATTCCCGACATGATCCTAAAAGAAGGGGATCTTTTAGGGTTAATGATTTATGAAAATTTAATGTTGTGGTTTGAAATCGTAAATATCACTGGTTTTAGCCTCATGGCAGATTTTGGCAGTAAGTATGTTTTAAACCGTAGAGATGATTTGTTTATTGCACCTATGGGTGATGGAGAGAGTTAATGAGTTATTTAGTTTTTAATGAAAAAGGTAAAAAGGCTGGTGATATTGAAATAGCCGCACAATGTACTTCTGCAATTTTCAATTACCAGGTAATCGGGAACGGGGCAGAAGTAGAATTTTTCGGAAGTAATGTTCCGAATGCTGACCCACAAAATGATTTACATTGGGTGCCAATTATTACATTAACAGCTGCTGCACCGGATACAGAACCGTTTCGTCAACATTGCTGGGATAAGCTCCGTTATAAAGTGAAAACTGGTGATAGTGTGGAAATTTATGTTTCTAGTGGTGTAAGCGGATAGCTATATCAATAAAGGGCTGAGATTGTCCTTTAGCTACATTTTCTTTGTCCTCATTTTTGGGGACTTTTTTATATTTGGAACCGACCAGAATCAAGAAAAAACTCACATGTCAGACTTTGGTTATCTTAAATAGAAAGCCAAAGGCTGGTTTAAAATGACTGTTTTATCAGACGAAGTTCGTAAAAAGTATGATGCGCAACGTATTGCTACAGCTCAGTGCCAAAATTACTATTTTAAAGGTACAGATGAATTTGAAAATGGATTCGATAGTGCTCAAGTAGAATCAGGGGAATACCCAGAAGTTTTAAAAGCTATTTTTGATTCCATTGGTATTGAACATGCACCTGAAGTTGATAAAGCTGTGATGTATGGGGTAGCACAATACCAAACTCGTCATGGTGGGGAATTACCACATCCCTCAATTATCGCAGCTGCATTAACTGCTGGTTTAACCGGTGCTAAACAAGTTACAGCATTACCTGCTGAAGCACTTAGTTACTACGACAGCCTTAATGAATCAGGTTTTGATGATGTTAATCATCAACATCATGAATCTGTAAGTATTGTACCAGCCATTACCGTGGCAACCATTGCCAACGTTATTGCGTATGCAACACCTATTGTTGCAATGATTCCGAACTCTAATGGTTCTAATGAAGTTCCTCTTGTATCAATTCGCTTTGTCACCAATCGTGACTTTGGTGCAATGAAGAAATCAGAATACTTAGATGGTGCGAATGCTTCTAAGCCATATGTAGAAGGGCGTTTCCGTTTTGCCTTGTCGAATGGCGGTGCAGGTGTAACGTACTCGGTAACAGCACGAACTTCTTACGATGACTACAAAGCTAAAACACCCGATGCTAATGCAAAATTATTGCCGTTTCTTGCCGGTAATGTATCAATCAAAATTAACGGTAAAGAAGTCGCACATACCCGTAATCGCACAAAGTCAAAACTAACAGGCAAGATCTCCGCTATTGCAGAAAAAGATGTTGTAATCAATGGTGTTGAATACCGTGTAGTCGGCAGTGAAATTGATATTACAGCTAGTAAAATTAGCGTGACATTAAATCAAGCCTTACCAGCTGGTGCAAAAGTTGAAGTCCATCTAGTTGCAGATTTTGATGCTCGTGATGGCAACAATAACTACTTGATGATTCCGGTCGGTGTAGATTTTGAGCCTGAGTACGAAAATTTGGTGGCATCACCAATTATGGCACAGGTTACTTTATCAACTTTATTGCAATCTCAAGTGAATAATGAGCTTAAGCTTGGTTTTCTGGGACAAGCTTTAGCAATTGTTCAAGGAAAAATTTTCTTGGAACAAACTGTTCGATTGTTAGGTGAAGCTAAAGACTTGGCTGAGTACTCAAAACGTGAAGTTACTTTTGATGCGTCTCGTGGTGTGACTGGTAAATTAGCAGCTGCATTTAATACTACTGCGGATTTGTTTGGCGAAGTAAATAAGTTTATTTCCGCTGCTAAATTGGACATTAACCAGCGTACTGGTGGCTCTACTGTTGCATATGATCTATATGTCGGTGACAGTGGAGCAGTCTTCTTTAATCAGTTGTCGAATGATAAAATGCCGACAAAAACGGGTTATACCGCTGGTTACGGTCAAATTGTTCGCATCGGAACCCTTGCCGATGGTACCAATGTTTATCATGCGCCTTCAGCCCAAGAGCTTGTAGCAGAAGCAGATACTGCTTTTGATATGCTTTTAATTGGTCGAGGAAATGAACCAATTCGAGCGCCGTTTGTAGGCTTCATTCAAACTCCATTATCTGTTATTGAAACACGTCCAGATGCACGTGAATCAGTATTGACCTTAATTGGCTCACAAGCTGCAGAAATGAACCCGTTCGAACGTTATGCAGATCAGGGCTATGTCATCCACTGTATCAATATGCCTTCCCTCAAAAATTCGTAATACATGACCTGAAAGGCGCGTTTCGATGCGCCTTTTTTATTCTAATTCTTGTAAGGAAAAGCTCATGGCTGGAACAACTCAGAGTACCGATGAAACATTAACGTCTACAGATGATCAAGCTACTATCAAACAAAAAAATACCCGAAGTAAAACCAACAAAACTACAGAAACTCAAAATACCCAAGCTGGTGATGAAAAAGCTTCAGATCAAGGAGATTTATTAAATCCCCAAGACCAAGATAACAGCGACTCCAAAGCAGAAAATTCAACACCAGATGAAGTAAAAATCAGTGAAAAGGTCAATAATGAAACCGAATCAAAAGTAAATGAAATGGACAAAGAAGAGGTCAATACAAAGCCTCAAGAAACAAGTTCTTCTACAAACACTCAACTCATTGATGGACCATTAGCAGAAGCAAAGGGCAATAACGTAGATCTTTTAGTTATTAACGTGACTAATAACAGTTTTACAACTGTTCTAGAACCTTTATCACGTGTTGCTCTCGAATCAGGTAAAACTACTAGCATTACGTGCCATAACCAAACATTTAAACATCAGGTCCTTGAAAACTTACGACAATTGAAAGGGCTAGGTAAAAACTTAACAGTTGAGTAATAAGATGACTAGTTTAATTATTGATGGCACAAACCCAATTATGGACGCTGTAGGTGATCTACCAACTCAGCGGGTTATTACTTTGCAGAATAACGGTTTAAATGACATTACAGAACCATTTTCTCAAGTCAAAGTAAAAGCTGGTGAAAAATTTACTTTTACTTTGATTGGTGATGAAGCTTATAAGCAATTACTTGGGAATTTAGATCAAATTAATGGTTTAAAAGGAAGTGTTCTTGAGATTGTACCTTCTGAACCAGAAGTACCAGCGGAACCAGTTGGTGCCTTGTAAAAACAAAGTAATTTTAAAAACCACTTTCGAGTGGTTTTTTTACATTGGAACTAGCTAGGAAACAGTTTATGCCCAGAGCTCAAAATACCTAAAACAAATAGCCTTGGGCGTGTAATGTAATGAATATACTTGCTCTATCGAGTACTGGTGAGCTATCCCTCGTAGCAGGGGCAAGCCCATCACTCAAATTAGAATTTGATACATACAGTTATCTTGCTAATGCTGAAATCAACGTGGCTTTTTTTGCAAAAGTAACTAGCCCACGTGGTCCAGCTGATATCACAATGCGTTTGATAATTAGAGATGCTGTTACTGGTGATCTGATTGTTTCTGTGCAGGGATCAGTAGACGGAGATATTGAAACCTCTACTTCTATTGTGGCCGTAGCTGATGCCAAAGAATATTTAGAGAAATTTGAATTAACGCTAGGCATTGATGCGTTACAAGCAATTCTCAAATCAACTGCATACAACGAAGTTAATAGTTTGGGCAGAGCTTCAAAAACATTGGCTTTAGAGGATGAAGCTTTACCTTCATTTAATGCAGATGAACTATATAAAATTCTCATAAGCCAATTAGATGCTCCAGCATATCTGACATTACCTAATCCCCATGATTTACCAATTTATGTTGCCGCTCAACGAGCAGCAACAAAATTACGTGTTCCATTAGATGCAGAAATTGACCCAACATTTACGGCAGAGCAAGCGGCCCAATTTGCTAAAAGTGTGGATGCCCAATCTCAGTTTGTGCAATTTATATGGAGTCCTAACCTTTGTCGGGCTCGTGATGCAGTCACTCTTAGAGGCCGTAAAGTACCTGCGTATTATTTAGGTCACTATATTGGCGATAAATTATTACGAAATGCCAAGTTGAATAAACAGGGTTTTGCACCTTTGAAAGACGCCGTAGCATGGAAAAGCTATCCATTTACAGCAAAAAACCTTAGCCAGATGCCAGATATAGATCTTGAAGATGAACAAATTCAAGAAATGTTAGCAAAGGCTAAAGTCAATGTAGTCCGTCCTGTGAAATTTGAAACGACTTTATTTGTTTTAAGTGATGTTCTTACTCAGTATCAAAGCAAAAACAGTGCACTACGGTTAATTCCAGCTGCTGAAATTTCTGCTCGTGTTACTAATAAGTGTATTGAGATTCTTAAAACATACATGTTTCAAGCTACGCCAGATTTTATCAAAAAAGCGGGTGATGACATTCAAGCGTTCCTTGAAGGTGCTTCGAGTGAAACGACTGGTTGGTTAAAAAATGCAGAAGAACTTGGTGGCAAGCCTTTTGAATTTTCCTTAGTCCCAGATACGGATTTCCCATATGAGCGGGTCCGCCTTTATTTGGCGCATGGTGTAGTAGGTACTACTCGCGCTGTAATTTTCGATGACGATGTTTTAGTTAAATAATTTAAGGATCTTAAAAGATGAATCCATTTGGCCCAACCACACACAAACCTTTAGAATTACGTAAATTTGATTCAGCAGCTGAGCAAATTTCGATAGTTGCAAATAAGGTATCTAGTACTGACCGAGAGCAACAGTCAGTTATTGAACAAGTACGTCAAATTGCTCTAAACATCCTTTCAGATACGGTGGATGCTATTAGCGAAAATCAGCTTGAAGAAGATGAGATGGGCATTGATTATTTGGATGGATTAATTATTGATGCTTTGGGGGATGCAAGTGATGCTATATATGAAAATGCATTAATGTCTTCTCTTTCCGATGCTTTTTTAACATTTGGTGTGGTAGATACTGATATTGAAGAAATTTTCAGTGAAAATGTCGAAGCAGCAGATGTAGCCTTAGAAGCAGCTGTAAATACCGTGCTCGCTAATATGCCTGACGAAGGACCAGAATTAGAGGAACTGATTCGAGAATTCATTTTCGGTGAAGCTGATGAAACAGAAGAAGGCTTTGATTCGGTTGCCAAGAAAATTAAAGCTCGTAACGGCGCATTTAGCCAGCGAAGCGTTAATGGCCGTAAAGTCCACTATCGCGGTGTTTTAGCTATTCGTCAGGGACAGAGAACCGTTGTTAATAAGCGATTACCAGGCCAAAAGGTACGTTTAACCTCGGCTCAAAAATCTGGTATGAAGAAGGCGCGTTTACATGCTTTTTCCGCAAATGCCATCCGCAAGCGTTTACGATCATTTAATAAAGGTAAACGTTTAGGTATTTATTAATCGCTCAATAGGTAAAGTCATTGATTTGGCTTTACCTTTAATACAATAAATTGAGGAAATAAGCATGAATACAACACAGATTTTAGGTGAAGCGCCGGGCATCCAATATCAGAAAAAAACTGATAAAACTGAAGCTACAACAAAACAGTCTTTAACCAACACAATCATTATTGGCCGTTTTAAGCGTGGTCGTTTTGATGAACCCATGACGATTCATAAAGGGAATATCCGTGGGCAACTTGGCTATGACCCAAAAAACCCTGACTACATTTGCGTACAAGAATGTCTTGAGCGTAATGTACCTTCGGTGCAAGTACTCCGTGTCGCGCCTAATATTGGATAACTAATCTAAGATAAAAATAGCTGCCTTAGAGTAGCTATTTTTAATTAAATTAATAATTTTCTTTTTTTTAGAAATATAAATTAATAATTATTTTTATGTTTATATAACAATTAATTATAATTTTATTTCAATTTAAATATAATTTATATAGCTCATATCTGAGATCTTAATTTATTTAAAGTTTCTTATATGGACTTTTAGTTTTTAATTTAATTAAATTTAATATAAAATATAGTTCAAATATGAACTTTTAATTGCCTTAAGGTTTCAAATATGGACTACAAAGGAAAGTTTTTTCCGCTAGACGCTGAAAATTTTATAAAAGATTTAAGTCAATTGATAAAATTTTATCGATTAGAAAAGAACATGCGTCAAGTAGATCTGGCAGAGGCTGTAGAGGTTTCATTATCGACTATAAAGCGCATTGAGAACGCTGATACTTCGGTAGAAACAGGAGCACTACTTAAAACGATTTGGTACTTAGGAATTTTAGATAAGTTAAACCAGTCCTTACCAAAAATAAAAAAAGAAGAAGTTATGCATAAACGTATTCGAGTTGGTGTTGTAAAGGATGAGGATTTTTAATGAAGCAGACAATATATTTATATATTCAAGCGCCTGATACAACTGAGTTTGTAGTTTTAGGTCGTTTAACTGTCGCTAATGATAAAGGGGAGTTTATCTATAATCCTTCATATCCGATCAATTGGGTACCAGATGAAATACAGTATCCATTAAGAAAGGGACATATATATGAAGTAAATGAAAATAAGGGCATACCTAATTTTGTAATGGATATTGTTCCTGATGCTTGGGGCCAAGTAGTGCTACAGAGAATTTTTGGTGCAGAAAAAGATACCCCATGGACAAGTTTAGATTACTTAATTCATTCAAAAAACTCAGATAGATTTGGGGCTATTTGTGTAGGAGAAATAAGAAAAGTTACTAAAAAAGCAACAGATGAAAACTTTCAAGATATGCTTAAACTCGAAGATTTCTTGGAATTTACTAATAATATTAGAACAGGGAAAGAGATTGATAAAATTAGTTTAGCTCTAGCACAAACTACATCATTGGGTGGTGCAAGACCTAAAATAACACTATATGATGATAAAAAACTTTATCTGGCAAAACCTAAAGATATAAATGATCCTGCAAATATTCCACGAATTGAGTATGCATGTTTAAGTTTTGCGGCGAAAAAAGGGTTTAATGTCGCAAATCACAATTTAAAAACAATTAACCACAATGGTATAGTCAAAGATATTTTAATTTTAGAACGATTTGATCGCGAATTTGATAAAGAAACGAAAAGATTTTATCGTTATCCAATGCTGAGTGGTTTAACTTTATTAAATGCTGCATGGACAACAACTGATCGTTCGAGATGGTCATATCCATTGTTAGCAAATGAAATGCTTAGAAAAAGAATTTCTCAAGAAGAAATTCATGAATTGTATAGGCGTATGCTTTTCAATGCTCTGATTGGAAATGATGATGACCATCCCAAAAATCATGCATTTATATTTCAAGGTGGAAGATGGCAATTAGCACCGTTATTTGATGTAGTACCCCAAGTTACTTATGTTCCGACAACTTTAGCCATGCAAATTGGGGATGATGGTACAAAAATTACAAGGAAGAACCTATTGAGTAGTGCTTCAAGTTTTAAAATTGAAAATGAAGTTGCTAAAGATATGTTAGATGAAATACTCAGTTGGAAAGATGAACTTAAAAATCACTATATAGAACTTCTATCTCCTCAAGACTTCGAGATAGTTTGGAGTAAAATTCCAAATATTGAGTAAAAAAATCCGATAAAAAAGCTACCTTTTATGGTGGCTTTTTTTATGGAACCACTCAACTTTGTAGAGGCTATAACCTTTTAATCTTGGTGCGTATAACAGCCTTTTGAGCATCAAAATTATGCAACAAGCTAACCCAATTTTACTTAATCAGCTTAAACAAGATTACATCGCCTTACAGCAACTTGGTTCACCACTATTAGCTTGCCAAGGTATGTTTGTGCCTCGTGGTATGGAAGATCTTCGCTTCTTATTTAAAAGTTGTCCACGGCCTATTGTCAGTAATGAAGATCCGGCAGAAGTTCAATATGCAGGTGGTTTTACGGGTATTGTTGCTGGACCACCCAAAACCAAATACACAGGTAACCTTCAGATTTTAGTTACCGAAGCAGGTCATGACCAAATTCTAGCTGAATATATCGTTGCTAGTGGGGGAATGATTCATGGTGATTATTACGATGGCCGTCTAGGTAGTTTTACCCGTTCTTATGCACTTGAAAACTGTGCTATTCGCTTTGAATCAGCGGAATATGATTCAGATAGCCGCTCACAAGTCATGACTGTTTCATGTCCAATTGATTACAACTATTTCGGTAGCTTTGCAAACATTGGAACTAATGGAAGTATCCAGCCAGGTAAAAAAGAAATCGATGGTACAGCTGATCTTGTTAACCGAGTTCAGCAAGTTATCAATACTGCTCAACAAGCCACTAGCCTTGTTAATGCAGTTTCTGGTGTAGGTCGCCAATTGGGCAATCTTTTCGGGTAATTGATATGAAGTTATTACCTGAATCTGAGGGGTATGCTGTAGTTGCTGGTTCTATCCAGCAACTTTCAGAAGAACTCTACAAAGAATATCAATTAACTGGTTACTCAATTTTGCTTGAGGACATCGTTAAGGCGTTTATTGAAGAGACAAAATCTTATGCGGGATGGGCTGTATTAGATTGCCAGTCCAAAGCGACCACCAGTATTGAACTGAATGAAACCATTGAACTTAACGGCGATGAGTACGTAATCATTCTGCCTTTAGTTAAGGCACATTGTGATCTTTTGCAAGCACGATTAGTTGAGGCTACAAGAGGGCTAGGAGTAGAAAGTTATGGACTTTCTGTCTCAGAAGCACAGCAAATCTATAATGAGAAGAAAGACGATTTACCAAAACTTGCATTTTTAATGGCCCCAATGAGTTTTAACATGGGGAACCGTTAATGCAAATCACCATTATATCTGCGGGTAAGATTATTCCTGCTTCAGAGCTCATAAGTGCAACCTTACGCACTGATCTTGTACCTATTCCAGCATCAATTGAATTTACTGTCCAATCTACAGCAGAACTAGACTCCCTTTTGAAAGAAGGGGAGCAACTAACTGTAAATGATATTACTCATCCATTTGAATTAATCAAAGTCACACCACTAAAAACTCAGACCATTAAACAAGATCGCCGTGTTGGTGGGATTACATGTATTGGTATTTTGGCTGGTTGTAAACGTCTTATCGAATATTCTAAGCAAGCTTTTATCAGTAATGAAACCTCTTTTAATTCTGTAATTCGCGCTTGTGGGGCAACAATCAGTCTTGGCAGTGATTTACCCTTGCCAAAATTCGTATGTTTAAAAGGAAGAATGCCTACACAACGCTTGGCCCATTATCTGCAGCAAGAAGCGGCGGTTATTTGTTTTCAAAAAAACAAGATATCGGCTCAAAAAATAGATTCTTTATTTAAACAGGAAGCTGTCACAAAACTAGATCTAAGTAGCGTTGTTTGGATATCCAGTAAACCTTTGGAACTGATGCAAAAATCATCATTCGTGACCGTGGAGAATAATGGTTCAACGGTTGTTGGTGATGACTCAATAACCCCTGGACATACTGTTACTCAAAGAGCTGGTTTAGATGCCCGTCAAATAAAGAACTTGGAAAAAGTTTTGATTTTGCGGGGGACCATAATGAGACCGCTAAATTTGAATTGGAATGCAGGCGATATATTCGAAATTGATAGTAAGAAGTATGTCGTTTTAACAGCTGCACATCATATAGATACAGGCGCAATCGGGGGATCAATGGGGACTTCATCAAAGTTCTGGATTGCTAATTTGTAGGTCAAAAATATGAATGGTTTCACACGTGCAAAGATTTTAAGTTACAACGCAAAAGGTCGTACTGCACAAGTACACATTCATGGTTTAACAGATGGCGCGAGTGAAGGCATTACAGCAACTTTTGCTTACCCCGTAGGTGACAGTGATCTAGATACTGAAATTCAAATTATTGTTGGAGAAGACGTTTATGTTTTCTTTGAAAATGGTAATGAAGAACGACCAGTAATTCATAGCTATGTAAGTCACGGAGACGGCGCGATAGTCGGTGTACGACGAATTCGTCAAGACAACATTGAATTTATTTCTAAAGAAAATTTAAAAGTAGATTCTGGTTCAACCGTTTCGATCAAAACGCCGTTGATGAATGTACAAGCGAATACACAGCAAACTGGTAATAGTACATTAACAGGTAATAGCACCGTAGTTGGAAATACCTCAGTTGCTGGTAATAGTTCAGTTGCGGGCAGTATGGCCGTTGGTACAACTCTTACGGTTGCTGGAATTCCTCTTGATCCCAAAGCATTTCAAGGTGCGCTTCAAGATGCAATTGATAAATTGGAGAATTTAAAAGAAGAGTTAAAAGAGCAAGCGGAAAAAATTGATGAAAATAAAGATCAAATTAGCCAAGAAATTGACGAAAAAATAAAAGAAGTAGAAGAATTAATCGAAAATATTAAGGACTCAGATGCATATAAATTGCTTGAAGAGGGTATTAATCATATCGATGAAGAAGTGCAAAAAATTCATGACCAAGTAAAAGAAGTTGGTCAGGAAGCACAAAGTAAAATTGATGAAGTTCGAGCATATATAGATCAAGAAATTATTGATACCAAACTAATCGTTGAACAACATACAAATGATGCAAATCTACGCTTAGATGAAGCTAATCAACGGATAGATCAATCTGTACAAGCTAATGAAGCAATGGTCGCAGATGCTCAACAACGGGCTATTCGTGCTGAAAAAGAACTCGATGATAAAATTGGTTTTATCAAGAGCGAAACAGATTCAATTATTGCTGATGTTCGAAGTGATTCAGATGAAATTCGCTTAGTTGCAGAGAATGCAAAAAAAGTTGCAGATCAAGAAATTATTGATCGTAAAAAACAGGTTGATGAAGCACTTATTGTTGTAGACCAAACTAAAGCTGCTTTAAAGCAAGATATTGATCAGAACTTAATAAAAGCTGGTCAAATGGTTGATGCAGCTAAATTAGCTATGGGGGAACAAACCAACACTTTAATTAACCAAAAAATTGAACCAATCGTAAGCCAAACAGAAGCTACTGTTAAAAGGGTTGATCAAGTTGCTGCACAGTATGTTGATCTTGATAAGAAAGTCGCTACGGGTTTTCTAGCAGAAGCTGAAGCACGTGCCAATGATAAAGAAGCAATTACCCAAAGTTTTGAACTTAAGTTTTCAGAAATGCAAAATGAATTGGGTAAATCAAATGCATTAATTTCGGAAGAGTCACAAACACGTGCAGCTCAAGATAAGGTTTTTACTGAACAAATTAGTACAGCCCAGTCTCAAATTGGAGACAACAAAGCTGCAATCAATAGTGTTGAGCGAACAGTAGTTGAACTAGATAAATCTGTTGCTGAAAAAACTGGTCAATTGCAAGCAAGCCTTGATACGGCAAATGGAAATATCTTAAACGCTAATGACTTAGCTCGAATGCAATCATTAGGTAAACCATTACGTGATGACCCCACTTTCAAAGAAAGTAATAATTTAACTGCTTATGTTAACCAAGCGGGTGCTACCTATACACGACAAGTAAAGTCCGCAGATAACCCAACAGCTTCAACACATGAAATTCTTATCAGATCTACAGCCCTATTGGGTTCGGGATGGTTCCCAAATACACCATTACTTTCAGCTGCTTCAAATAAGATTTTCTTAGTAAAACAAATCATCAAAATCCCAGTAGGTTTAAAGCTTCAACCATATGGAAATGCATTAGGTACTGGTGGATTCCTGAAAGTTTTAGGAAGTGCGGAGGGGACAGGTAAATTTGAAATTTATTATTCTGTAATTAAATGTGGACCAGATATTGGCTCAACAATTCAAGGTCATTTCAGACCTATTAATAGTATCAATCCACCAATCGCTTCAATTGAAAAACCAGTTGATGTAATTGTTGCTTCATATGAAGTTTGGGATGTCACCACTGTAAATGACACTATTCCAAAAACTTGGCGTGATCAAGTAACTGGTAATGCTTCATATATTGAAAAGGTAGAAGCTTCAGTAAAACTTGTCGATGATAAATTAGTTTCAGAAGCCCAAAAGCTTGAACAACTTAAGACAGACTACAATTCTAATAAAACAAGAACTGAATCAGATTTAGTAACTATCACAAAATCTGTTTCAGATGGTGATAAGGCTTTATCTGTACGTATTGATCGAACAAAAGCAGCTTTAGAAGAAGCAGACAGACAATCTAATGCAAATATTCAAGAAGTAACCGAATCTTTAGCAGAATTCGAACAAGCTACCACAACAAAGTTTTCAACATTAGATACTAATATCTCTAAAGAAAATCTGAAAGTTCAAGGCCAAATAGTAGAAGTTCAAAAAAGTGTCACTACATTAGAAGGTAATACTAATACGAAAATTTCGGGGCTTACATCATCTATTAAGTCTACCGACGATATTGCTAAATTAGCTTTTGATAATGCTGCAGAAGCCCAACAAACAGCAACAACTGCTGTAAAAGCAAGTGAATCACTTGCACAAAACTTATTAAGCCTTAAGTCACAAACACAAGTAACTACTGGTGTACGGGCGGTTGTTACTGCAAAAGGGATTGATGACTGGACAACTTGGCGTACTACTGGTGAAGCTAAAGTAATTCAGGATGCTGATGCATTGGGAGGTTATATTCTTGAGCTTGGGAATAATGCTGGCAATAATGAAGCGTGGTTACATTGGAATAACTTTGCAAAAATTAACCCAGATACACTTTATAGAGTTCGAGCACGTTTCCAACGTGTAGCAGGTGATACGGGAAGCATATATCTAGGTGTCTCCTGTAAAAATGCAGATCAAACTTATTATGTAACTACTACAAATGTCCTAGCTACAAATATGGGCTCATCAAACTACTTATTATCTGCGGTTAAGCCTATTTTAGGCGAATGGCAAGAAGTAGTAATGTACTTTAAAGGTAAGTCTACTGGTGCAGCAACGGGCCTAGGCACTATTGATAATCCGCGTACATTCCCAGCTCAAGCAGAATATTATGCCCCAATGTTTATTGGTAACTATTCTGCTCAACCAGGTATAAGTCAGCTTAATTTCATCATTATTGAAGATAATAATTCTTTAGCATCCGCAAATGATTCAACTGCTACAGCAAATGATTTGTTCAAGACTGCAACGAATCGTACTGAAGCTGAAGCAGAGCGGACTAGTGAACTCGAAGCAAGAGTAGAAAATGCAGAAACTGGTATTAAAACTAACGCTCAGGCTATAACAAAAACAGCTACAAAGAGTGATCTAGAAAGTGCAATGGGCCGAGTTTCAACTGATATCACCGCAGCCGTAGAAAATATTAAGCTTGGTGGGGTAAATGCCGTAGCAAATTCTGAAGCTCCAAGAACTTCAACAGCAGCAACAAGTCGTGAATATTTATTATATGAACGAAGCAAAGAGCTAAAAGCATTTTATGATGAAAACTTAGATAAGCCGGTTACTATTTCTTTTGAATTGAGTGTACCCGTAGCTGGAACAGTTCAAGTTTATTCTTCCAATGGATCTGCACATTTTTTTACTACTTCTGTGACAGTTACAAAAGCGAGTGAATTTCAAAAATTCGCCGTGACAGTATTACCGAAAGCACATACAGGAAGTACAACTGAATCAACTATTGAATTTTATGGAACTTATGGCTCAGGTCGAATTCCAACAATTCAAAAATTACAGATCGAAGCAGGTAATAAAGCTACAGCGTGGAGCCCAAGCCCACGGGATACTCAAAGTTCATTAAGTGCTAATGCGGAAGCGATTAAAGTCACTCAAGCGGAAGTGAAGAAGCATGGCGATACTTTATCTTCTCAAAGTATAGATATTTCAAAGCTAAGAAACGATCTAACTTTAACTAATTCTGAAGTAAGCAAGAAAGCCTCAACTGAAGCATTAGAAACAACAAAATCGGCAGTAACTGAACAAGCTGGTTTACTAAAAGCTGTAACTGAACAAGCAAACACCTTATCTGCCAATCTAAGTAAATCGGCACCAGCTGGTACGAACTTATTAATAAACTCGAATGTAATGGGTACGTACAATGGCGTTTCATATCCTCATTTACGTTATAAATTAGGCGAAGATTGGGAAGTTGGAGCGAAGTACACACTTCTATGGTGTTCTGAACATACACGAGGTGGGGGAGATACGAACTCAAGTTTAGCAGTATATGCTGGTGGAGGCAGTCAGCTCTTACAGCAACTTGTCAGCACAGCAGGAAAAGTAATAAACAAAATTACCTTTACTAAGACTTCTGCAGGTATAGCTAATGAAGTTCACTTCTACATGCTAAACAGGCCAACAGCAGACAAGCAAAGTGTAGGTACTGTGTACTGGGCCGTATTAGTGAAAGGGGAATTTATAACTACTGACAGCTGGATTGCGAGCCCTTATGACTTTAATGCAGCCTTTGATCAAGTTTCAGCTAACCTCACCGAATTTAAGCAAACGTATGTTACTGAAAATGAGGCATTAGCACAGCGCACATCTAAGCTTGAAGCAGGGATGACTGATGTAGAAAAGAGTATTTTTAATACTGCTCAAGCACTGAATAATTATGCAACTAATGCAAGACTTGATGAAGTTACGGCGTCTCAAACAAAAACCTTTAATACTTCACTGACAAAATTAGATGAAGCAATTAAATCGGCTAATGACAGTGATTCTTTGGCTGGCGATTATAACTGTAAGAATCCTGATATGTGGTATAGCCATTATGGCTGGGACATGTCTCAATATTTTAAGACAACTACCACAGGAAAAGTCGGAAATACAGTATTCAGAAAGGATACTAGTAATCCTGTCAACTGTTTTAATTACAACAAACAAGCACTACCAAATACCCGCACTTATATTGTGAGCTTTCTTATTCGCCGAAGCTCCGATTCAAATGGACTTTGTTATATCCCTATTGGCCGTGCCAAAAATGACGGAAATTTTTCTACTGCAAATTATACAAGTATCGGTGTACCTGTTTCAGAAATACCTGCAAATGAATCTTGGACCTTAATTTCCAAGGTCATTAATATGACTTCTGTTGCTGATACATACCCTCAAATTCAGTTAGGTATAGCTTTAGGTCATACTGGGAATAGTGGCTGGTGGGAAGCTCAAGCATATAGAATCTCCCCAGTAATGAATGAGGCTGATGTTGATAGTACTATCGTTAAATCATCGATTCTTGTTGATTATTCGAGCAAATCGGACACTACAAAAGCGATTTCAGCTGCGACAGAATCACTTGATGCTAAATTCCGACAAAAATTTGGTGAATTGTGGACCAATAGTTCAGCCACATTAGATAGTACTCGTTACACGAAAACTGAAACAAACCAAGCTATTGCTGAAGAAAGTAAGGTTATAAAAGCAGCCATTTCATCAAGTGGTGGCGATAACTTAATAAAAAATGGTGATTTCTCGGCCGCTTTAGGATCTTTAAATTGGCGACAAAATTCACCAGTAGCAGGTAGTGTATTAGAAGTATTTAAAGATGAGTTTGGTGCAACATGGGGAAGATTTAGATCAACTAATACTTCTACTTATTTTAAAGGTTTTGTTGAGACTATTACTGTAGCTGAAGGTTTAGAAATGAACCAGAAATACACATTGTCCTTCAAAGCAAAGTCAATGACAGCTGCCCAGACTCAAATTTTTCTAATTATTCATCGTAGAGATGCTGCAGGTAGTAACAACCAAATTGGAACTGCATGGAGTAACATTCCAACTGATAAAGAAGTTTTATGTACATATACATTTGATACAAATCTTATTAATTTACAATACATTAACTTAATACTCTATGCGCAAATCGGATTTGCTCCTGACTTCTTAATTCGTGAAGTGCAAATTGAGAAAGGTGAGTTAGCTACAGGTTTTAGAAAAAATCCGCGTGAATTAGAAAAAGGACTTGAGGCTAATTCTACAGCGATAGAAGGTACCAAAGCAGATGTTCTGAAGAATGGCGACAAAATTACAGCCCTTTCTGAGAGCTATACCGTCCTAAAATCTAATGTTGATACGAACAAATTAGCTGTGGATGGTAAGTTTCAAGAAATTAATTCTACTATTAGTGATAACCAGCAAAACACAACGCAATCGATCACAAATTTAGAATCAAGTTACAAGCAATTGAACCAAGATCTCGGGCAAGTTTTTAACTATCGCGTTTATTCATGTGGTTGGAATGGCTTTTTTACTGGAATCAAAAACCTAAAAGGTGAAATCAAATCAGTGGCTTCAGCACGTGGATTCTCATTACATGTTTTAGCTGCGGATGGGTCTATTGCTACTTCTACTCGTTACGATACTTATGCGGCTGTAGGGAACGCTACAGCGATGAGTAATGCCATCTCAGCTATTCCGAACGACACCTTTGTTATTGTCACTAACTACGACAGCATTGGAGTGAATATCGCTACTGTTAAAAATGCCCTAATTTCACTAGGGGCAAATCCATTTACAATTGATCAAATTTCTGGGCGTGATGCATACATTTTGATTGGGCAGAAAGGGATAGGTTCAGGTCGAGGTATTGAATTACATTCAACACCGGATACAGGTCCAAATGGGGCCAAGCAAATCATGCTAGCAATGCAAGTGGTTAGTGGTATTCCGATTGGCCTAGCCAACAATAGTGGTAATTTGCAAAAGGTTTTAGAAAATCACGCACAAATACTTCACGAAAAAATTACTCGATCTGATGCAAAAGAAGTTTTTGCTGAAGAAATTAAAATCTTTTCAGCAAAATTAGATACCTTGCGATACTCAGAAGAAAACTGGATTTTACTTGGTGACGATACGAAAATTTTAAGTATCTCAACAGGAACCAACAGAACAGTTGCTGTATGGGAACTTCAATACAAACATAAAGAAATTCCTATCGATAAAGGAGATCCAATTGTAGCCCGTATCAAATATACTGCTGCTGCTGGATTAGTTGGCGCGACTTGTAGCATTCAGTTTCATGGAGCAACTTATAGCATTGGATTGCCTTCATTTATTGTTGCGGCCAGCGGTGAAATTGAATTGACTGGTATTTTCCCTTCTGATGTAAAAGCTACTGCATTTGAAGCTATCCCATTAGGTTTGCGCTTTGATAATGCGCCGTCTGGGGGAACATTTACGATAACAAATATGTTTATCAGCCGTGGTAATTCTGCACCTAATTTTAAAGGAGGTTTTAGATCTTCTCTCAAGCAAAATGCTCAGTTTGTAGAAGACACCTTTATTAAGGCTGATGCAAACAAGGGTGTCATTGTTCAACAGATCAACCAATATGATGCTGGTGTACCTGGTGGATTATCTACAGTAGTGAAAACAACAAAAGCTACAGCTGACCAAACTTCACAAGATCTTGCAACTCTCAAAAATACCGAAATTTCACAGTTACAAACAAGTACTAACAATCTTGGCTCGGCATTAGAAAACACAACAATGTTGGCAATGATGATTACGAATGGAAAATTGTTACAAGGAGATGTGAACTTTAAGAAGGGTAATAATGCAGTAGGTGTATATAACAATGCTGGCAATGGGAATGTTACTGTTACGCGTATTGCAAAAAGTGCGGATAACCCGACAACATCAACACATGAGCTGGAAATCAAAACCATTGGTGCAGCGAATCCAGTCTGGGGTGGATTTTTCCAACTTGTTTATGGCCGTGCAAATGCAGTATTCGTCATTAAATACTTAATCAAACTACCCGTAGGATATAAGTTGGTGAATGCTGGAAACTCGATGGGGACAGGTGCTATTGAACGATTTGTAGGTAGTGCTGAAGGGACAGGTAAATTCGAAACCTATATCCGATTGATTAAATGTGGTGCGACTGGATCATTCTCTAACTCAGGTCACTTATATGTATCAGGCGGATCTACACCTACATCTGCTGCACCTCTTGTTTGGACTTTGGCTCAAATTGAACAATACGATGTTACTGATTACGCTTCAGCAGATCCCACACTGCAAGATTTTGTTTCTACGGCCACAGATTCAATTTCGACTCTAACAAACTTTAAAGAAAGTTGGGCTAGTAAGCTATCTGAGATGTCATCAAAGTTAGATAGTAAAAACAGTGCATATATTTTGAATGCTGATATTACTAATACAACTGTAGAGAAAGCGATTGCAGCATCATCTCAAAAGCTTACTTCTGAATATACTAATGCTATGAGCGTTCAGCCACTAAGTTCAGGTGGTGGCAAAATTTTTGCTAAGCCATTAACTTGGCGTCAAGCAATTACTACTTCTGGCACTCTTGTAATTAAAACGCCAATTACTATTAATGCTTACATGACTAAGATCAAAATCTCAGGTTACAACTACAATAATAAAGAAGATAATATTTTTGATATGGATCTAGCATTTTATGCTTATACATCCACCACACCTTTTTATCAAAACATGACAGCTCGTTCATTTGGGATAACAATGGATGAAGCAAATGCAATCACGAAAGGTTTGGCTCTAGCCTTAGATAGTAACAATAAAGTATGTATCTTGATTACCAAAAAAGATGCTTGGTCTTATCCAGCAATTACTGTTGAGTCAGCAACAATTACTCATACTAACCCACCAGATTATTTTAAGGATGGGTGGTCAGCGGCCATTGAAACGGACTTATCAGTATATAAATCAGTAACTCCTTTTACTGTCACCTCACTGATGGAAACTACAGCTGGATCTCAAGCGAAAGTTGATGTTCCAATGTCTCAGTTAAGTGATATTGCAGCTGATAATAAACTCACTCCGGTTGAGAAAAAGCAAGCAAAGCTTATCTGGGATACTCTTTATCAGACAGACACAAGCTTACGTGCTGAAGCTGTGACTTACGGTATTTCTTCATCTGCTTACGCTACTGCATTCAGTACGCTAAATACTTATTTGGCTGCTTTGTTTGCCAATATGAATGTGACCAGTACAATTGATCGTAATCAATTTATTACTAACTTTGCGAATGTTCATAATGCTCGACAAGAGCTGGTAAAGTTAATTTCTGAAAAAGCAAAAAACCTTGCGGACAATGCACAAAATAGTGCCAACAGTAAATCTAAGACATTTACGACTCAACCAACTATTCCTTATTCACAAGGTGATATCTGGAAAAATGGTAATGCAGTTTCAGTTGCAACAGTAGGGCGAACTACTGGTTCATTCATAGCTTCGGATTGGATCAAAGTTGGCGATGTAACCGCTGAAAATACTGCAAATGATGTCATTAATGTAAATGGAGTAGCAGCAGCAACAGTATCTTCAAATGCTCAATTGGGTAAAACTCTGTCAGATAACATAATGTCTGACCTTGTTATAACCCCAGTAGAAAAATCCAGTCTAAATAATGAATGGAATAGAATAAAGGCTGAATACTCGAATTTACTAGCTCAAGCAACAGCATTAAATGTAACAAGTACTTTATTTACGACAGCATATAATGCAATCAATGGCATTGTTCCACGTATTGAGCTAGATGTTCTAGTTAGTATGACGACTAACTATACGATGACCGCAGCGAATCGAGATGCATTTAAGGCGAAACTAAAGGCTTACTATGATCAAGCTGAAGCAATAGCTAAGGCCGTGACTGATGCGGTAAATAGTGCTGCAACAAACGCTCAAAACATTGCAAATAGTAAGTCTAAGACTTTTACCTCTCAACCAACTATTCCTTATGCTCAAGGTGACATTTGGAGAAATGGTAGCACTGTTTCAGTTGCAATAGTTGGACGAACTAGCGGTTCATTTACTGCATCTGACTGGACAAAAGTAGGTGATATTACTTCTGAAAATACTGCAGCTGATACATCAAAAGTAAACGGTGTATTGTCAACTACAGTAACGGCCAATGCCGCTGCGGGTAAACAAATTGCTGATGATGTGATGTCAGATTTAGTGATTACACCAACTGAAAAGTCAGCTTTGTACAATAGCTACAAAGATATGGAATCCAATTTTAACCGGTTGCAAAACTTAGCTAACCCTTGGGGTATTTCTATCACTGCTGCTAAGTCAGCATGGGATAACCTAAATAATTTATCTCCAAAATTCTTTACAGATATTATTTCAACAACAACAACTAAAACCACCCTAACCGCAGCTCAACGCGACTCGTTGAAGGGTCGAATTAATACGTTCTATACAGAAGTAGCAAATTTAGATAAAGCAGTCACAGAGTATCTAAATAAAGCTGCAAATGATGCTAAAGACTTAGCTTCGACAACTAAAGCTACCTTAGAAAGGGACTACTTAACGGCTTCAAAAACTAATGAAGCTATAGCATCTTCGACTGAACGTATGACAGCTTCGTATTCTGCGAACAGTCAAAAAATCATGGCTTCTGTATTGGACACTTGGTTTAAAGATTGGCTAATTAAAACTCCAAGTGGAAACAAGCCAGAAATGACCATAGTGGCAGATGCAACTTGTCGTGGAGGGTATGCTTTACGAATTGGTAATAACGTTGGAAATGATGAAGCTTGGATAAATTGGTTTGCATCTTTACCGATTGATGACAGCAAATACTATCGTGTGAAGTATAGATTCCGCCGTGTGAGTGGTACCGGTGTTGTTTATGTAGGTGCAACATGTCAGAACGCTACGAAAACAAAATATGTAGCTCAAGACAATACTGAAATTAATGATATTGGAGCGAGTCATTATCTTGTTGCTGGTACCGCACCAGCTTTAGGAACATGGATCACAGGAACTGCATATTTTAAAGGAAGGTCTGCTGGTGCTAGTGCCGGTGCTGGAACACTTTTAAGCCCTAAAACCTTTGCAAATAAGGCAGCATTCTTTACGCCAGTTTTCATTGCTAACTATTCAGGGAAAGCAGGGGAAGTAGATTTAGATTTTATTGATATCGAAGATGCAGACAATATTGCCGACTTTGAAAATTTCAAAACTACTTACACAACTGATGTGGGTGCCTATGCAGGGGCGCTTCAAACCTTAGTATCGGTTTACGGCCAAAATGCTATCAAACTTAAATCACAAGTAGATTTAATTGATGGTGTAAAAGGCAAATATGTAATGGGAATGGATAACAACGGCGTGTTTTCTGGTATGTCGATGGTAAGTGAATCATCAAATGGAACTGTTGTCAGTTCTATAGGTTTCCAAGCAGATAGAATCTTTTTCACAACTGGTTCTTCTTCTACAAAGTACATGCCTTTCATTATTCAAGACAATCAAGTGATTATGAATAGTGATGTATTTATTAAGAATTTGACCGCTGCAAACTTCAAAGTAAAGTCACTGACTGCTGATTTATTTAACGTAGATAAATTGAGTGCAATTGCTGGTGAGCTGGGTACTTTAACTACGTTTAAAGATCCTGCAAAGCCAAATGGAGCACGAATGGTTTTAAGCGGAAGTTTAGTTACGGTTTACGATGATAATAATGTTGTTAGGGTTAGATTAGGGCTTTGGGATTAACGTTTGTTATTTAATTAATTATTTTAGTAGTAGGGCGGCTTACTTTAAAAAAGTAAGGTGCTCTAAAGGGTGAAACAAGAAGTGCCTAGTGGATTGCTTGTTAATGATGGAAATGGTAATACGATTTTAGATACCAATGATCGTGTTACTCGTGTACTGGATATGGTTACTATTCCCTTAGAAAAGGATTATAGCTATACCTATACAAATGATGCTTTTATAGGTCATGAACCTTTTGTTCATTTTCCAGTGTTTAACGAATTAATTTTGGCTCCGATGTCTTATCCAGATTACGGATACACCGAAGGCACCGATGGTTGGTTAGGTTGGAATAGCACCTTAAATGCTACCTATTTCCAATTAGTTTATGAACGTGTATCAGAGAATTCTATTAAGATCTCTACTCGATTCTATTGGGGCCGTCCTAATGATAGTGGGCCATCTGGTCGCCGTATTGGGCCAGGGCCTGAGCACTTACGTAAAGTACCAGTTAAAGTAATAATTGGAGTTTACTAATGGATGCCGGATTACAAGTATTGAATGATACTCACAACTTTCAGATAGATAGTACTTTTAAAAATGTTTGTTATGAATACACCTTAAATGAAATTGGTGCAGATACTATTTGGGAAATTGCAGTAGACCAAAATAAGATATATATCTTAGAACCCTCTCAAGGAGTTTTTGTAGGAGTTGCTCCATTTGCTAAAAGCGATACTGAACCTTTTTACCGTATTTATGGTGGGGCTAAAGTTCATGTATATGGGGATAACCAAACTACTCGAAATACAGGTGCAGGGCTTCAAGTATTTAATGGCTTAGGTGAAAAGGTATTTGATTCAGATAGTATTCAATTAAAGATCTTGGATTATGTCTATGGTTATTTAGGTCCAGTATCTCAAGATATTCGGGATAACTATGATTACTTATTACAAAGTAAAAACTACGATACTGCCCGTTTAGGTATTCTATTAGGACAGACACCAGTAGGTTTAAATTGGTTTAGACAAACTCAAAAATTTTCTGGATGCTATTTTAAAACAGAAGGTCAGAATGTTGAGTTGCGATTTAGACAGATGCATGGAAAAAGTGGATATCCTATTTCTATGAATGATTTTAATTCTTATTGGGTATCAGATATGTATAGCTATACTGTTGCAGATATTACAGGTATTCCATAATACTTGAAAAAAGAAAGCCCCTTATTCGGGGGCTTTCTTTTTATATAAGCTATTTATGCAGGTTGGTCAGTGACGGGTGTTTCTTCTGGAAATGTATAGTTAACTGCTACAGCACCGGTTTTACGATCCCAGCCTAAGGTAAGGGTATCGAATTCAGGACGGTTGTTATATTTTTGATTATTAACAATGTCCTTAGTTTTTTGAGCTAATTCGATATCTAAATCGGTAAATACTTTAACTTCAGCCATGAGATTTTCCTCTAAATCAGATAAAAAATTTGTTTAGATAGAATTGCATGCTGATAAATTATGAAATCTGTATGGTTCCAATTAAGTTTGGAACCCATCTCAAAGTTCAAAGAGAGTAGCCATCAAAATACTTAATTATTTACGTATTTTGGCTTAGTTATGTCTTCTCGGTTCTTATCGTTGTTACTCGGAGAAAATGTTAATTCATATGATCAGCCTAATATGGCTAATCAGGATGCCACAGCTCAATTATATGAATCGATGGCTCCGTTTTCACTTGGGACTAATCAAACTAAAGCCAATAAGAAGCGTACACGTAAAGAAATTCTAACCAAGTGGGAGAAAATGCTTCGTTTTGCGCCTATTGCTGAAGGTATGGGCATTCATGTTTCGGCGGCACTTGGTGGAGATTCATATAGCGGCCAACAAGTATTTATTACACCTGCAGAACGGTTAAAAACGGCGAAAGGTCTAGCAGCTGAAAAACAAAAAAAACAACTTGATGAACGCCGTGTTGTGATGGAAAAGTTGATCAATAAATATTTGAGCAAATTGGCTCGAGATGCAATTTCCTTTGGTGATTCATATGCGCGTATCTATGGGAAAAAAGGAAAGGGTTTGGTTGATATGGTATGTAATGAATATACATATCCGCCGTTAGTACAAGCTTTTGAACAAGGCAGTAAAACGGTAGCATTCTATTGCTTAGATCCTCGAAATTGGCAGAAGACAATTACCAAGTTAAATACGATTCAAATGGTACGCTTCAAAATGCCTCGCATGAGTAATATTGCTCAATATGAGCTTGTAGAAACCGGTCTAGTCACCAAAATGTTAGAAGGTGATGATCCAGATGAATTGCCAATCTTACCAGCACATCTAGGCGGCTCATTCCTTTACGAAATTGAAGATATTTATGATGATGTGATACTTGCTTTGGCATCTATGAACAGCCAACAAATTGCAGATACCGTAAATCAGATGTTTTTGACGGTAAATATGTCAGGTATGCCACCAGCACAACGTCAAGCTTACGTTCGTGGTCTAGAAGGTTTACTAAAAAATCATGAAGCATATGTTAAAGATGCTTTATCAGGTGGGGATGCGGTTTGGAATACTGCTTTTCATATGCTTCCTGTATTTGATGAAAAACAAGTACTAAATCCTGTTGGAGATATCAAAAACCAGCGGAGTTCACCAATTAACATTGAACAATTCATGATTAATGTCCGTTTGTTAATGGGCGGGATAGGTCTAGACCCAAGTATGGTAGGGTGGGCTGACATGTTAACTGGTGGTATTGGTGAAGGTGGGGCATTTCATACTTCTGCACAAATCATGCGGCGATCACAAGACATTCGAACAGCAGCTTCTGAAGGTATTAATCAAATTCTGCATTTAGATTGGGGTTTTGCTTATAACGAACAATTTGAGCCAGAAGATTATCCTTGGCAAGTTGAATACTATTCAAACCAAACTGCAGCAGCAACAGAAGAAATCAGTAATGCCCAATCACGAATGAATACAACGCTCCTTAAAACTCAAGTAATCGCTGCTTTAAAAGAATCTAATTTAAATGTTGAAATTATGGCCTATATTCTTGAGCGCGATACAGGTATGAAATATGAAGAAGCCAAAGAACTTGCTGAAAGCATTGCTCAAAGCCGTAAATTTTCAGAGGATGAAGAATAATGGCTTTTTTTGAATATGAAACACAGAATAAAACTACTAATAACAGTTTTGGAAAGGTTTTAAATCCTTTCAAAGAACGTTTTGCCAGACATCCTGTCTTATGGTCTGGATTAACAGTTGATAAAGCTGTTTCTCATTATCAAGAGCTTTATGCATTAGGTACACTCTCAGCTGCTCACTTCGGGATTGAAATTAGACCATACCGAGAAAATAGTAAAATTGCTCAAGCGAATATTCCAATTTTTGATCCTTCAAATAAAGTGGCTTGGTTAGCCAATAATGTTGATGTATCACTTCTTGATGCACAAACAGATGCAGTGCATATTGGTCATTTTCAACTTAACCATGTAACTGGCAATGCATCAAATGAAATAAGCATCTCATTTATTGAAACTAAAGCAGCAGCTATTGCAAATAGTGCATTAGCTATAAAGCAGATAATGTTTAACAAAGATGGGACGCAGCCGCCGCCTATAGAGTATTTAATGCGTTTAAAAATATACGCTTTTGATAAAGGTGCAAGAAGTCAGCATCAGTTTGAAATTGAGCATCTAGTATCATTACAAGCAGGAAATTTACCTTTAGATGCCTCAAATAAAGCTCATTCAATCGTTACCTTAAATTTCACTAAAATGTTTCCTAACTTTTTGTAATAATTAAGGATTGAGTAACTTGGTAGTTTAGTAATATTTTTATATTAAAATGGCTCACTTAATATTAAATTAGTGAAAATTAAGATAGAGATAATAGTAATTAATTCTATATGAATATCAGTTATATAATATTTACTAAATATGAGAATTTGATATAAAAAGAAATTAATGTGCACTAAAATAACGCTTCATATTATATGTGGTTGTTTTTTAAAAACAATAATAATTGATTCAATATGGTGCATTATTATATTTCTTATTAATTTCATAGTTTTAATTTATGCACTATTATAATGCATTGTAATTTTTATAAATTGTTTCTGAAATTTTTTCTATTGGGTTTGTTTGACATGGAAATGAAATAATTATAAAAGATAATATATGGTAATTAATATTTTTCTAATATTAATTATTTTAATAAATTCCAGCAAATAAATATTTTAAAGGAAAACTTATGAATTATAGTGAATTACAATTAACTGCAAAAAAAGTGGCAGAAAACGAATGTCTTACACACTGGTCTAATCATAGTAATAATTTTACATATCCTCAATATAGTATTCTGGTTAATAACCTAAGACATTGGCTAGGTCCAACTGCTTCTCGACTCGATTTAGGTTGTGAAATTCTAAAAAAAAATCAAACTAATGAAAATGAACAAAACCACAATATTTTAAAAATAATTGAAGCTTTTGAAATGAATATTGCTGAGGAAAAAGGTTTAGATGACGGTCAACCCCATGCTTATTTATTTATCAAATCAGTAAATTCTTATAGTCAGGTTTTATATGACAAAATTCCTGAATATGGAAAAGGTATAGAATCAACGATGAAATTAAAAGATGAGTCTGAAAAACTTTTTAATAGTGATCTATATATTATGTTAGGTGCTGCTTTAGCTCAAGAAATCCATGCACTGCCACAATTAGAATTACTAGTGAGGGGAGCAGAAAAAAATAAAGAACTATTTTCTGACGAAAAATGGTTAGATGTTTCCAATTTTTATGATATTCATTTAGATGGAACTGAAGCCCGACATGCTGAAGATTTGAATAGGACAATATGGTCAATAATTGATACTGATGCCAAAAAAGAAAAATTCATGATTGGTTTTAATAAATTTCTTGAACTTCTCGATAATTTTTGGAGCAGTTTATACTTAGAGGTTAAGAATGCATAATATTAACTATGTATTCATTAGTGTTTTAGGGGGACTAATTGTCCCCCTACAGTTGGCAATGGTAAATGCTTTCAGAAATACTAGTGGTGCTACACAAATACAATCTACTTTTTATCTTTATGTTGGGGGCGCCATTGCCTCACTTATAATTGCACTATTTATGGATGGTGGTATAAAACCTCCTGCATACGGGCAAACTACTTGGTGGATGTGGATGCCTGGATTTTTAGGTTCCCTTTACATACTTTGTATGTTTGTTGCAGCTCCAAAAATTGGTGCAACGACCACTCTTTTATGGGTTTTTATAGGCCAAATGCTTTTTGCAACGATTATTGATAGTACGGGTCTACTTGGTGTACAGATAAGAAAGTTAGATGGTTTAAAACTCCTCGGCTTAGGTTTCATTTTAGTTGGAGGACTTATCATGATTTATAACGAATATCGAAAGGTAACTAATTAAAAGCCGCTCTAGCGGCTTTTTTATTTAAATGTCTAATTATTCACTTATTTTATATTTTACTTTCTACTAATTTATCAGTTGAAGAAAGAGCAATATTAATAAGTTACTCTTAAATAATTTTTTTCTAATGATCCTTTTTTATTAGTTTTTATATGTTGAATTTTGGAACCTATCAATAGTTAAGAATATTTCAGCTGAGAAAATATCCTCAAATTAAAATGAGGATAAATCAGTGAATGTTAAATCAATTTTCATTCAAACCCATGGACCACATCAAAGTCGAGCAGTTGCTGGTTTTGACTCAGTGAATAGTGGGGCTTGTTCAATTGGGATTATCAAAGGTGATTACCGCCAAATCAATGCCTTAGTTACTGAAGACTACACAGAAAATGACCTTTGGCGTGTTGTAAATTTAAAGGGGAAAAAGAGTGGAATTGATGCTTTTGACTCAGTAGGGGTTTTAGGAGCTATTGATGACCAACATGCAGCTGATTTAGCAATTTTACAATTTGGCCGTATGTTTGATGCTTGCGTAACAGATGTTATTGAAACAAATCAATTTGGGCTTAAACGTCAACTATCTTCTAAAAAGTTCAATTTGACTTGTTCAAAACCTATTCAACGATGGCAATTAGAGCAGCTACAAAACGTTATTACTGCTGAAACACCTCAATGGGACGATATTAATTTAGTCTCTCATAGTGGAGACACTTCAAAACTGCTGTTAGATATACAGCGAAATGATGATTACAGTGAATTATTAAGCAAATTTGATGGTTTGCCTTCGCTGTTGTGTGCTCTTGGTGTAGAAGAGGCACATTACGACTCTATCATTATTGATTATCAGCATTTAGAACAGCTTTCGGCAATCCTAAATCGAGCTATGGATCAGTTTTCGAAAACTGGCGTTAAAGTTGTAAATGTCACTGAAAGTAAGCCTTTCAAACATAAAAAAGTACTTCAAATTGCACTTACTTATGATTTTGATGACGGCCAGAACTTTACAATTCTTTTCCATAAGCCAGATAGATTATCCAAAAATATTAGTCCAGCAGATTCATTAGTTTCTTGGAAGATATTAATGAATAATCGTGATATTACTGCCGCTATTCAACCAAACCAAGGTGAAGGGATATCAATCCCAGTTTTAGCTGGTCGAATCATGAAGTTGATTAACCAAAACAGTAACCGTTTTAAACGCTTACAAGCTAAAAAAGCCGAAAAAGCTAAAGCATTGGCTGAAGCAGAAAGTCGTATTGAACAAAAACAAAACCAACTAAATTCTTTGAATGAGGAAATTTCCAATTTATTAAATGATTTGGATAAATTGCAAACTTCATTGCAATCGAAGCAATCAGAAGAAAATGAAGAAATCATTAAAGAGAATAGTCTAAATGATGATTCACCAGTTAGTATTTCAGATGAAGAAGCCGAACGTTTAAGAGCTGATTTAAAGCGTTTGAATGCAGATCCGCAATGGGCGGGTGAAGATGGCTTACGTTATAAAGCATTCTATGAGCGTATCAATAAGGCTCTAGATGGCGATTCTGAAGCAGTATCTTGGGCTCAAGAATGGATATCTGAATTAGATGAACAAGATCTAGCTCAACAGCAAGCAGAAATAGAATCAAAAAAACTCATTGATGCTGAAATTGAGGGAAACCAAAAAAGAGATGAAGAAGTATTAGCAGCTCGTTCAGCTGGTATGGCTGAAAACAAAATGATGCAGGCATGGTTAGACACTTTAGAAAATCCTGTAGATTCTAACAATATTGACTTTATGGGGTGGGTTTCAGATCGCCGTGGTGAGTTCTTACAAACCTGGAATGGGGCTGAAGGTTCACCAGAATATTTAACAGCATTTTATGAATATTCAAGAGCATGGGCAGATGAACATTTAGCGGATCGCCTTAGTAATAAAGAGCCAATTCAAAATTCAGCTACAGATGAACCTGAAGAACTAAATACTCCAACTGAGGTTGAAGATCTTCAATCTATTAAGACAAATGATGAAGGCAAGCAACTTTATCGTTCAGTAATTGAAGGGCAAGTTAAAGTTAATCTCGAGTTACTAGAACAAATTCGGGACGAAGCAGAAAAAGACTTAAATGATCCACTTCTTATTCCGGCGGTGACAGAGCTATTGAACCAAGTACAAACAATGGAAATGGAAGCGGAGAATATCTAATGACAACACTAAAACAAATTTCTAGCCTAGATATTACTAATAACCCATTAGTTGTAATTGATCAAATGATTAGTTTCTTTAAACCAACGCAGCCCTTAACTGGGCTTTTACGGGGTAGAACTAATAATGTTAAGACGGCTAAAGGGGAAAAGATTTCAACTGTCTTCGCTTTAGTCGATATAGATCAAGTCATTGCATCTCATACGGCGACAGGTGCAGAAAACCCAAACTATCCGCAAGAATTGCAGCCACGAGATCGAAGTCGTGAATCATCACAAGCATGGGTACAGAAAACTGCTAATGATTTAGATCCCGAAAGCCTTGGCCGCTCAGGACGGGCAGATACGGGAGCACCAATAACTGGCAATGATTTAGTAGTTGAATCAGGAAACGGCCGAACCATGGCAATCAAGCTTGCATATGAGCGTGGTACTTCAGATGAGTATAAGCAATGGTTGATTGATGAAGCCGATTACTTTGGGTTTAGCAGTGAGCAGATCCAAACCATTGCACAGCCAATATTGATACGTATTCGTAATACTGAGATCGATAGAGCTCAATTTGCGATTGATGCTAACCAAGACGATAAGTTGTCATTTACTGCTACAGAGCGGGCTAAAGCAGATGCAAAGCGATTAGATGAGAATATATTGGCTCTATTTAACCCTAGCGAAGACGGTGATTTACTAGCAGTAAGTAACCAAAAGTTTATTCAAGGTTTTTTAACTAAATTAGGTGATACAGAAGCAGCCCAGTACACCACGAAAGATAAAAAACCAACACAAGCTCTGATAAACAGAATCAAGGCCGCAATTTTTAGTAAAGCGTACAATGATGATCGTTTGCTAGAAATGATGGCTGATCATACAAAACCAGATCTTCAAAATATGCTTAATGCACTAGGTGTTGCTGCGCCTAAATTTATTGAAGCGCAAGCTATAAGTCGTGGAAATGTTCAAGATATATCGGATCAAATCGTTGATGGGATGGCACAAGCCATAGATCAGCGTGTTGCAAATGCAATTATTGATGCAGCAAACACCATTTTATCTGCAAAGCAAAATGATCAAGATATTGTTGAGTTTGTAAAGCAACAGGGTCTTTTTGAGGACTTAGGGGAAGGGGTTGCTGAACTAGCAGTTTTTCTCGCTAAGAATTGCCGCAGTTCTAAAAAAATGGGTATGTTATTTAAAGCATTAGCTGAATTTGCAGAGAAACAGGCTTTAGATAGCAGCAATGTAGGTTTGTTTGGTGAACCTGAACCAGTAAGTGTAAAAGATGCTATCCAATATGCACAACAAGTGCTTGGTGATGATTTCATTAGTGTGCAAATGTACGATTCTATGATTGAGTCCAGTAGCTCAAGTAGCCCTAAGATAATTAGGTTAACAAAAGAAGGGGCTGAACGTTTTAACAGTGCTTTGAAAATCAAAGTTGCTCAAGGTGATGACATTGAAAAACCAGAAGTAAACAAAATTAATGACATCCTTTTCGAAGGATTAGATATTTAGTTCTGGAACCTACTGAAAATTAAGTACTTACGATCATTCAACATAGGAATATAAAGTTCCTATGTTGAGGGATATATGTCCAATTTTAAGCTCAAACCAATCACTAAAGACACTGTGTTGGTTGCAATTTATTACATGATTGATTTCATGCATTTTCAGAGCAATATTGCTCGGTTTTTCCTTCTTATCATCCATAAGCAAATAGAACTTAACTTGTCTGTAGCGAAGCAAGCATTATCCTTTGCACGTCAAGAAAGTGACTTTCCAAAATTGGATGAAGTAGTTGAAGTCTTATATGCTGAAGCTATCAAAAACATTGATGAATCAGTTATTGAACACATAAATAACGGTTCTAGAAATGTTATTGAACAACTTGAGACTATTGTCAGTCTTTTTGCTTGTGAAAAAGAGCTGAAGCCATACACAACTAAAAAGAATAAAACGCTACAGGTTATTGGTTTAAAAGGCATCAAATTAACCAAAGCTAAAGAATATGACCCTTATGCCTTTTATTCTCAGGGCGAAATTCTAGTACGCTCAAAACATCTTAAATCTATTCCAGACTCACTTCTTTCTGAAGATCAGCAACTAGTAAAAGGGTTATTCTCTTATGTATCAAATACCAATTCAGATGTGGAATCAGTTGGCGAATTTCGTTTCAGATCCAGAGGACCAATTGTTTCTTCAACTGAATCAAGAAAACATGAACTTGAGACTTCAGAATCAATCAGAAATGATGGAGAAACTGGGGAACTCAGAAACAGTAGTTCTGGCTTATCAAAAAGTGATGATGCAAGTTTACTTGGCGGCCGAAATCCAAGAAATGAATCTTCAGATGGAGATAGTGGAACCAATTCTAACCGGGTTAACAGCAGCGGAAGCGGTGAACTATCTGGTAAGAGATCATCTCTTAAACGAGCAAGAGATCGATCAATTATACAATCTGCTAAATCAGTTAGAGCTGCCTTAGATGAAAAGCTGGAAGCTCAATTAAAAGCAGATAATGTAGAAACTGTTTGGAGTGATGCTTCAAATATTGACGAAGCTTTGCCATATCTACAACCTGCACAGCGTGGGGATGTTTTTAAAACAGAAAAGCATTTAATCGAGGAAAATAAGAAGGGTATTCTTTTTACAAATGGCACTGGTACAGGCAAAACTTTTACTGGGCTGGGTGTTGCAAAGCGTTTTATTAATGCTCGTCTTAAGAATATTTTGATTGTTACCTTAAACGATAAAATTGCGAATGACTTTGTAAAAAGCTCAAGCCCTTTGCATATCAAGGCTTACAAATTAAAAAGTATTAAAGATAACGGCGGAGATGAGCACTCTGTTGTAGTAACTACCTTTGCTAATTTTGGTCAAAATACAAGTTTGGTTCATAAACATTGGGATCTTATTTTAATTGATGAAGCCCATACTCTTTCACAATCATCTGATGGTAAATCAACTGCAGCTTTAAACAAGCTACGAGCATTAACAGGTCATTTGCGAGGTTTTAGTGAATGGTTTGATAATAAATTTGCAGATCAAATGCCTAGTGAAGAACTCGATGAAAATGGCAAAGAAACTGAGCAATATCTATCCGCTTATAACAAAATGCAGATCCTTCGAAATGAGCAACATAAAATCTGGAATCTGAACTGGAAACACCAGAAAAGTAAGTGCAAAGTTGTTTTCTTATCTGCTACGCCATTTAGTTATCACTTTTCACTTGATTGGGCGGAGGGCTATTTATTTGATTATATGTCGCCTTCTGTATCTATTGATGACCAAGGTAATTTAGCAGAAGGTTTTGGTAAGGCTCGCGAGCACTTTTATATGGGAAATCTTGGATATCGAAAACGATATGGTAAGTTGACCCGTCCAGAGGCCAAGGTGGATACGGGTGTACTTGAAAGACAGTTTGCCGAAAATCTTAAAAACACTGGTGCCATGTCTAGACGCGATTTAGAAGTTAATTTTGACTATGATCGTAAATTTATTCTAATAGGCTCTCGTGTTGGTGAACTTATTGATGAAGGTTTAACTTATCTTCGCAATGGTTATAAAGAAATCGAAGGACATAAAACACGAACTTTTGAAGAATGGGCTGCTCAGACTGGAAAACCAACAACAGGCTGGGGACGTCATGCATCGATGCAAGAATATGATCGTTTATTCACTGGAAATCGTTTTAAAAACATATACGAAATTATTGCAAAGCGATTTGATTATTTAGCAAGACGCCGTTTGTTAGAAGCTATTAAAGCTGAAGCTTGTGTTGATATGGTGAAAAAGCACTTAGCATTAGGCCGTAAAGTAGTTATTTTCCATGATTATAATGAAGGTGGTGGTTTTGCACCTTTCTTAATTAGTCAGCTTGATATCGAAAAATATGAGAGCCATTTAAGAGATGATATTGAGCTTGAATATAATTCATTCAAGGAAACTCGCCCAGATCTAGTGAATCTCAATCTTGACTACGATTCTCCAGTTGAGACTTTAAAGAAAGCATTTCCAAATGCTCTATTATTTAATGGCCGCATTTCAAAGCAACAACGTGAATCTAATGTAGGGTTATTTAATACAGATGGTAGCGGGCACGATATTCTTATTCTCCAGTCAGATGCTGGTTCAACCGGAATTAGCTTGCATGATACGACTGGTAAACATCAGCGAGTTCTAATTAATATTGGGCAGCCAACAAAGCCTGCCAAGTTAAGACAGACAGAAGGGCGTATCTATCGAACTGGACAGGCATCGAATGCTATTCAGAGATACTTAACTACTGGTACTGCATGGGAACGGGCTGCATTTGCAGACACGATTGCTGGACGTGCAGAAACGGTAGATAACTTTGCAAAAGGTGCTGATGCTGTAGTAAGTATCAAAGAAGCGTTAATTCAGGCTTATGAAGATGCTCAATATGAAGAGCCAAGTCTAAATGATGGTATTGGTGGTAAAGCATATGATGAAGAAAATGCCCGTATTGCTAAGTTAACCCCATTTGATCAAGCACTAACATTCTACTATGCCAAAGGCAAACGTTCTGAAAGTCGTGATAACCGCGAAGGTAAAGAATGGTATGCAACGCCTGAACCACTTGGATTCAAAATGATTGAATGGGCTGGGGTGCACACAGGTGATTCTGTGCTTGAGCCAAGCGCTGGTGATGGGGCTATTGGTCGATTTGTTCCGCAAGATGTTGAGCTAACAATGATTGAACCGACTGAATCTTTAGCTAGTCGTGCTCAAATGGCAAATACTGGTGCAAAAGTAATTGTTGATACTTTCGAGTCTTTAGAGACTTTAAATAAGTACCATGCGATTGTGATGAATCCGCCGTTTGGGCATGCAGGAACGTTGGCAATTCTACATATTAAAAAAGCTTTTGGTCATCTTTACGATGGCGGGCGTATTGTGGCATTGGTACCACGTGGTTCGATGGATTCAAAAGTTGACGAGTTTATTGAAAGCACACCTGGTGCAGTTCTTACAGCTGAAATCTGGTTGCCTCAATCTACCTTTAAAAATGCTGGTACGGCCGTTTCAACTCGAATCATCATTATCGAAAAACATGCCGGAACTAATGATGTACCAATTACACGAGAATTAGACTTTACACTTCTAACAAGTGTTGAAGACCTCTTTTCAGAAATCCGTGACATCGCAATGCCTCCTAGAAAACTACGCATTGATGAGCAGCTTGCTAAGTATGAACTTTATGTTAGAACTGAACGTAGCAAGTATGTTTTCAATGGGGACGGCGTTGATAAACCTCAGATCAAGAATATCATGCTGAAATTCTGGGGCTCAGAAGTTAATGAGTTCAATGAAGTAGTTATGCCATATAACAAATCTGCTGAAATCATTAAAAAGATTGATGAGTTTGAGCAAGTGAACAGTATTAATTTAGCAGCTTAATATAAGTAATAAAAATACGCTCATGATGAGCGTATTTTTATGCTGTACTGGATTTAGAAAAATTAAATTTATAAATATTATGTCTTTGAATTTTTCTTTACTTGGGAATCATAGAACTTGCATATGAACTAATTAAACTTCTTGAAAGTAAAAATTTTTCTCCAACGCTTTCAAGCAGATTACCGCTATTATCTAAACTAAAATGAGCAATATGAGGATCATTAAATAAAAAATCAGGGAAAGGGTATTTAGCATGAGGATTATGAAAAATATATAAACCATCAAAGATTGATTCTTTATATTCTTCTTTAGGAATTCCTTGGTGGATATCAGGAATTAATGTACTCTCACTTACGTCATCCCTAGTGTAAAGTGCGTTAAAGAAAGTAGTTTTATTTGCTTCAGTTACTTCAGCTAATGCTCGAACTTTCCCCCAAGTTGCATAAGGGTTATAAATTACAGCACTAATATCCTCATACTCTGAAGTTGTAAAAAAACCTAGAGGAATTTCTGCTCCATTATCTTTCTCAATAAAATCCATTCTTTCTCTTGGTAAGTAGTTGAGTTTATCGGAAATGGCCTTTTCCTCATTAAGATAAATTCCATAGAGAACAGCAATTAAACCTCGATGACCTATAAAGTGGGAATGAGGACGATCAAAAGAATTAAGACCTAAAATAAATGGTTTGCCAATAACATGAGATAAATTTTTATATGATTTTTTAAATTTTTGAGCCTTAGATACAATCGAATTAGCTATTCTAATAATTGATTTTCGATTGAACTCTTTAAAGTCAATTTCAAAATCTACATATTCACCGCCAAAACCATATGCTGGCAACCCATCTTGTTCTGGATTGGCAATTGTCGCTTCAATACAAAATGCTGAATTATTTTTGTTACATACAAAGTCAGGCGCATGATGTTTATAGTCTATATCAATATTTTCAGATTTCAGAATTTTATTTAGATATAATTCCCAAAAAGAAGACTCAAAAGTAGTTTGGAATTCTTTTACAAATTTATTATCTCTATCAACAAATCCATTTGCCCAATCTAATATCACATTCCTTTCAGCATACATTGCTTCATTTAATAACAATTTAAAAATTTTATGCTGTTTTTCGGTTTCAACAATAGGTGTGAATAAATCTAACATTTTTTAATTCTCAAACAATAGCTTAAATAAATATTCTCAATTCCATCATACTAAAAAATTACTCATAATCAACTTGATATAAAAATAAGAAATTATTCTTTCTAATATTTTTTTAGTCGTTTGTTATGCTGGAACAAACCTAATAATTGGTCATATTTTTTAATTGATAATAACTTTAATTTTATGAGTTAGTACTTAAATATGTCCAAAGCTTTAGCTTATGCACCAGCTGTAAATACAGCAAAAACTAAGTTGCCAAGTACTGAATCAGATCCTTTCTACGGTTCTATTTCAAGGCACAAATACGCTGAGTTTTCTCTATGTGATAAAGATGGTAATGCAATTGCATCACCAGTAATTAGAGCTTTGCTTACTGAAGGCGACAAAAGTATTGAGAGCCAATGGCAAACACCTTTTGAAAACAGTAATCCAGAATTAAAAATGCCTATGCTCATGGCTAATCTTCAAACTGGTCAAATGCTACAAGTCGCAGGTTCTTTGGGGGAAAATTCCCCTTTTAAGTCTGCACTAATTGATATGGCATCAGGACCTTTATCAACTGCTGAAAATGCACTAAAGAGTGTTGAAGGAAGAACAAATTTAACCAAAGTGAATACAACGCAAGTATTCCTATCTACTTCTTCAGTACGTCTCAATTTATCAGTCTTTTTCTTGGCCTTTAGTGATGCGAAATCAGAAGTTGAAGACAGAATTATGCAATTGGAGGCATGGAGTCTGCCAGTTACATTATCTTCAGATTCTACGCTACAGAATGTCGTTAATGACTCAAATACAGCCCTAGAAGGATTATTTTCAGGTGTAATCCCGCCTTTTGTATCTCTTACTACCCATGGCAAAACTTATAAACCCTTTATTATTGAAAGTGTTTCAGCACCAATAGTCGCGCCAATTGATGAAAAAGGTAACCGGTTAAGTTTGGCCGTCAATATTAGTTTAATGAGTCGAACTGCATGGGACTCAAAAGACATTTACTCTTTATATGGAGGCAACTAATGATTACTTTTGACCCTGTATCCGTAGGTAAAAATACCTACCAAATGCAAGAGCTTAGTTTTGAGCAGTGTCTTAAAATTTCAATCATTACTCCTAATTTTAATGAAAAAAGACTTACAGCTTTTCTAAAATCTGTTTTAGATAGTATGTTTGATCCATTACTTTTAACGATTCAAGAACGGTATTTACTGCTACTTAAGTATCTTGAAAAACAAAGTAATACTATGTTGGAAGTGGATACAGACTGGTCTAAAGTTTTCCTTCGATCTGAAATCTTATGGAAAACTGAAGTTTCTCAGAATGGTGTAACTGTTAGACAGTTAAATGGAAAAGAAGCGGAGTTCTTAGAGGCAAATTGCAAGAATGTCGCGGAATGGATTGCATGCATGATGGCATTTCAGTTGAGTTATTCTAATCATGAGCATTTAGCTTTATTGCCGGATAGAACAAATCCCCAATTATTTGAAGAACAATTTAAACAACGGCTAGACTTCTTTAAGAAAATGCCAGCTAGTGATTTTGATTTGTGTTATCAAGATTTTAATAATTTAAACAATGAGTTGTTTACTCATTTACGGTTAAGTGTTGATAACCATGGCATATTAGTTGAAAGAGGTGCAGATGACGCGCCTGCTCGATTTCGCACCGCTTCCGTCTTTACTGGAATCATCAAAGAGTTGGACCGATCTTTTGCTTGAGACTGTTAATAGTATTTCTGCAAACTGTCCAATGCCTTTATCTGAAGCTTTGAAAATGCCTTTGAGTTTTGAAAGCATTTACTTCAATTCTTCTGCATGGGAAAGCCGCAAAAAATATTTAGAAAATGAAGTCGAACGGCACAATGCTTTCATAAAGCTGGGGCAGGAAGTCATTAAAGGTTTGAATGTATTAGCAAGTAGAGGCCGATAGTATTCGTGTAGAAAAGTCTGAGTAATTCAGGCTTTTTTTTCGCGCTTTGTATTTGGAACCATACTCCGTTCTTAACAATAACTCTTGCAAAAATAACCATAAATGAAATCTGGGGAATAGGCCATGTCTGATCATCAGACAGTTGAAATCACACTCACTAGCTTTGCCAATAAAACAACATTTTTGAGTGGCATCGCTAGTGCAATTGGATCTTTAGCATCTTTCAATTGGTTGAGCTATACAGGTGCAATTGTTGCTGTTGCTGGCCTATTCATTAGCTTTGTTTTTCAGTGGAGACGTGATCGTCGGGAACGTAAGGAAAGTACTCTTCGTGAAAAAGAGAGCAAATTACGTGAACAAGAAAGCCAACTGCGTATCAAGGCTCTTCTAAATGAGCAAATGAATCAACAAGAGAGGAAAGATGAATGAAGTTTATTGAAAATAGTGCTTGGCAGTATCTTTCTGTCAAGCTGCCGACGATTGGTGCATTCATCATGCTAATTTTGTTGCCAGCACTTCAATGGGGAGTAGATTTTGAGGTAATTCCTAAAGAATATCATGCTTTTGTGACTGGTACTTTAATGCTAGGTCTGTCATGGATTGGAAAGAAAATTTCTCAGCCACGACTTAATGGCCCGCAACTAACAGGCCAGTTAGTAGGGATCAATTCTTTATTGAATATCCCATCTCCAACAAAGCCTGATGAATTAGCTTGGATTGCAGAAGCAAAAAAGCATCTTGGTCTGCAAGAAATACCAGGTAAACAGCATAATCCAACTATTTTGAAATGGTTAAAAGAGCTTAAAGCATGGTGGGCCGATGATGAAACAGCTTGGTGTGGAACCTTCGTGGCTCATTGTTTGAAGGTAGCAGGAATTGCTTATCCTAAACATTGGTACCGTGCATTGGATTATGTGAATTACGGCACAAAGTTAGCAAAACCCGCTTATGGTTGTGTTGCTATTAAAACACGTAAGGGTGGGGGCCATGTTTGCTTTGTCGTAGGGCGAGATATGTCTTCTGGAAAACTCGTTTGTCTTGGTGGAAACCAATCAAATAAAGTGTGTTATGCGCTGTATAGTGAGTCTGAATTCCAAGAGTTCCGTTGGTATGGACTTACACCTCAACCCGCAAGTAAACGTTATTCTTTACCGCAATTAAAAGGCGTAACAGCAACTCGGGTTTCTGAAGCCTAATGAAGTTTCTATTACTGAGCTTTCTTTTATGTGGTTGTACAGCACATACAATTTATAGCAATGTAAACGTATCTATTTGCGTTAAAGCACTTTAAAAAAAGCCCTGAATGATCAGGGCTTTTTATATCTAGTTTTCAAATTCTACTTCATAATAAGTTAATTTTACTCTTAAGCAATACTCTAATATTTAACATCATAATAATATATGCATTTTTGCTGTTTATTTATAAGTTTGTTCTATAATTTTTAACTTCTATTAAAAGATTTTGTATCTTTTTTTCTAGCTCAATCTTATGTTTTGATTCATTGATCTCATCAAATAAAACTATTACATGATATGCATATTCATTAATATATATTGCTTTTTCAATCCATAAATCTTTCTTTTTGTTGTAAATTTGATCCATAAAAACACTTTCCATATACAAATATGATATCTGATTTCTGAAGTCTTTAATAATGGTCTCAATATTATTGATTGTTTTAAGTATATTTATTCTAAGACTGTCATTTTTACTTTCATGTAAATCAAGCTGTAAATATAATCTCTTAAGGTTGTTAATGTTGTCTTCTAATATATTGGAGCTGGGTGGAGGATTTTCTTTTATGCTAATTTTAAATTCAGCTTTAATTTCTTCTTTAGTTTTTAAAATTAAGACATTTTCTATTGAAAATAATTGATAACAATTTACTAGATGTTGACTAATCTTTTCATTTGTTCTGATATCAGTAATATTTTTAACTAAGAGGAATGTTTCATTTATTAGGGATGAAAGAGTACTTAATTGTTCATTGTATTTAGCTTGGTCTTTCCAATTATCAATTAGATAAAAGGCAGCTATTGGAGCAAAAATTGTAGCTGACCACCCAAGTAGTCCAATTATTGCATTTACTTTTTCTGCTCCATTAGTAGGTAATACTACTAATGCATAAATTAAAAAACATATAGCTAAAATTACAATATATGTGATAAGTAATTTGGCAGTTAGTTCAATTGTTTTTATCATATATTATCTTTAAATTACCAGCGCTTTAGATTTAAAATCGCATCTTCTAATTTTCGTTCATTATGAGGATGTTCTATCGATAATAAAGTTAAGATTGTAGAGATACTTAATGTTGATATACAAAGTTGTTTATCTGATGATTTTCTAGATTTTATTAAATGTAGATGAGTAAGCCATCCCATAGCATCTCCATATTCTCCTTTTAATCTTTTTATTTGTGGACGCACTAAATCCAGAATAGCTTGACCGTATGCAATTGCTTCCTCTTTAGTAGGAATTTTCCCTTTATGTACCACTGCATTACGAAAACTTGTTTGATTATTGGTGAGCAGGTTAGGTTTAGTGCCAGTTTCTAGTAAATGAATAAAGATAAATGCACCTAGTTGTCTTTCCGACTGATTAGTAATAATTTTCCATGTGTTTTCTACTTCCTCAAGATCAATACTTTTTGTATAGCATATTAATCTTATGTAATATTCATAAAATCGTTCTAATGCCGATGTAAAAGATGAGACTGCTTCTCTGTAATAACCATCTAATATTGCATATGCGCCAATTTCAAAAAGAACTTCAAACTTTTGCTGTTGTAGTACTGTAATTGAAGTGTGACCTTTCGGACAGTGAATCTCGTATCTTCCATCATCATTAAATTCAACATTTCCCAACATATATGAATTTTCAATGGATTCACTCATACATTGAGCACACGAAACTGGTAATTTCATACTTTACATAACCTGCGGAATCTTAATAATTAATATTATGAATATCTGTTAATTTAGCTAAATAGCCAAAGTCAGCACCATAACTTCGAATTAATTCACCAATACACTCCTTCATAATTTTATGATCAATTGTATTATTATTCCTGAGCTCAATTATTTCCATGTAATCTTTTATGAAATAACCAAAATTTTTATTAACTATCTGCATTTCAGGATCTTTAATTTGTCGGTTAAGTATAGAGAGCTTAACTGTGACTTTAGAATGGATTAATTTAATTTTAAAAACATTATAATCATCTGAAGCAGGATACCCTTGCATTAGATCGAATAATTGACCTATTAAATCTGTTACTTCATAAGCAACTGATCTAACAAATGTAGATCTTTCTTGCTCACGCCAATCATTAAATAAATAGGCAGCTACAGCCGCTGCACCTAAAGTTGCAAGAGCACCAAAGATACTTCCTGTGGTTGAAAGGCTATCTTGAACAGCTTTAGCATCACCCCAATAGACATATAAGATTCCAAAAATACTAAAAAGTAGGAATATTAATATTAATCCTATAATCATAATACTTATGGAAAAGGCACTTTTATTCATTAATCACCAACATTTCCTATTATTGGAATCATTTGTGGCCCAGTCATCCGAGCCTTACTAATAATATCGACAAGTTCATCATAAGTTAATTCAAAAGAATCTTCACTATCAAAAACATAGACCAAATTTTTGCCTTCATACATCTGGCGATGTTGGCGGCACGAAACAATTAGGGATAAGAGTTTAAGTTAATTGTTTGTCGGTTAGTCGTGTAAAGTTCATACTACATTCCTCTTTAATGATTTAACTGAGCAAAAAATTGCTCAAAAACAATATAAATAATTAAAATTGAGCAAATATTTTCTCATTTTGTTATCAATGGCAGTTCATCCCACTTAAAGGGATTTCTACTAAGTTTGTCTCGTGACATTGACCAGTTGCGACCAGGTACATAACAGGTACTAATACCGAGTTTTTTCTTGCCAAATTTTGCGTGCACGTTATCTAGTGTTTTCATCAATTGTTCTTTCTTTTCTATTGCTTCAAAATCTGTGAGCAGGTCATATGTATGGCCAGCTTTAGGTTCTAAACCTGTTAGTATCACGCCGCACTTCTTATACTTAATACCTTCTTTATAAATGTGAGATACCATTTTTGTTGCAGCTTTTACGAAATCTAAAGCGCTATCTGTAGGTTCAGAGAACGAACCCGTGATTGATTTATTATAATAAGGGGCACTTTCATCAAATGGACTTGATTGTACAAACACTAGGAGACAGCCACAAAGTGACTCTTCATCACGCAAACGTTTGCAAGCTTCTTGTGCGTGCATGGCTATTGCTTCTTTCAAATCAGAGAGTTCAGTAACTTTTGTACCAAATGAACAAGATTTTATTATTTGCTTTTTTGATGGCGGAGTGTCTTCAATTTCAATGCATGAGATGCCCTGCAATTCATTAATCGTTCTCGACATAACGATAGAAAATTGCCGCTGCATTTCGCGTGCTTCAGTACATGCTAAATCTAAAACAGTCTTAACACCTATACTATGTAGTTTTTTTGCGTGCTTACGCCCAACCCCCCAGACCTCACTCACATCTATTAGAGAAAAGTAATATTCTTTGTTGCACGGATCCATACCGACTAAATCACATACTCCATTAAAGCCGGGGTTTTTCTTTGCAATGTGATTGGCAATCTTTGATTCAGTTTTACTCCTGCCAATCCCAACACAGACAGGCAAACCTAGCCATTTCCATATTTGTTGACGCATTTGCTGACCAACTTTTTCTAAATCAAAGTTCTTCTCATAAGCTGTGAAATCAACAAAGCACTCATCAATAGAATAAGGTTCAACTTCTTCTTCAGTAACGTATGAAGCAAGGATCTTATGAAAGCGCCGTGACATTTCTGCATACATTGCATAGTTACTTGATAGCACTACTACGTTATGTTTTTGAACTATGTCTTTAATTTGGAAAAGTGGCACACCCATCCGGATTCCAAGTGCTTTAGCTTCATTTGAGCGTGCAACAGCACAGCCATCGTTATTTGAGAGCACGATAGTACTTTTGTTATTCAAACTTGGGTTGAAGACTCTCTCACATGACACATACATATTATTTACATCAATGAGAAAGAAGGCTTTATTTTCATGCCTCATGATTTTTTTCTTGTATTTTTTAGAATATAAGTAACAACACCCCAAATTATTAATTCTTGCCCCTCCTTAAGATGTATATCGGCATAATCTGGGTTTTCAGCTTTTAGCCAGCGCTTTTCTTCAATCATTAGGCGCTTAACAGTAAAATCATTATCAATAAGAGCAACAACAATATCGTTGTGTTTAGCGTCAAGGCTACGATCAACAATTAGTTCGTCATCAATATCAATGCCTGCATTTAGCATTGATAAAGAGGCCACTCTGACAATAAATGTTGCGGTCTCATTTTTAATTAAGTGCTCATTCATATCGAGTGATCGATCAATGTAATCTTGAGCAGGTGAGGGAAAGCCGGCAGATACCTTTTCAATAGCTAATGGTATTGATAAATGCGTTGATGGAGTAACTAATTTTATTGAGGCGACATCAGTCAAAGCATTGCCAAGATTGAGATGTGGCTTTATTTCAATAATAAAAGGTTCGATAGTGCTCATAGTTACTCCTTGATTTTGTTACATAATCAAGATGATATGCTAGAGCACAGTTGAAATTCAAATTTAAAAAGTTGTGGATAAATAACAACTAGTCATTACTTGTCGCGCTAGTCGGTGCATTTGGTCGGAAATTCTTCATATGATTGGTTCCTATAAGAAGAAATATTTTATAGGTGAAAATTTTATATAGAGCTCATGTCAAACATACTTTTTAAGATCGAAATGATACATTTTCTAATGGGACCTCAACGGTACCACAGGCTTTAAATGCATGGGGTAAATGATTGGTAAGATATATAAATAGTGTGTGCTCGTTAAATGTAAAGTCTAATTTATAAGTATTCATTTCATTTAGTGTATTAAGAAGAATAGATTTACATTCATCCTCGGCAAATTGATTAATTAAATCTGACAATCCATCAGTACCATTGATGTCAAATACATCATATATATTAACTTTGCGAGTAGGATTAAATTTAAAATTAATAGAATAAATGTAATAATTAGGATGTATATTACCAAAGTCATCATTATGTGAGAGTTCAAGACTTAAATATTCTTGATCGAATTTTAGAATAGTATAATAAGATTCAACTTGAAAAGGATGTTTTGAACTACGTTCAATAAGATGATCTATTTCTATAGAGGCATAATCACGGATATCATTTATAATTTCATAACCTAACTGTTGTACAAAAACATTAATAATATTTAAATCAATATTAGTATTACCTGAAAATATAGGAATATTGATTTTGGAATCAATATTAATTCTTTTATCAATTTCTAGTGGTAATATCATATTTGTGTAAGAAATTCCATTATAACTTTCTTTAATTTTTTTCTTAAATATATAAGTTCCACCTGCATCCCCCTCTATGTTTAGCGAACCATACTCGGGGGTCTGTTTTCTTGTACTAGAGAAATTTGTGATAGTGTTTTCACAAAATGAATTGAAAGTTAAAGTTTCATTCTCATTTTCTTTCAAAGTTAACTGAATAGCTTTATTAAACGGGCTATTATCATTTTCTTGTCCATCACTAACCTTTTCTAATCCTCCAGAAGTTAGAGCTTGTCTAGACTTCTTATCTACTAAGGCTTCTAGCCCACCACCTCTAGTTCTAGTGAATATAGAACCAGAAAAACAGCTATCTGAAATTACAGCAATGTGTTTAGCTTTAGAGTATGCGAGGAATGATAACAAGTTATTTATATCAAACCATGTAGTAGGATCGTCAAATTTGCTATCGGAGCAAAGCCAATAACCTTGACGTAAATAATGATTATATTCACCATGACCTGCAAATATTAATAAAATAGAATCACTTTCGAAGGAGTTCATAAACTCCTCATTCAATCTTCTATATAAATAAGAAAGAGTTGTTTGCTCAGGTTTGCTATACAGTACTAAGCCTAATTCATCAAGATTATATTCATAATCAGTATTTAATATATTTAAAATGCTATTAATATCATTGAGGCAATTTTTTAAATTTTCTTCTGGAGCATTGGTGTACTCATCTATAGCAATAGCAATTATTTTATCCATTTATTAACTTTAATTTTAAAGTAAGATAGTGCAATTTACATTAATTTAAATATTTTTCAATTGTTAAGTTTAATTTAGATAACTGTCTTATTTTATAATCAGAATCAAAAAATGATTAGTGTGAGACTTTTTTGTTGGATCTTGGAAAATAATTCGATTTAAATTCGTTTGAAGGCATTTCAAAAAAAAATTGATTCGCCTCTTCTTTTTTACAATTCAACCAATCATTCCTATATTCCTCTGGGATAATAATAATCGATCTTTTCTCATCTTCAGGTTTATGAAACTGGTTCATGAAGGGATGGGCGTCAGCGTTAATTGTGAGCATAGACATTGAGCGAACTTGCTGCCCATCAATCACGGTCGAGTCATAAATTGCAGCGACTGTGAATGGCAAGCCATCCTCCCGATAGATTCCCCAACGTTCGGCTTTACCGTTTACGTAACGTGGTTCATAAATTTTTTCAACTGGGATTAAAGCAAACTGACTTTTAGTCCAAGCGTGTCGGAAGCTAGGCTTTTTATCTACAGTTTCAGTTCTGGCATTATACGTATACTTTGAGAATTTAAGATCATGGTTCCATGGAGGTATCATTCCAAACTTAACCTGCCGCCATTCGATATGACCGTCTTTAGAAAAAATAAGAGGGCAATCGTAACCAGGATAAACATCGGCCTGATAGTCAAAAGTAGGTTCGAAAAGATTAAGAAGGTGTACTCGATTTTTTTCAATTGGTTCGTAATTCGCACACATAGCTAAATCCTTTAACTTTTTTTATAACTTATTATTTTTGTACAAACTTGTGTACATATTTTTATTACAACTTGTATATTCTTAAATTAGTTTAGATAAATCAATTACTTGTTAAATGTACCATTCTTATCAAACATTATAATTTTAGACATATTTTTAAATATCTCCAAAATCATTTAAAACAAAATTTCTAAGACACATCAACCATATATCCTTTTAAAATCATAAATTAAACAAACTTATAAACACTCAAATTAATTTAAAGCTCTATCCATTAATTTTCTAAAATTTGTACAGATTAATAGGATGGAGAGGGAAGATAAAGGGTTTGAAATTATAACGCGGAAGTTTGCAAAACAAAAAATAATAATGAAACAGTTTTAGTAGAAAATTCTTTCGTTGGTTGGGCTAAAAAACATCACCATAATCTTATAAATTGGAAATATAAAAATTTATTTAAGGTTTTGCTTTATTATGGTTAAGTTCGCTTACATAGTATACGTATTGGCAAACATTTTATAAATTGAAGAATACTTGTTTAAAGTTATATTTAAAAATATGTCTATAAGAACTTAGGGAAAACAATGAAAATTGGATTTATTGGCGGAACCAATGACGGTATCGTAATCAATGCTGCCGATGGCCTTGATACTTATAAACTTGACTGGCACTACAAAGCAGAAAAACACTGTGAATCACAATTTACATTAGGGCTTAATGGACCTGAGTATGATTATTACAATTTATTAATTCTAAGAAAAAATAAAGAGGCTAAACTTTTTTATGTGCTTACTACTATGGAGAAAGAGGAAATAGCCAATAAAATCCATGAATATTGGGAATGCTCGACCTGTGTTGGTTACGACTTTGATGAGTAAGCATTCCTGATTTCATATAGCACATGTGCTCTTAATTCATGGTCGAGAGGAACCTTAGGATGGTTAAAGCTCTTCACTTTCTGCATTCCCAGCCTTTCCATTACAGCTTGAGATGGTCTATTAAGAGTAGATGTGAATGACACGACCTTATCTAAATTGAGTACATTAAAAGCATAGTCTAAAACAGTTTTTGCTCCTTCAGTTGCATAACCTTGCTTCCAAAATTCTTTTGCAAGTCGCCAACCAATTTCCACGCATGGAGAGAAATCAAATTGTTCAGGTTGGTTGTGCAAACCAATAAATCCGATAAATTGATGGCTTTCTTTTAATTCTACTGCCCAAAACCCCCAACCATTTTCATCAATGAGAAGTGAAATTTTTTGTATTAAGTTAAGACTTTCTTGGGGTGTTAGAAGGTTTGGGAAAAATTGCATGACGTCTTGATCTAGGCCCATTTTGATAAAAGGCTCATAATCATTTTCTTTCCACTGTCTTAAAATTAAACGTTTAGTTTCGATCATAGGGTTGCTCTTGGATGGAAAATTTGAGATTAAAGTGGTTTTTGCACAATCTTCTGTAAAATGATTTTAGAGTTGATGCTGACTACACCTTTAATTTTATTTAAAGTATTAATAACAAAATGCGAAAAAGAATTTAGATCTTTAGTCGCAACGTGTAAAACATAATTAGATTCGCCCGTAATAATATAGGCATTAATCACTTCATCAAAATTTTTGATCTGACTTAAAAAAAAGTTGTGATCATTTTCTGTTAGTTGTGCAAGTTTAATTTCAACAATTGCCTCAATTTTTATGCCTAATTTTTCATAGTTAACTTTTGCCTGATATTTTTCAATCACTCCATTTGTCTCTAAAATTTTGACACGTCGATGACAAGCTGATGTTGAAAGATTAACGAGATCGGCGAGTTCTTGGTTACTTAATCGAGCGTTATCTTGCAAATGCCTTAAGATTTTTAGATCGGTTGCATCTATATTCATTTTCGAATTTCATCCGTATATTTTCGTTTTAATTAGAATTTTATACGGAAATTAAAGAATTTAATCAAATATTATCGAATAAATCGTAAGAATTGCCATGATAAAATTCAAACACAAAGGAAATGTTGAAATAGGTGAAATAACAAATGATTACTCATGAACAGTGCCTCTATTGGGATCGGGAAGATGAACTCAAAAAATTTAAAGATGAATTTGCGCTTCCAAAAGAAGTGATTTATTTAGATGGTAATTCTTTAGGCGCAAGACCAAAGAAATCATTAGATGTCGCTCAGCATATTATTTCCCAAGAATGGGGAGAGGATTTGATTAATAGCTGGAACAAAGCAGATTGGTGGGGATTGCCAACGAGATTAGGCGATAAAGTTGCAAGGCTAATTGGTGCGGAGCAGGGTGAAGTTGTCATTTCAGACTCAACCACCTTGAATTTATTTAAAGTCTTATCAGCAGCGGTAAAAATTCAAGCCGAAAAATTTCCAGAACGTAAAATTATTGTGGCGGAAAAAGATGCCTTCCCAACAGATATTTATATTATTGAGGGTTTCATTGATTTAATTCACCAAGGTTATCAAGTTGAATTGATTGATGGCCCAGATGATTTGTCACGTGTGTTAGAAAAAGATGTAGCAGTAGTTGTACTTTCTCATGTGAATTATCGAACTGGATATTTCTATGACATGGCATCTATTAATCAACAAATTCACGCTAAAGATGCTTTGATTATTTGGGATTTATGTCACTCAGTTGGTGCAGTTCCTATGGACTTAAATCAGAGTAATAGCGATTTTGCGATTGGTTGTACTTATAAATATTTAAATGGTGGTCCGGGTTCTCCAGCTTTGTTGTGGGTAAATCAAAAGCATCGTGACCAGTTCTGGCAGCCGTTATCGGGTTGGTGGAGTCACAAGAAACCATTTGATATGGCACAGCATTATGAGCCAGCGAATAGTATTCGTCGTTATTTGTGCGGAACTCAACCTATCATTTCTATGAGTTTGATTGAATGTGGTGTTGATATTTTCTTGCAGGTAGACATGCAAAAAATACGTGAGAAATCTCTAAAATTGACAGATTTGTTTATTCAACTCGTCCATCAGGAATGTGGGCAGTTCGGTTTTGAACTTATTACCCCTTTAAATCATCAATATCGTGGCAGCCATGTCAGTTATCGCCATGAATATGGCTATGAAATTATTCAGTCACTCATTGCCCGAGGCGTGATCGGTGATTATCGAGAGCCAGAAGTATTACGTTTTGGAATTACTCCGCTATATCTGGGTTTTGAAGATATCTGGAATGCTGTACAGCATCTTAAACAGATCATGCTGAATAGCGAATGGAAAAATGAGCGCTATTTGGTTAGAGGCGAAGTGACCTGATATTTGGGAAGCAAAATCAGAAAAATGGCTAGGAGGGCCTATGAGCAGTTTTGATGAAATACAAAATAGAGAAGCAGGCTTACATAAGAAATTATCTGCAAAGCAAATGGGAATGATCGCAATTGGTGGAGCGATTGGTACTGGACTGTTTATGGGAAGCAAGTTTGCAATCAGCTTTGCTGGCCCAGCCGTTATTGTTAGTTATGCGATTGGTGGTCTAATTGCATTTGCTATCATGGCTTGTTTAGCTGAAATGACAGTTCAGCATCCGACTTCGGGTTCCTTCGGCGCCTATGCAGAACATTATATTAGTCCACTTGCAGGGTTTTTAGTCCGTTATTGCTATTGGGCATGCATTGTATTAGCAGTGGGCACAGAGATTACAGCAGTTGCTGACTATATGAAATTATGGTTCCCACATGTCGGTTCTTGGATCTGGATTGCTTTTTTCTCGGTTACCTTGCTGGTTGTAAATGCCTATAGCGTTAAGGCTTTTGGATTGGTTGAATATTGGTTTTCGACCATTAAAGTCTTCGCCATTATTGTATTTATTCTTTTGTCTATTGGCATATTGACTCAGAGTCATGAAGGAACAGGACAAGTCATTTCCAATTTAACTGAGCATGGCGGCTTTTTCCCCCATGGTTTTAGTGGGGTTTGGATTGGAGTCATTATTTCAATATTTAGCTATTTAAGTATCGAAATGATCGCTGTTGCGGCAGGTGAGGCTAAAGATCCGGAGCGAGCTGTTAAAACTGCCTTTAAAAGTACTGCAATTCGCTTAATCCTATTTTATTTACTGTCTTTATTTTTAATTGTGGCACTTGTTCCATGGACGGATTTAATTGGTACTGAAACGACTAGCCCTTTTGTAATGGTAATGAAAATTGTAGGTATTCCATATGCAGACAGTATTTTAAATTTCATTGTAATTGTCGCAGCTCTATCAGCTATGAACAGCATGCTCTATATCTCAACACGTATGTTGTTTAGCTTGTCGCGGGCTGGTGATGCCCCAAAGCTATTTGGACGTATTAGTAGCAATGGTGTGCCAGTTAACGCGCTGCTCTTATCTGCTGTTGGTATTGGTATTGCGAGCATCGTCTATACGATTAACCCAGCTTCAGCTTTTCCCATCATGATTGCGCTATCCATGTTTGGAGCATTATTTACGTGGGGTAGTATCTTTGTTACGCATATGTTTTTTAGAAGAAATATGACGCAACAAGGTTTGCAATTAAAGTTTAAAGTTCCAGCTAGTCGGTTTATTTCGTTGTTGGGATTAATCGCGATTTTAAGTATCACTATTACGACTTGGTTTACCAATGAATTTAAGTCAACTCTACAATTCGGTGTTCCTTTAATTGTTGTTCTTACGTTTTTCTATTATTTAAAACGCTCATCAGCCAAGCTTTCTTTGAGTGCTCATGAAGAATCGTTGAAGTGAGAAGCATATGAAACAATATGATAATTCGATTACTGTGGCTAATGAAGATGAGATACTGACTAGCTTTCAAATAAGAAGTTTAGTCAGCTATCAAGAATATAGACACATTCGAGATATTCAATATGGTGCTCATCCCCGATCTACGTTAGATTTATTTCCTGTAGAACAGACGAATAAAACCATTATTTTTATCCATGGTGGATATTGGCAGTGGTGTGAGAAATCAGATTTTGCTTTTATTGCGCCGTATATTTTAGAACAAAGAGCTCAATGTATTCTTCTAGAATATGACTTAGCTCCACAGAGTAAAATTGCAGATATTGTAACTCAAGTTTATCAAGCTCTCGATTTCATTGCAGGGCAAGATTGGATAACCGATGAAGTTGTGTTGGTTGGACATTCGGCAGGAGCTCATCTCGGCGCATTAACTTTAGACCATCCACTCATATCTGAGATAGTCTTCTTAAGTGGAATTTATGATTTAGAGCCAATACAAAAGACCCATTTAAATCATGCGCTAAATTTGACAAAAGAAGATATTTTGAAATATAGCCCTATTTATCATAAAGAGAGAATTCATATCCCTTGTAAAATCTTATGTGGAGAACTGGAACTCGAAGAATTGAAATGGCAAAGTCAGATCTATTTTGAAAGTAAAAGTAGCCAAGATCTGGATTTGGTTCAGTTTAAGCTTATTCCAGAGGTCAATCATTATTCAATTCTAGATTATTATTTTAAGTCGGAATTCATATAAGTAATTGAAAAATATATTATATAACCTCTATCTGTATAAAAAGGATTATATTCAAAATTTAATTGCCACCAAAATGTGAGCTCAATCACAACTAATCCTGTTTTTTGCAGAAAGTACTAGTTGTTGTTGACCTGACTATTAAACTTAATTAGATTAAAAAGATAGTGCTTTCTCACTAGACGACAAAATGTTTAGCTGTTGTTTGGATGAGTTTCAAGTCCGTAGCTTCCCAAGATACGGACTTTTTTATTTTTTAATTATAAGTAAAATATAATAACTATTTATTATGATGTTTGATCATCTTAGAAGGTATTAAACTTTAATAGTTTTTATAAATTTTTAATGAATATTGTAAATATAAATTTAGAACTTACTGGCTGTAAATTTAGGCTTATAAAATAAGTTTATAATATAATTTAAAAACAACTTCATAAATTTGTCATATTTTTTAGCTAAATTAAAGTTATAAAAAGAAAAAACTATAACAAATAATAAATACTGTTCTTTAATTTTAAATCCAGTCGACTCCTATGGGGTGGCTTTTTTATTTGAAAAAGAAGGAGCCTTTATGAAAGTACAATATTTTGAAGGTGGGATGTATGAACATATGTGTCCAGCTTGTGGGCATCTCCACTATATTCCGGTGGAGTATCCCTTTTCTAATGGACGCCAGTGTACCTTTAATGGCAGCTTTGAGAAGCCAACATTTAATCCAGACATAAGTATTGTTGATCATTGTCATTATTTTATTAAGGAAGGGTTTATTGAATACGCTACCCATAGTAAACATCATTTAGCTGGACAAAGAGTAGAACTGCCTGAACTAGAAGATGGGTAAATATTTTAATTAATAATATTTATATTTATTTTTTTGAAGTAATATTTTTTTACGTATTTGGTACTGAAGCTTTATAGTTAAAAAATTTGTAAATCTCTTCTAGTTGCTGATTTATTTAAATTCTGAAATAATTTTTATAAATAATTGTTTTATTGTGTGTTTATGGATATTTGGAAATTTTTGCGAAGCTTTAATACAGTTGGTACCTATCTTGCACTTTCTACTTTTATATTAGTGGTACTGATTATATATTTCTATATTTTAAATCCCGCATAAAAATTTATGCTGAAAAGCATGAGTTAAATTTTAATATTAAAGTTCTATATTTTTAATTTATTTGAATTGGTTCACATTTTTGATTAAAAAAATATACTGGCGTTGTGAAAAATAAGATTTTGTGAAAATATAATTTGGTTTCACTATAGGAGAGTATAAGAAAAATTTCTTTCTAAAATATTTAAACCTTAAAGATAAAGATAAAGATAGTACAGATCATAACAAAAATGCCTGAAATAAAAGATATGGAGATTTTTAATGAAGTTTTGCCAAGTATCGGCTGTTTTCTTAACAATGGCCGCCGTCAATTTTGTCTATGCCGCAACCCCCACATCAAGCTCTATCTTAGATTCTTCGCAAGTAAAAGGAATTATTAAAAACCAATATATTGTTATTCTTAATAAAGTTGCTGGCCGACCTACAGATTTTGCCCAGAATATTGCTAAGCAACATGGAGGCAAAGTTCTTCAATCTTATGACACTGTACTTAAGGGTTTTGCAATTTATTTGCCAGATACAGCGGCTACTGCTTTTGTCGAAGCAATGAAAAAAAATCCACAAGTACTTTCAGTAGAAAACGATACAGTCATGAAAATTGATGTGACTACTCAGAGTAATCCGGATTGGGGACTAGATCGGGTAGATCAAAAAGCTTTGCCTTTAAATTCTACGTATTCTTATTCACAAACAGGTTCTGGCACGACTGCTTATATTGTTGATACAGGTATCTTGTCTAGCCATCAACAATTTTCTGGACGTGTACAAGCGGGTTATACGGCGATATCTGATGGGAAGGGCACAACTGACTGTAATGGGCATGGGACTCATGTCGCTGGTACGGTGGGTGGAAGTGCGTATGGGATTGCAAAGAATGTAAGTTTAGTTCCAGTTCGAATTTTAGGTTGTGATGGTTTTGGTGCCTCTAGTAACGTGATTGCTGGTTTAGATTGGATATTAAAAAATGGTAAAAAACCTGCTGTTGTAAATATGTCGTTAGGTGGAGATGCAAGTGCATCTTTAGACAGTGCAGTTGAAAATCTATTTAATAATGGTTATGTCGTGGTGGTGGCAGCAGGAAACTCAAATACGGATGCATGTAACTCTTCACCAGCAAGAGTGAGTAAAGCAATTACAGTCGCTGCTACAGATAATACTGATACACGGGCAAGTTATTCTAATTATGGCAGTTGTGTTGATATTTTCGCACCAGGAAGTCAGATCAATTCTGCATGGATTGGTAGTAATACAGCAACTAAAGTGCTAAATGGAACTTCAATGGCTACTCCACATGTTGCTGGCGTAGTTGCTGAAATGTTGCAAAGTGCACCTACTGCAACACCTCAAACAATTTCAACTAATCTTGTAAATCAGGCGAGTAGTAATGTGGTAAAAAATCCATCTGGTAGTCCAAATCGTTTGTTATATAAGGCTCCTTAATAAAAAATGTAGTCTGTAGATCGTAAAAAGGTCCCGAAGGACCTTTTTTAAATTTTAGCGTGAGTACCATATTTATCAATCATGATTGAACTGGCTTCATTTAAGCCGCGTACAGTAACTTTTATGCCATTTTTTTGAAATTTATTGATGGCCGAATCAAGCATTGCTACTGAGGTCACATCCCAAATATGTGAGTGAGTTAAATCTATAATGACGTTTTGGATTTCTTCATTAAAGTTAAAACTTTGTAGAAACTTTTCAGAAGAACTAAAGAAAATCTGACCTCTTAAATCATATAAACGGGCTTCACCTTCAAAAGAAGCATTTACATGGATGTCATTTTCAAGTTTATTTGCTAAAAATAATGCCGAAAGTAATACACCAGTCAATACACCTAGCGCTAAGTTATGAGTGGCAACCACCACAACAACAGTTGCGATCATAACGATATTGCTACTTTTAGGATTAGTTTTAAAGTGAGTTAGAGAACTCCACTCGAAAGTACTAATTGACACCATAATCATAACAGCCACAAGAGCAGCCATTGGAATAACCTTCAGCCAATCACTTAAAAAAACAACTAAAATCAGTAAAAATATGCCGGCACAGAAAGTAGATAAACGCGTACGACCACCTGATTTTACATTAATCATTGATTGGCCAATCATCGCACAACCCGCCATTCCACCCATAAAACCTGAGGCAATATTGGCAATACCTTGACCTTTGCACTCTTGAAATTTATCGCTTGGAGTGTCCGTCATTTCATCAACAATTGTTGCAGTCATCATTGATTCAAGTAAACCCACCGCAGCAAGGGCTAAAGAATAAGGAAGAATAATAAGGAGTGTTTCTGAATTAAAAGGAATATCTGGAATTAAAAAGATAGGTAAGGTATCTGGTAATGACCCCATATCACCAACCGTTCGAACATCCATACCTAGAAAAATGGCGAGTAGCGTGATAATAACAATACAAATGAGGGGGGAAGGAAAGAATTTTCCAATTTTTGGTATGTAAGGAAATAGGTAAATAATTCCTAAGCCGATTACTACTAATAAGTAGACATGCCAAGTCACGTTTACTAACTCTGGTAATTGAGCCATAAAAATGAGGATGGCGAGGGCATTAACAAACCCAATAACAACCGATTTGGAAACAAAACGCATGAGTTTAGCGAGTTTAAAATATCCAGCTAAAATCTGTATGGCACCGGTTAAAACTGTTGCTGCAAATAGGTATTGAAGTCCATGGTCTTTTACAAGTGTCGTCATGACTAGGGCCATGGCACCTGTAGCTGCCGAAATCATAGCGGGACGACCACCAACAAATGAAATAATAACGGCAATACAAAAAGATGCGTATAAACCGACTTTTGGATCTACACCTGCAATAATTGAAAATGCAATTGCTTCGGGAATTAAAGCAAGACCAACAACAAGACCTGAAAGAATATCTGCACGGACATTAGAGAACCATTGTTCTCGGACATTCGATAACATGAGGGAATAGCCTATAGTTCTAGATTTTGAAAAGGCTAGTGATGTGATATATCAACACAAGCGACTACACCACATCACTAAAAATGATGAGTTATTTACAATGATAAGGGTAAATAAACTTAAGGTGGCGTAAGTGTCATGATGATAGAGAATTTGAGGCTTTTAAAAGTGGCGAAAGAATAACATAGGTTGTTAAAGTTGACTAACTTGAGCTTATTAAATCGGGTCGATAAAAGGGTTAATCGTAATTTTTCATTTCCGCTTTGGGCATCGAGGTAAATTCATTTAATGGCATGTCTAAGAAAAAATCTTTTGCTTCAGAATGGTTACAGTTGAGCCAATCATTTCTAAGATGATCTGGTATTACAATAATTGAGCGTTTTTCATCATCAGGTTTATGAAATTGTTTCATGAAAGGATGTTGATCGGCATTAATGGTTAATAGCGACATCGATCTCACTTTCTGCTCATCAATTATCGTTTCTTCATAGATCGCAGCAAGTGTAAAAGGTTGCCCATCTTGACGGAATATGCCGTACCAATGCGCTTTTCCATTAATATATTTTGGTTCATAAATTGCTTCAACAGGAATAAGGGCAAATTGGTCATTTGACCACGCATGTTTAAACGAACGTTTTTGCTCTACGGTCTCCGTTCTTGCATTATAAGTTGCATACTTGAAAGAAATTTCTTTTGCATAGGGCGGAAGCATTCCAAATTTAGCTTTTCGCCATTCAACTTCATTTTGATGGGATAAAATGAGAGGGCAATCATCGCTAGGATAGACGTCCATCTTATATTCAAAAGTTGGTTCAAATAAGTTTAATTGATTGGCATGAGTTTTCTTTATGGGTTTAAAATTTGCGCACATAAGATATCCCTATATATAAAATACTCTTCAATTACAGCTTCTAACTTTTAACTTCTTTAGATGTATATTTTTATAATTAGAATTGTCTCTTTGAGTATTAATTTTTATCTATCAATTACTTCGTTAATAAATGGTTATTTAAAATTATGTTCATTTTAGAAAGTATTAAGATATAAAATTAATAGAGTAAGTATAAAAAAAGATCGACCTTAAGTTTAAGTTACTCATCTTAAAGGTAACTTTGTATAAGTGTTCATCCATTTTGAATAGCTACTTTTATGCAACAGAGCCTTTCAGAAATTTAGATTTTAATAGATTCGTTATTCATCATAATACAAATCATATAGAGAACTCATACAAACCCTTTATTAGAGGTTTGAAAATTCTCGGAAAATTTTGACAATTTATAAGGTGGACACATGAATAAACATTTTTTGGCTAAAATTACGTTATTAGGTGCCGCTCAGCTACTTACGCTCAACTCTGCATTTGCTGATATTCCTCTTACGCCATCTCAGTTTGCTAAAGCGAAAACAGAAAATTTTGACAAGAAAGTTATTCTCTCTAATTTAAATAAGCCACATGCTTTGTTGTGGGGGCCTGATAATCAAATTTGGTTAACTGAGCGAGCAACAGGCAAGATTCTAAGAGTTAATCCAGAGTCGGGTAGTGTAAAAACAGTTTTTCAGGTTCCTGAAATTGTAAATGATGTGGATGGACAAAATGGTTTATTAGGTTTTGCCTTCCATCCTGACTTTAAAAATAATTCTTATATCTATGTTTCAGGCACATTTAAAAATCCGAAATCTACAGATAAAGAATTACCGAATCAAACGATTATTCGTAGATATACCTATAACAAAGCAACAGATAGTTTTGAAAAGCCTGTAGATTTATTAGCTGGATTACCTTCATCGAAAGACCATCAGTCGGGCCGTCTTGTCATTGGTCCAGACCAAAAGATTTACTATACGATTGGTGACCAAGGGCGTAACCAGCTTGCTTACTTGTTCTTGCCAAATCAAGCACAACATACGCCGACTCAACAGGAACTGAGTGGTAAAGACTATCATGCCTATATGGGTAAAGTATTACGCTTAAATCTGGATGGAAGTATTCCAAAAGATAATCCAAGTTTTAATGGTGTAGTTAGTCATATTTATACGCTCGGTCATCGTAACCCACAGGGTTTGGCATTTACTCCAAATGGAAAACTACTGCAATCTGAACAGGGCCCAAACTCTGACGATGAAATTAATCTCATTGTTAAAGGTGGTAACTATGGTTGGCCAAATGTAGCGGGTTATAAAGATGACAGCGGTTATGCTTATGCAAATTATTCGGCAGCAACCAATAAAGCACAAATTAAAGATTTAGGACAAAACGGTTTAAAAGTAGCAGCAGGTGTTCCTGTGACTAAAGAGTCTGAATGGACTGGTAAAAACTTTGTGCCACCGCTAAAAACCTTATATACCGTCCAAGATACCTATAACTATAATGACCCCACTTGCGGGGAGATGACTTACATTTGCTGGCCAACAGTTGCGCCGTCATCTGCTTATGTCTATAAGGGCGGCAAAAAAGCAATTTCTGGTTGGGAAAATACATTATTGGTTCCATCTTTAAAGCGCGGTGTTATTTTCCGTATTAAGCTAGATTCAACTTACAGTGCTACTTATGATGATGCTGTACCGATGTTTAAGAGCAATAACCGTTATCGTGATGTGATTGCAAGTCCAGATGGGAATGTTTTATACGTGTTAACTGATACTGCCGGAAATGTCCAAAAAGATGATGGTTCTGTAACGAATACATTAGAAAACCCCGGATCTCTGATTAGATTTACATATAAAGCTCAGTAACAGAGGCTATTAAAAAAACCGATCTACATAAGATCGGTTTTTTTCAGTTTAAGAAAAACTATTCAGTTACGACTAATACCGGTAAATGAATTTCTCCTAAAAGAGCTTGAGTCACACTTCCTAAGAAGAACTTTTTAAACCCTTTTCGACCATGAGAGCCAATGACTAACAAGTCTGCTTTGAGCTCAGTAGCTGCTTTAATAATTTCTGTGTGAATTGTTTGACCTTCAACAATTTTTGTTTCAACAGAAATTCCATGTTGGCTAAATTGCTCTTTTGCTTGGTCTAAAATACCCTGAATAGATGCTTTAGCTTTATTAAAATAATCCTGTGCTAATTCTGTACTATCAATGAATTCTACAGAAATAAAAGGATCTATCGTAAGCGCATATACTAGAGTCACTTTACTACCAAAGGCTTTAGCAAGACTTGCAGCGTGATTTACAGCAATGAGTGAAGTAGGAGAACCATCGACTGGAACCAAAATATGGTGGTAACTCATATATTGCTCCTTATTGTCTTTTGACAATGTTTATCTTAGAAGAAATTAAGTTTGTTATCGTTATGGTTATATTATCGCCAATTTTTATAATTTTATTGTTTATTTTTAGTGTGAATAAGTGAGCCGTAAATTCTCTTAAGCATTTATCTTAAGACATGATAATGACTTTCTAAATAAGGCTGATTTTGCTTAAGTATAGAGATAACTTGGTTAGCATCAACAGCAGATTCAAACAAAAATCCTTGGCCTATGTTGTATCCAAATTGACGAAGTAATTCTTCTTGTTCTGGGGTTTCGATGCCCTCTGCAATGAGCCCAAGTGACAGATTAGGGGCGAGTAACCCAATCGCTTGTACAATGGCATAGATAGATGGGTCATGTTGCATCTTTTGTATAAAACTACAATCCACTTTTAAACTGTCAATTGGATAGTCACGAATATGGGTAAGCGATGAAAAACCTGTACCAAAGTCGTCTAGTGCAATACGTACACCATGTTGTTTTAATTTATTGAGCGCTCGGATCACATAATCTGAACCTCGGTCACCCAGCATATGTTCAGTGACTTCTACTTCAATATAATGTGTTGGAATTTGAAATTGATTGATCTTTTTCAAAAGCCGTTCAGCATAGTTGTCTCTTAAGAACTCAACTGGTGCGGCATTGAGCGAAACAGGAAGAGGTTTAATATCTAGATCTATCCATTTTGCGATGTCACGTAAAACTTGATGCTGCATAGTTTCACCGATTTTACTCGCCAAGTTATAATCTTTAAAAGCCTCTGCGATTTGTGATGGATAACCTCTTTGAGCTGAAGTTGTATGCCATCGTAATAAAGCTTCAAAACCTACAACACGATGGGTTCTTAAGTCGACTTTGGGTTGATAGTAGGGCTGGATTGTATGATGGCGAATAAGCTGTCGTGCTAAATTCAGTTGGGACGCAACTGTTTCGGTCATTTGCATCATGCATGGATCATACATGCGAATGCCACCGCGACCACGAGCTTTTAAGTCATGCAATGCCATATCTGCACAACTTAGTAAACCTGACTGGTCTATGGCATCTTGGGGATAGATCGCACAACCAATACTCATACCGCCATTTAGAACATTACCTAAATAGGTAATAGGCTGATTTAGCTGCTGAAGTAAAATGGCTGCTAGGTCGCGTACATCATTTTCAGATTTAAGGTTATTAATAATAACTGCAAACTCATCTCCACCCAGTCTTGCAACAAAACATCTTTCATCATCAACACAATGACTAAACCGTTTGGATAAGACTTTTAAAAGATGATCGCCTGCGCTATGTCCTAAAGTGTCATTAATATGCTTAAAATGATCAAGATCAATTAATAGTAAACCAACACTTGTTTGATTATCTTTTGAATATGCAAGGGTACGTTTAAGCTGAAATTTAAATGAACGACGATTACATAATCCGGTCAGTTCATCTCGCTCACTCATATTTCTAAGCTGATTTTCTGTCAAATGCTGTTGAGTAACGTTACGTGATACACAAAGTATTTGTATGATTTCACCATTTTCCCGATGAATCGGGGTAAGCATATTATCCCAATATTCGGGGTCCTGATCTGGTAAACAGCTCATTCCAGCAAATCTGGCAACTTTGCCCTGAAGCGCTTTTTTTAAAGCGACGCGTCCACGTTTACGAATATGAGGTGGCAAAAGCTCAAGCCATTTCATACCAAATTTTGTTTCATCAACAGGAACACCCAAAGCGAGGCATCCTGATTTGTTCATATGAGAAACTGTGCCGTCTACATTTAATACTTTAATGCAATCTACACTGATGTCTAACATTTGATTTTGTATTTCAATATTCTTTTGCAAGTTTTGTTGTTCTTGAATATCGTGATCAATATCTAAAAAGCTGACATACCATTCACTGGCTAAAGAAGAGCCGCGATATTTGGATGCTTGAATGGAGAGTTTGCACCATCTATATTGATTGCCACTTTGTAAAAGTCGGCATTTTAATTCTATTCTTTTTTTCAGACGAATTGCTTCAAGCCATCTATTTTTGACTTCATCTAAATCGACAGGTGATATAAAATCCAACCATTGCTGAGGTAATGGAGAAAAAGTTTCCTGCCAATATTCTGTACACTCTACATTGCAATATAATATCAAGCCATTTTCATCACTTACCCAAGTCGGTAGTGGAATTTGCTCAACAATAAAATGCTTTTGGGTGTTGTTCGACATTGAAGTCATAACATGCCTAGAAAGATTGTATGGGCGGGTAATCTATTTATCAGTCATTATTGTAATCTTTCTGTAGTAACCAAAACAGTAATAAATAAATCTCACCTGTCTTTTTTTTGAACTAAATTTGAGGTGTTAAATAAATTATATACTTAATATTTAATTTATGTTTTTGTTATTTATTGATTTTTATTTGTGATAAGTTAAAAAAATATTTATGCTTATTTTTGTAAAAAACTTATTAAAACAGAAGCTTATAATTGACTTTAAAGACTTATCTTAATAAAACCAATGAAAATAAATTATAAAAATGATATGAAGTAATTTGCAATAATTAAAATTTTAATAAAACAAAATTTAACCATAATATATAAAGAGGGAAAGGTTTTAAAAATTCTGATTAAATACAATAACCATCATTAAGTTTACAAAAGTAATATAAAATAAAGGCTTATATTATCGTAAAATTGTTTTCATCAAGAAGGATATATATTTCCTTTTTGTGCATTTTATAGCCTACATTTTCCCCAAGATGTAGGTTTTTTTTATTCTTAATTTTTGTGTTTATAATCTCTAACTATTAAAAATAAAAAAAAGCCAAATGGCTTTTTTATACAGTTTCAGGTTTCTTCAACTCTTGTTGAATATAAAGATTCATATAATATTGTTCAATATAATCATCAGCATAGTTGTTTGCTAAGGTTTTTGTTGCCACTTGTTCATGTTTTAAATAGCAGTTTGTTTCGAGGTCTTTTTCAAGTACCCACCATTGACGGTTAATACGACGCACTTGAAACTTGTCACTTTTGTATTTTCTTTTAGCCATTTTCAAAAATTTGCTATTCAGTTGTTGAAAGAGAATTTCTACTGGACTTAGAGGCTCAAGTCAACAGATGAGAAGTTAATTGATTATTTTATGTAGGGGAGTTGTTTCTATTAAGACCTAGATGAAGCATTAAAATAGAGAAAGCTCTCGTAAAGAGAGCTTAATTATTATTATAAAACACCTGTTCCACTTTTAACGAGAAAGATTCTTTAAAAGTAATTTTAAACTTTCCATCATTTTTTCTAATTGTAACGGAGTGATACCTTCGAAAGATTGTTCGAGTACCACGCTGGTTAGATCATTAATCTTATTGATCATTTCAGTACCTTTTTCTGTAAGTACTACGCGGGTGATTCGACCATCGGTCTGACAAGAATAAGTTTCAACTAAACCTTCATCTTTTAAACGATAAACAATCTTGGTGGTCGTCGACATTTTTGAAATAATCATATCTGAAAGTTCAGAAACACTCGCATGGGGCTTACTGCTTAAAGCCAACATAATGCGTCGACGTGAGTTATCTAAACCATATTTTTTTAAAGCATTATCAATATTTTGTACATACTGAGCATGTACTTGAGTAATCCAATAATATGGAAAATCTTCAAGAGTAAAAGATTCTGTTGTAGGTAAAAAACGCGCATACTTCTTTGTCATTGACTTTTCCCCATACCTTGGTGGATCGCATTTCTGGTGAACTATCTTTAATAGTTGAAAAATATAGTTTCATCAAGCAAGTTATATCAGGACTTTACTTGGTGAGCAAAATTTATATAGTTAAATTTAACAATGACATGGTTTAACGGTCCTTATCTTGATAAACATTTCTATACTTTGCATAAACTACAAATACTCTTCTTCTATAGTCAAAGTTTGTTGAAAGTTAATGTGACTTAATGGGTCATCGCCATTAATTTCTTAAAATCTTTGACAGATATACAAGATTGCATCGAGGCTTGCTTGATTGTTAATTAAACAATATTGGCTTGCAGACGCATCGTAGAAAAAAAATTATGATTTGACCGTGGCATTGAACGAGATAGTTTTTGTCTCTAAAGTCATAATTACGAAAAATTAAGATATTTAAATAATAAATGTTTATAAATATCAAAATCTTGATGTGTTTTGTTTTTGATAAAATTTACCATACATTTAACATGAATCATCAATTATTTAGTAAATTAAAAAGGGATCGTTTATTAACTTGTTGATTATTTTAATAAAATTAAAAAAACTGGTTGAGTAGTTAAGTTTATAAATTTAACTTTTTTATCTATAAATTATATTTTTAATAATTTTTACATCAGACAGGATGTCGCTCATCTTTTGAATCGAAAAAAGAACCGACTTTAACTGTTATGTTAGCAAGAAGAAGTACCTGCACAGGTTATGGCAAGAGCTACTCAGATTAAGTGATATAGGCCCTATTAGAATGGTTTGTTCAATAGATTGAGCTTACAGTTTTATTTGATTAATTAGATATAGTTTATAAAAAAGGGAGAACTTATATTCTCCCTTTTTTAATTATGAAATGGTCACAGTCTTTTCTTCTATCTTTTTCTTAACAATTGCATAGCTTATTCCAGTAACGATACTACCGGCAGCAATTGCAGTAAGATATAACCAAGCATGATTAATTGCATTTGGAATTAAAAGAACAAACACACCACCGTGAGGAGTTACCAACTCGCAATGGAATAAGGCAACAAGTGCGCCTGTCACAGCGCCACCTAAAATACAGGTTGGAATAACACGCATTGGGTCTTTAGCAGCAAAAGGAATTGCACCCTCTGAAATAAAACATAAACCTAGTACAAAAGCGGCTTTCCCAGCATCTTTCTCTCCTGTGCTAAATTTATTTTTAGCAATGAGAGTCGCAATAGCCATACCAATAGCAGGGACCATACCGCCCGCCATTGTTGCTGCCATTGGCATATAGGTATTTGTTGTCAGCAATCCGACAGTAAAAGCGTAGGCTGCCTTATTGATTGGACCACCCAAATCAATACACATCATGCTTGCTAATATAATTCCCATTAACACAGCATTTGTTGTACCCATATTATTTAGGAAATCTTTCATTAGCTCGAAAATATGTGCTACAGGTTGTCCAACCACATAGAACATAATAAGGCCAACAAATAACGTACCTAATAAAGGAATAATTAAAATGGGTTTAAGCGCTTCTAGACTAGTTGGAAGTTTAAGTTTTTTTGCAATAAAAAGAGCGATATAACCTGCAAGAAAACCAGAAACAATACCGCCTAAAAAACCTGCTTGTAATTGAGAGGCGAGTAAGCCGCCAATTAAACCAGGTGCGAGCCCAGGACGATCAGCAATCGAGTAGGCAATATAACCCGATAACATTGGGACCATAAGCATAAATGCGGCGGCCCCAATTTGTTTTAAGATCGCAGGTAAACTTCCAGCTTGCTCAGCAGCATTTAGACCAAAGCATAAAGAGAGGGCAATTAAAAGACCTCCAGCCACGACCATAGGTAACATATAGGAAACACCTGTTAAGAGATGTTTATATACGCCAACCTTTTCGGTTTTATCTTTGTTTTCGACTGATGTTTGTTGCTTACCTTGTTCTAAAACTTGAGCATTACTTATTGCTTCAGCAAAGGCTTTATCTGTTTGCTTTAATGCAAAACCAGTGCCGCATCGGTAAACACGCTTACCCACAAAACGATCTGTATTAACTTCAATGTCAGTCGCAAGAATTACGATATCTGCCTCAGCAATAGCTTGAGCTGATAAAATATTTTTTGCGCCAACGGAACCTTGTGTTTCTACTTCAATTTCATAGCCAAGTCTTTCTGCACCTTGTTGTAAAGCTTCGGCAGCCATAAAAGTGTGTGCAACCCCAGTAGGGCAAGCTGTAATTGCAACAAACTTAGTTGCTTTGTTTACTGATGTCGTATCACTCTGCCAATCTTGAGCTGGCTTAAAATGATCTAAGGCAGTTTGAAAAGCTAAGTGAGCATCCTTTTTTATCTCTTCAATGCTAATTAAAGACAAAGGGTGGGTACCAAAAATATTTAGATCTTTCGGGCGTTGTCCAACAACAATGACTTGATCTAAGTTTTCATTCGCATCAAATTCATCGAGCGAAATAATGCTATTTAAATAACCCTGTTGGGATGCAACTTGTGCAAGTTTACGAGCTAAAATCAAAGCATTGACTTGCTGTTGCGGACTATTAATGACAAATAATAAATGTTTAGCAGTTGGCATCAGATTCACTCAATGAATTGATTGTAGTTTGGGCTTTTAATTGGACTAGCTTTTCAGCATTTGGAATCCGAAAGCCAATTTGTGTGACAGCATGGCTTGCAATTGCTGTAGCCGTTTTCAATGTTTCTTCAGCAGAAAAACCATTCATTAAGCCATGAATCATGCCTGCTAAAAGAGAGTCACCTGCACCAACGGTACTTTTAACGACTACTTTAGGGGCTTTGGCATGAAGTGGGTGAGTGTTATGTAGCCAATTTACACCGTCTTCACCCATCGAAATAACGACATGCTCAATTTCAGCTAAGTTTTCAAAAAGCTTTTTTTGTTCAGCATAGGTCGCGGCAGGAAGCTGATAGCTTTCTACTAATTCATCAGTATTGGGTTTAATCATCCAAGGCTGGCACTCAATTGCAGCGACTAATGCTTTACCACTTGTATCAAGAGCAACTTTTTTTCCTTGCCCTTGAATGAGCTTAATAAGTTGCTTTAACTCATCAATACTAAAACCTTGTGGAAGGCTCCCTGCAATAGCAATCACATCTACTTGCGGCAAAATCATTTCGATTTTCTGAAATAAGTTCTTTTTATCCAATTCAGATACTAAAAAACCTTTTCCATTTAAATCAGTCATACGCCCAGAATGTTCAGCAATTTTTATATTTTGGCGAGTCTCACCTTCAATATAAATAAACTCAGGCTGGAATTGAGCTTCCTTAAAATGCTTATCAAAAATCTGTCTGTTAGTGGTTCCTAGAAAACCAGAAACAATAACCTCATGCCCCAAATCTTTTAAAACCTGTGCAATATTTAACCCTTTGCCTGCTGCATGTATTTCTACAGATTCTTGTCGATTTACTTCGCCAACCTGTAGTTCATTGAGTTGTATAGTCACATCAATTGCAGGATTTAAAGTAATTGTTAAAACTTTAGCCATTACTGTTCCTAATCTTTAGATTTCTTGTTCGGATAGCTGACGTACAGCAGGGGCGCTATCACATTCTAGTGCGCGTTTTGCAAGCATTTGAGCTTGGCTGTAGTCAAGTGTACGAATTTGGGCTTTTACCAAAGGAATACTATTGGGAGACATGCTGAGCTCATCTACGCCTAATCCCATAAGGATCGGTACAGCTTTTGGATCAGCTGCCAGTTCTCCGCATACGCCCACCCATTTGCCATATTTATGTGCAGCTTTTACAGTATGATCAATCAATTGCAAAATGCTTGGGTGGAGGCCATCTGCTTCAGCCGAGAGGATAGGGTGACCACGGTCAATAGCTAAAGTATATTGAGTTAAGTCGTTTGTTCCTATACTGAAAAAGTCCACTTCTTGAGCAAGAATAGGGGCAAGTAAGGCAGCAGAGGGAACTTCAATCATAATGCCAACTTCTAAATTGTCACATGGATGTAAAGTTTTAACCTCATCAAGAATTGCCTTTGCTGCACGCCATTCTTCTACACGACCAATCATTGGAAACATGATTCGTAAAGGGCGATCATCTGCGGCTTTAAGCAAAGCGGTAAGTTGCTGACGTAACAGCTCTGGCTGTCTTAGCGTCAAACGAATACCTCTTAGACCTAAAAATGGATTTTCTTCTTCAGCAATTGGAAGGTAAGGGAGAGGTTTGTCACCTCCCACATCTAAAGTACGTACTACAAGAGGGCGGCCAGCAAGGGCATCTAAGACAACACGGTAATCTGTTTCTTGGGCTGCCTCATTTGGGGCACTGCTATGAGCCATAAAAACAAGCTCGGTTCTGAGTAGACCGATTGCTTCGGCGCCACATTCTACTGCGTGGGCTGTAGCTTGAACTTTTCCTAAATTGGCAGCAATTTCGATCTGGTATTGATCTAGAGTAATCGCAGGTTCTTGACAGTGGCGTTCAGCTTCTTCACGAATTTTTTGTTGAAGCTCACGCTCCTGTTTTGCTTGTTCGATTTGCTGAGAATTAGGGTTTAATACAAAAGTTCCTGTATCTCCATTAATTAAAAGAGAACTCTTTTGTTCAATATCTAATACTTGATCGCCAGCACCCACAATGGCAGGAATACCTAAAGCACGAGCAACAATAGCGCTATGGGCACTAGCACCGCCTACAGCTGTCAAAATACCCGCTACACGATCTTTATTAAGGCGAGCCACATCACTTGGCCCCACATCATACATGATCAAGATATAAGGCTCTTTTGGCTCTTCGATAATAACTTCACCACAGAGTTGAGCTAAAACCCGATCGCCAATATCACGTAAGTCTGTAGCTCGCTCAGCCAGTAAACGGTCTGGTAAAGCTGCTTGTTCTTTGGCTGCTGCGTCAATATGTTCATACCATGCAGCAGGGGCAGAAAGGTTTAAGTTTATCTTTTGATAAACACCATTAATGAGATCGGGGTCATCCAACATTTCCAAATGTGCTTGGAAGATTTGCTTAATTTCCGTAGCTTCAGATTTCGCAATCACTTGGTGAATATTGTTTTTAACTGCATGAAGAGCAATATCTAGTTTTTCTTTTTCTGCTTTAACACTTAAACCCATACGTTCATATTGATAAATCTTAGGTTTAATGACATGTACGGGGCCAAAAGCTAAGCCGCTTGAAGCTGGAATGCCTGCATTTGCACTTAATGTTCTCGGCAGTGATTTTACTGTTTGAGACGATTGAGTTTCTTTGATATCTGGAGACAGAATTGGTTCAACTTCCTCTCCTAAGCCTTGTTGCACGGCCTGAATAACTTTATCTAAAGCTTCAACCGCATCTGTTTCTGGCTCGGCAATAAAACGTAAAGTTTGGCCGCGTTTACATCCTAAGGCTAATAAACGAGTCAAACTTTTAGCTGAAACAAAATTACCTTCGTCCACTGCGACTTGAATATCGCCTTGAAAACTTTTTGTTAAGTTCACCAAATGAGTCGCTGGTCTAGCATGTAATCCATGTGCATTGGCTAATACAACCGAGCGATGAGGCCAATCTGGAATAACATCTGCACCAATAATTTTAGCAATTTCATTTGGTGTTTGTGTTTGATCTAGCTGAGCGACTTGTTCTGGGTTAAATAAAATATCAATGAGTCGGTTAAATCTTTGACTATCTAACTGCTCATTGGCAGCAATACAAACTAGCGTATTTAGTTTTTGTCCACCCAGATCTAGAGTATGGCGGGGCTTTACAATACTGATTGCAGGCTGTTGAACGAATTTACTGCTAGAAATAGACCAGATCTGGTCTTGTAACTGGATAACTTGATCTGGCTCAAGTGAGCTTAGAAAACCACATTTTACGAAATTATGTTTTTTTAAAATTTGAGAGGCTGACCACAACAAATCTTCAATATCTTGAGATTCAATTTCAGTTTGAATTAAATTTTCGTGCAGAGTTAAAGATAAAGGTTGAGCTTGTAAGAGTTCAATAATTTGCTCAGGTTGTGTCGCATTTTTTACTTGTTCACTGACATCCTGCATTAAAGCTCGAGTTAATATTTGTAGTACTTGTAAATGTTCATCAGATTTTGCTGCAATAACTACAGCTAAATAAATCGTGTTTTCCCCATCCCATATTATTCCTTCAGGGAAGTGAGCTAACCGAATGCCTGTTTCTAAAATAAATTCACGAGATTGCGGAGTGCCATGTGGAATTGCAATTCCTTGACCTAAATAGGTGGCGCTTTGCTGTTCGCGATTGATGAGTCCTGTTATATATTCAGGTGTAACTAACCCATCTTTTACTAATATATCTACTAGACACTGTAATGCATGCTTTTTATCAACAGCATGTTGATTCATATGAATATGTCGAGGCTCGAGTGCTAGCATACTTATCCTTGAACAATTTCTTTGGTTTTAGCTAAAACAGAAAAAAAGAAGCTGTTTGTATTAAAATAGGTTAGTTTACCCGTTTTTAAACAACAGCTTCAGACAAATTACCATAGCAGAACTTTAAGGTTATATCGACGTATTTACGTAAAAAAATGCTTATTAAAAATACAAAGGAATCGCTACTTAATATATTTTAATTTGTTATGGTAACTATAAATTTAATAAAGTGATTTTATAAAAAAGAAGTATTAATAATAAAAAAAACCTCTAAACCGGATTACGGGCATAGAGGCAAAAAGTAAATGATAGAATTTAAAATTAATATTGAATTTCTTGCTCTAAGAGTGACCACAGCTTTTGATGTGATTTTTTAAACATTAACATGTGTCCAATTGATTTATAACCGAGTTTGATCGGGTTTAGTTCTAGCATTTTAGTAGGGGCATTCGGATATAAACTTAATAAATCCTCAACATTGTGTTGAGTGGCAATTTCATCGTCACTTGCCCAAATCGAAGTAATGGGGCAGACAATCTCAGTATGAAAGTCATGAAAGATAGTTTTACCAATGGCATTTTTTACATAGCCTGGGTTGCTACAAAATTCTCTCCATTGTTGAGCAACTTTTTTAGGTAAGTTTTCACCCATTCCAATAAATTGAGTAGCGCCATAACCTTTTAAAGTATTAGAAATTGGAAAAATAACATTAAACATAACAGGGGCCAGAAACTTGGTTTTACCTTTAAGTCCTTTTACATTGCCAGTAGAGCCTGCTACCGCAACAACTTTTGCTACCTTATGAAAATTAGGCACAATTCCTAATAATTGCCCACCGGCACTGTGGCCAAGCAGAGTAACTTGTTCTGCTTGTGTTTTTTCTAATAGGGCGTCAATTGCGCAAGGAATATCACGTGTCCCCCAATCATTAATACTTGCCTCACTTTGCTTTAAAGGTCCATGCAATGAATCTCCAATTCCACGGAAATCAAAGCTTAATACTTCATAACCTTGTTGGCTTAACCATGTAGCAAAAGAATGATAAAAATTTTTAGTAATGCCTGTGGCTGGGCAAATCAAAACAGGATTGGCCGATTTTTTTGTTTGAGCTGGATAAAATTGTGCAGCAAGTTGATAACCATCTTCGCAGGTCATCCAAAATGATTCAAAAGTGTTATCCATAATATTACGTAATGATTAGCTTATTGATGACTTTAATTTACATGAGTTCTAAAATGATACTTGATTAAAGTGTGACTATAAAGTCAGGATTTATGCTATACAGCTCATTAAATTTTAATAAAACGAATAATGAGGAAAAAGATGGATTTATCAAAAGCTGTACAGTTAGCGATTGTATTTAGTGGCATATTTTTATGGATAGGAATGTTCACAGGGGTGTGGAAATATTGGCAAATACGCCGTTCGGAATTGAGTCGTGCGCATTATTATGTCGATATTGCTCATCGAAGTAGCTTACTTTACGCAGCTGCTAGCTTAATTCTTGCTGCACTAAGTTATTTTACTGTTTTAAATGAAAATATTACTTTGTGGTGTGTTCTAGCGAATGTCTTATTTTTTAGTTTTTCAATATTGGTTTACATCATACATGGATATTTACAGGACACGACAAATCAATTCAAAACTCCACATCGATTAGGCAGATTTAACTTGCCTTCGTGGTTAATGTCTTTAATGATGGTGGCATTGATTATTACTGAATTATTAGCTACAGCTATTTTAGTTATGGGAACAATTTTTTTATTTCTGGGTATATAAAAATGGATGATCACTCATCCATTTTTTTAATCTTGCAATTATTGTTGACTAAGACGTCTTTTAGCTAACTTTCGCATTTTATGATCGACGAAGGCCCACAAACAAAATATGACAGAAACAACCATCGCATACATAAAGTATTCGGGTTTTAAATTTCCTTTAATCATACCTTGAAACAGCAAAGTCAGCATAAGAGCAAGCGGTGTTACTCCATAAACAACTGAATCTTTGCTGTTCAGAGTGTTAATGAAGACTTGTTTGTTGAAATGTAATGATAACATCTCCATCCCTCCTTGTAGTTGTGCTAAAACCTAATGTTTTAGTCAAGAATAAGTTTTAAGCTTAATGTTTTACTGCTATTTTTAATTCAATTCAATAGAGAATAGCAATTTTTTTGAGCAGTTTTACAAAAACCTTTATATTTATAAAAGCTTAAGGTATTAAAAAAGTAAATATTAAATATTTTTGTATGAAATGCTTATTCTTTTAGGGAAGAGAAATTATTTAAGTGAAAAGTGTATTAATTTCTCTTTCCTATTAATTTATTTTAGCTATTTTGCTTTTTAAAAAAGGTATCAATCGCATGTTGAGCAATTTCTGCATCTTCAAAAGATTGAACACCAGATACACCAATAGCACCTAAAATTTCACCTTCATGAATAATCGGTTTTCCACCTTCTAACATCCCTTGAGCGCTGGGCATACTTAAAAAACCAAGACGACCACTTTTTAGAAGTTCTTCGTAAAATTTTGACGGTCTACCTGATATTGAAGAGCATTTTGCTTTTTCTAAGCATAGATGTGAACTTAAAGGAGAGGCGCCATCTAAACGTTTCATGAGTAATAGAGAGCTTGTTTCATCAACAATCGCAATGCTGACTTTAAAGTTGTGTTCAATAGCATATTTTTGAGCTTCTTCCATTAAAAACTCTGCATCTGCTAATGTTAAGTAATATTTAGTTTTCATTGTTGCTCTTCTTTCCTGAGTAAGCTAAAAATTATTTTAGTGTAATTTTACAGTAAAAATTGATTATATCTATTGTTTATTTGTCATTAAAAGCTAGTGTGGAAATAAAATGCTGGCTGGGTAAACACAGCATTTTATTCAATATATAAAATCATGTTTGGATAAAACTCGATTTCAAAAAAGCCACTAAATTAAATGTTTTTGAATTTAACTTTGTCGATAATTACGGTAATTACAAGAACAACTAAAGATGGGATCAACCAAGCTAAGTTTTGTTCATTTAGTGGTAAATGTTGTAGAAATTCAGGTAAATAATCACCAAAACCTGCAACTTTAAGACCATCAATAATGCCGAAAATTAAAGCAATACTCGTTACTGAACCGACAATAAAAGAAGGTTTGTGCCAAAATTTCCAAAAGAAGCTCAGCATAATCACCACAATTGCAGGTGGATAGATTGCACTTAAAACTGGTACTGATATAGCAATCAGTTTAGTTAATCCAAGATTAGAAATAATGAAAGAGAAACCAACTAAAATAAAGACTAAAAGCTTATAGGGTAATTTAGTTAATTGAGCAAAGTACTCACCACACGCACACGTTAAGCCAATCGCTGTAACCATACATGCTAGAAAGATGAGGCCAGTTAAGAATAATGAACCCATATTTCCAAAAGCATGCTGAACATATGCATGTAAAATTACTGCGCCATTTGCTGCATTTGGTGCTACTTCATGGCTACCTAAACCTAATTTGAACAAGCTTAAATAGACTAAAGTAAGACCGGCACCCGAAATGAGACTGGCAATAATTGCATATTTGGTCACTAACTTTTTATCAGTTACACCGCGAGAGTAAATCGCTTGAATAATAACGATACCAAATACGAGTGCACCTAAGGTATCCATGGTGAGATAACCGTTTACGAAACCCTCTGAAACCGGCGACGCAACGTATTGATTAATCGGTGCAGGAACGTAACCCGCAGGAATCATGACCGCCGCAATTCCTAAAATTGCTAAAGCGATAATTTTTAGCGGGGCAAGTACATGTCCTACTGTATCCAAAAGCTTGTTTGGATAGAGTGAAACTACAGTTACAAATGAAAAATAGATTGCACTATAGATTAGAAGACTGCTACTTGAGGTTCCAAAATAAGAGGAAAAACCAATTTCATAAGAAACAGTAGCTGTACGTGGGGTAGCAAATAGAGGGCCGACTGATAAGTAACAGACAACAGTTAAAATCAGACTTGCCACCCGACCTAAGGGAGAACTAATAATTTCAATGGATCCCTGCATGCGAGAGAGTGCCATAATGGTAATTACAGGTAAGCCGACAGCCGTAATCAAAAAGCCTAGTGCAGCTAACCAGACATGTTCACCAGCTTGTTGAGCGACGATGGGAGGAAAGATAATATTGCCAGCACCAATAAAAAGGGCAAAGGTCATAAAACCTAAGGCAATAATATCTCCAGTGCGAAGATGTTGCATAAATTAAAAGTGAATAAAAAAGAAGGAATTTTAGAGCAAAAGTAATCATGTTCAAGCGCTAATTTATGTGAAAAAGCTTTTTTTCGGGTGGTTAAAACGATATCTGGTGATATAAGCATTTGTTTGGTTAAAGTATGTACTTGAAAAGCCATTAAAAGGACAAAAGAACTTCTTTTTAAGTTCTGACTTTTTATAAAAAATATGTAAGAATAAAAAGATAAACTTTTACTATGAATGCTGAATGTTTAAGCATTTTAGGCTTTTGGTCTGACTTATATTCATCCTAAAATATTTTGAATTACCTTAGGTTTTTGTAGGGAAGGGCATGTTTCTTGTCTGCGAGGATAGAATTGAATGAGAGCTTCTACTGTTACCATTAAAACTGAACAAGATCTGGAAAAATTAAGAGTTTCTGGACGCTTGGCGGCACAAGTTTTAGAAATGATAGGGGCCTATATTAAACCGGGCGTATCTACTGAATATTTAGATAACCTCTGTAATAACTATATTGTAAATAATTTAAAAGTTATTCCCGCTAATGTGGGATATCACGGTTTTACAAAAACAATATGCACCTCAGTCAATGAAGTTGTTTGCCATGGAATACCATCGCCGAATAAAATCTTAAAAGATGGCGATATTATTAATATTGATGTCGCAATTATTAAAGATGGTTATTTTGGTGATACGAGTCGCATGTATTTTGTGGGTAATGTAAATCCACAAGCGAAAAAACTGGTTGATACAACCTATGAAGCGATGGTTGCCGGTATTCATACCGTTAAGCCAGGCGCTACATTAGGCGATATTGGTTATGCTATTCAGTCGGTTGCTCACCGAGAAGGCTATAGTATTGTTCGAGAATATTGTGGGCATGGGATTGGTAAGGTTTATCATGAACAACCCAATGTTCTACATTATGGGCAGCGCGGGCAAGGCTTGGTCTTAAAGAAAGGAATGGTCTTTACCATTGAGCCAATGGTGAATGCGGGTAGACCACAAGTGAAAGAGTTAAATGATGGCTGGACAGTCGTTACTCAAGATCTTTCGTTATCTGCTCAATGGGAACATATGGTTGCAGTAACAGATACTGGCTTTGAACTATTAACACCATGGCCCGAAGGTGTGGGCAATTATCCTGCAATTTGAAAAATATAAAAAAAGTTCGATAAATTATCGAACTTTTTTATTTTAATGCTCAGAAAGATGTTCTACTAAATAATCAATAAATACTCGAACAGCAGGTAGTAATCCTCGGCGTGATGGATATACGGCATGTAATATTCCATGAGGCGCTTTCCAGTCCGGTAAGATTTGTAGAAGTTGCCCAGACTTCAGGAAATCTTCTGCTGCACTCTCTGGCAATAGTGCGATACCACAGTTCTGACTAGCCAATTGAGCCAACATGTGTATGTTTGTGCCCATTACAATAGGGCTGACTTTGACTTTTTTCTGTTGATTGTCAGGTCCATGCAAAATGAATTGTTGATCAAGATGATCTTCAGACAAACTTAAAATACGGTGCTCACTGAGCTGCTCTGGATTTTTTATATCTCCAAACTCATTTAAATATGCCTGACTTGCGAATAAACTTTGTTCTATAAGGGCAAACTGTCTAAGAACTAAACTTGGATCATCATCAAGTTTTGAGCGAACTCGTAAAGCGATATCAATCCCTTCGTTAATGACATCCACTCGACGGTTACTCACCATAAGTTGCAAACGAATTTCTGGATATTTTTTTAAGAAAGCAGGTAGGATTTTTGGTAGTTGATTTTGAGCAATATCAACAGGCACACTAACTTTTACCACGCCTCTGGGTTGAATACTTAAATGATCAATTAAATCATGGGCAGCTTGTGCAGCATTCATCATGACTTGAGCATGTCTATAAATATCCATCCCAATATCTGTAACAGCAAAATGACGAGAACTACGCTGGATTAAACGAACCCCCAAGTTTTCTTCTAAACTGTACACGCGACGACTTAATTTTGATTTTGGTATATCCGTTACACGCTCAGCAGCACTAAAACCACCATGCTCAACAACAAGAGCAAAACAATAAAAATCATCAAGATCAGTGAGCATTAAAATATCCTATTTATGCAACAACTATGATTTTACATTATTATTTTTGCAACGATAATTCTTATACTAAATTTTTTGTAAGTAGAGGATAAATTCATGATCTATTTAATAAAGATGGTTTTTGAAATGATTTTGTAATTACGATGTAATTTTGATGTATGTATTTTAATTGAACTTGTGGCCTATCTATAGAACTATTAATCAATTTCTTCTACACTATAATTTTTCTTTACCCTCCAAATCTAATGCCTTATCAATTAATAGAACTTAACGATGCCTCAACAAATATTAAGTGTCCATTTTGCAAACAAGCGATAATTGACTGGGCACAAGAACAATATGTTCAGCCATGTGAGCACACTTTATTTATTGCTATGGATTTAGGATTCGAATTTGTTGCAGATCGATTTGAAGAGTGTATGAGTCAAAGCGTGGATGAGTTGCATGAAGACCCAAATATGAATATTTTTGAAGCTCTAACGACAACGGCTTATGAAAATCTAATTGTTTTAAAATCTGATTTAGGTGTGGAAGGTCTATTTCGCTATGTTGGCGTGAGTGATTTTTAACGTTAAGAGCATAAAAAAGCCAATCTATTGATTGGCTTTTTTATTATTTACGCTTCTGGTGCAGCGCTATATTGTTCAACTAATGGTTTTAATTCGCCATTTTGGAACATTTCAAGCATGATATCGCTACCGCCAATCAGCTCGCCATTTATCCAAAGTTGCGGGAATGTAGGCCAATTCGCAATTGCTGGTAAGATTGCACGAATATCAGGATTTTCCAGAATATTTACATATGCAAATGGACGACCAATTTGACTGAGCGCCTCTACAGCACGTGCAGAGAAACCACATTGTGGAAACTGTGGAGTGCCTTTCATGTAAAGTAAAACGGGATGCTTCGCAATTTGATCGCGGATTAACGCTTCAGTATCACGTGCTTGTTCAGTCATAAATAGATCCTCAACTAATCTAGCAGCATTATAGGGGGTGTTTATGTTGCTTTGCAAACCACCTGATTACTTAAAGTTGCATTGAATATTCAATATTTTATTGTATAAACCGAAGTGATAACGAAAAGCGGACGAAATTTTAGATAAATGATTGATGAGACTTTTCATCAGAGCCAGTTTTTGCTTATATAAACCCTTCTTAACACCTCATACAGACAGAGTTCGATATGACTGATATTACCCTAGCTCCAATACAACCTGATCAACCATCACACTTAATGGCTACTTATGGTCGCCAAGCGATCAGTTTTGTACGAGGCCGAGGGGCATATCTATATACTGAAGATGGTACAGAATATCTAGATGCCTTAACTGGTATTGCGGTATGTGGTTTAGGTCATGCGCATCCAGTCATTGCAGAAGCAATTGCTGAACAAGCTGCAACACTTGTACACACAAGTAATTTATTTGAAATTCCTTGGCAAACTGCCGCTGCTCAGAAGCTTGCCGAAGTGTCTGGCATGGAAGAGATCTTCTTTTCAAACAGTGGCGCTGAGTCAAATGAAGGTGCGATTAAGATTGCTCGTAAATTTGGTACTCAACAAGGTGTACGTTTGCCAAAGATTATTGTGGCAGAACAATCATTTCATGGTCGTACTTTGGCAACACTTTCAGCAACGGGTAATAAGAAAGTACAAGATGGATTTGCCCCCTTGGTAAATGATTTTATTCGTGTGCCATTTGGTGATGTAGAAGCAATTCAAGAAGCAGCTTTGCAACATCCAGATATTGTTGCAATTTTGATTGAGCCAATTCAAGGTGAGGGTGGTATTAATACTGCTCCTCAAGGCTTTAGCTATCTTGAGGAAGTTCGCAATATTTGTAATCAGCATAACTGGCTCATGATGCTAGATGAAATTCAAACAGGTAATGGGCGTACTGGTAAATATTTTGCATATCAGCACACCAACATTGTGCCTGATGTCTTGACGACTGCGAAAGGACTCGGAAATGGCTTCCCAGTAGGTGCTGTAATGACACAAGGTAAAGCTGTTGGTTTATTGGGGCCTGGTAGTCATGGTTCTACCTATGGCGGCACTGTACTCGGTTCTCGTGTGGTTTATACAGTCATTGATACAATTCAAAAAGAGAATGCGGTAGAAAATGCAGCAGTAGTAGGACGCTATATTGTTGATCAACTTCGTGCACAGTTAGTCGATAAGAATATTCAAGTGCGTGGTTTTGGCATGATGATAGGTATTCAATTGCCTAAAGACTGTGCTGAACTCGTTGCCATTGCGCGCGATCAACATAAGCTTATTATTAACGTTACAGCAGGTTCGGTCGTTCGCCTATTACCGCCTATTAATATGACTCAAGCGCAGGCCGATGACTTGTTAGAGCGTTTAGTTGCTTTGATTAATAATTATCTTTAAGTCTTAGTGTTAAAAAATGGGCGTATAAGCGCCCATTTTTTATTTCAAATTATTAGCCAGAGATATATTGTTTTAACTGTTCAATTAAGTTCTTCTGATCTTCCATTGCAGCTTTTACCAAGTCACCAATAGAGATAAAACCAACTAATTTTTCATTGTTCAATACTGGTAAATGACGTAAGTGGCGATCTGTCATTAACTGTAAACACTCTTCAACGGTGTTGTTCAGGCTTACAGTAAGTACTTTAGATGTCATAATTTCAGCGACTGTAGTGCTATATGAAGAACGTTCCATAAGCGTCACTTTTCGGGTGTAGTCACGTTCAGATAAAATTCCGACAACTTTTTCACCTTCAGCTACGACTAGCGCACCAATTCCTTTATCAGCCATGATCTTGATGGCTTCAAGGACAGTAGCTTCTGGAGAAATTGTAAAAATATCTTGCTCTGATTTGTTTTTGATTACTTGTGCAACGATTGTCATTTCTTCTGTCCCGTGTTTTATCATTTTGTTTTAAATTAGCTTGATTTTATAAAAATGCAAAGACTTGATAGTCATTCAAATACAAGTTTTACACTCAAGCGTTCAAAAAGCATTCTAATAATGGTGAAGAACCTAAAGAAAACTTAAGCTCTTTGCCAGTGCGGATGTTTAAAAAAGAAATGATGCATTTGCTGGGTAGATAATTTTAACTTCCTATGAGAAGAATTAAACAAAGCAGGTGTAACATTGAGTCGGGTTAAAGTTGGTAATAAAGATTCGTGAAAATCTTTGGGGGTAATTCTTCTTGGTTTGTAGTGTGGCCAATGTTCTTTAGCGTAGCGGTGAGCTTGCAATCCATTGAGCCAAAAAGGAAAAATAAAGTCTTCCTGATCTGATTTAATTGCCCAACCTTGATGAAATAATCCCCAAAGAACTCCGCAATACATCATGGTTCTTAAAATATAAATCTTAATCATCAAGTCTTTTGAAACCGGTTGTAGATTGCTTAAACTATTCATTGTCAATTTAATGGTTCTTAACTTGTCTTGCTTATTATAGAAAAAATAGATGACATTTCAGTTTAAACAGGTATCAAATCGTAAACAAATATTCCCAGCTATAAAAATGCCACTTGAGCTACGACTCAATTGGTAAAGTGAAGCTTTGGCGAAGCGCAAGGCAAACGAAGTGCGTAGTGAATTATATTTATTATAGAAAGTTTTTACAGGTATAAAAAAATGCCACCTGAGCAAAACAAAGCGATTAAAGCTTTGGTGAAGCGCAAGAAGAGATAAGGGATGAATTGGTTTATATCAAATTTTTACAGACATAAAAAAACGCCACCTAAGTGACGTTTTTTTATGCTTGCATTGTGGCTAACTTTTGCCAATATTGTGCTTTAAGTGAGTCACGTTCAACACGGAAACCTTGATAATACAATTCTGCTAAGAATAGAGCCGCTTTACCGTGCCCAGCGCGAGCAACTTCTTCTAACTGTGTAACTGCATCTTGAAAGTTCATTTGAGAATGAATAGTGTTTACTGCAGTTGCGTATACATGTTCTAAATCATGATGAGAGATACGTTGAATCATATAAAACTCCTTATTGTAATTATGATTACTTTTTTCTAAAGGCCACTGCCTTTAAATTAATTTAACTTAGAATTATTAAACTAATATTACAAATTGATGGATTTGTCAACTATTTGTGCTTTTCGCTTAATTCACTATTAGGATACATGATTAAACATTATTCACAAATAATTTTGATTAAAATCAATATGAGAATAAAAGACAAGGAGAATAAAATATGACAAATACAATCGACGGCTTTGTTTTTGATACTCCGCCTAAAGAGGAACAAATCATAGAACTGGCCCATTATCACCGTAAATTATTAGATGAAGCGATCTTTCATCAGGAAATCCATTTAGGGGATTATTGTCTTGCGCAACGCAAAAGGGTGTTTGATTTTGCTGGGCATTTGGAACCCACCCAAAAAAGCTGGTTTTATCAAGTTTATGATGGGGAACTTCGAAAAATTGCTGATGAAGACGAATTGCACCCAGCTGATGCAGAAGAAGGACTAAGTATTTTTGCGATGTTTTTAGTCTTAGTGATTATTGCAGCAATTTTATACTTTTCTGTCATTCGTTCACTAATAAGTTGAGCATACTATCCAGTAAGGTACGATTATTAACCTTACTGGATGTTTGATCTTGTGCTTATGAGCATTGAACCCTACACTACACTAATTCGAGGTAGGTCATGCTCATATTCAAACAAAATTTTCTTAAATTAAAGTCTGAGTTAAAAGTTGATCAATGTTTTAACCTATTTGTGGTTATTGTCATTGGCTGTATTTTTGTGCTGTCATATTTAGCATTACTTCGGCCTATTAGTCCGGATCAATATCAACGAATTATCCAACTATCTCATCAGGCGACTTATCCAAGAACTCAAGACATGGCCGAGTTGCTTATAGCTCAGTCGGAAATTCATCGGGCAGAGTATTTAAAGTTAATGCATGCTTACCAATTTGAAGGTGCTCATGTTAAGCAATATCCAGCACTCGCTCAGGAAGATACTCAGTAAATGAGTAAATCAGACTAAATCTTGGTTTGCCAGGCGTTTTGAATGCTATTGTGGCAGGCAATGTTTTGAATTTATGCTAAACTTTCTCTTTTTAAACGCGCTGCTTTTCAAGGAATCGGCATGCAACAACAATCGAATATGCAAAATAAATTCTTGATAGATGCTGAGATCGGTGATGACGATGTCACGTTACCTAATTTACCTGCTATCGATGTTCCCATCGTTGAATCTCCTGTTAAATCACAAGAAAGTACGGAATTAGCCGAGACTGAATCTTCTTCTACCAATATAGAAACTGAACAAACCAAATCTGGTTTTTTTGGTCGGATGAAGGAAGGCTTAACAAAGACTCGTCGTAATTTCGCCGATGGTATGGTTAACATTCTGATTGGCGGAAAAGAAATTGACGATGAATTGCTTGAAGAAGTTGAAGAGCAATTATTGGTTGCGGACATTGGTGTAGAAGCAACTAAAACGATCATTACCAATTTAACAGAACGAACAGCTCGTGGTGATTTGATCTATTCCCACTCTCTTTATAAAGCGTTACAAGAAGAGTTGGTTGCTCTGTTGGCTCCACGTGTGAAACCACTACATATTGATCCAAACAAATCACCTTATGTGATTTTGATGGTCGGTGTAAATGGTGTAGGCAAAACTACAACCATTGGTAAATTAGCGAAGCGTTTACAAGGTGAAGGTAAAAAAGTGATGTTGGCTGCCGGTGATACATTCCGTGCAGCAGCGACAGAACAATTACAGATCTGGGGTGAACGTAACGATATCTCTGTAGTCGCTCAAGGTCACGGAGCTGATAGTGCCTCTGTTATTTTTGATGCCTTTGAGAGTGCTCGTGCTAAGGGAATTGATGTATTAATTGCAGATACAGCAGGTCGTTTACATAATAAAAGCAACTTGATGGAAGAGCTTAAAAAAGTTAAACGCGTTATGCAAAAAATTGATGCAACTGCACCTCATGAAATTATGTTGGTAGTAGATGCGGGTACGGGTCAAAACGCGATTAACCAAGTGCAAGAGTTTGACCAAGCTGTGGGTTTAACTGGTATTACAATTACTAAGTTAGATGGAACTGCGAAAGGCGGCGTGCTCTTTAATATTGCTAGTCGCAGTCATGTGCCAATTCGTTTTATTGGTGTTGGTGAAAAAATTGATGATTTAAGACCATTCTCGGCTAAATCATTTGTCGCTGCACTGTTTGAAACTGATAAATAAAATTGGTTATTAGCAATGAAAAGCTTCACTAAATGGTGAAGCTTTTTTATATGTATATCTTTTTTTATTGTTGCGAAAATAAAACGAACTGTCATATTTTTAATGCTGATTATGAAAAATGAGTTCAATACACTATATTCATTCCCAAACAACGGCCCATGGTCAATCAAATAGGTAGGAAATAACAAAATGTCTACTTTCTTAGATAAAATTAAAAATCGTCGTACAATTTATGCAATTGGTAAAAATGTTGCATTAGATCGCACTAAAATCGAAGAAACTATCCGTGAAGCGGTTAAACATAGTCCTTCAGCTTTTAACTCACAATCTTCACGTGTGGTAACGCTTTACGGTGAATCTCATGCTAAATTCTGGAATTTAGTCCGTGAAGCATTACGTAAAATTGTTCCTGCTGAAGCTTTTGCGGGTACAAACACAAAAATTGATAGCTTTGTAGCTGGTGCTGGTACGGTACTATTTTATGAAGATCAGGCCGTTGTTAAAAACTTACAAGAGCAATTTGAATTATATGCAGACAACTTCCCAGTTTGGTCTGAACATTCAAGCGCGATTGCTCAATTTGCAACTTGGACTGCGCTTTCAGAGCTTGGTTTAGGTGCATCTTTACAACACTATAACCCGATTGTTGATGCTGAAGCAGCTGAAGCATTTGATGTTCCTGCAACTTGGAAATTACGTGCTCAATTAGTATTTGGTTCAGTTGAAGCACCAGCAGGCGAGAAAGCATTTATTAATGATGCTGATCGTTTCAAAACCTTTAACTAATTTAAGTTACTTAAAAAGAGTACCTCATTAGGTGCTCTTTTTTTTACTTTTTGATTATTATTAAAGACTAAATAAAAAACAACTATTCAGTAAAATTCAATTATATATTTTAAAGTCTTTCATCTGAAAATTGATCTAGAACCCCAATGTCATAAAATGGTCACAATCATATTGCATATTGCTCATGATTTAATAGCTTATCAAATACAGAGAAAGAAACAGATGACTTTAAGATTAAGCGTTGCTGCAATTGGTTTGTTACTCAGTGGTTCAGTATTTTCAGCAGTTACAATTACAGCACCAGAGGAAATTGTAATCCTTGCGGTGAATGGTCAAGAAGTCAATTCTGGGTTATTTCGTTCATCTAAAAATAATTATAAAGTCGATGCGGGTGAAACTAGCTTAAGCGTGCGCTACCAAGAATATTTTGAACATTTAAATGGCGAGCATGACATTGTTAAATCTGGCGTAGTCACAATTCAAACACCTACATTGCAAGATGGGAAAACTTATAAGCTTTCGATGGTAGATGTGCCTAAAGATTATGAAAATGCGAAAAAGTATGCTGAGCAACCAACGGTTGCTTTGTACAGTGCAAATAATGAATTAATTGTGAAACAAACGGGTGCAAACAATGAAGCAAAACCATGGTTTGCAACTGGCTTGTTGGGTAAAGTAACTGATTTTACGACTAAATCATCTAGACCACAGCCTGAAGCAGTGTATGCATCGGCCAAACCTGCATCTACTCAAGTTGTGGTGCCAGCTCCAACATCTATACCAGTAACTGGTGTAGCACAAACTAATGATCAACGGTTAGTGGAAACTTGGCAGAAATCTTCTAAAGTTGAGCGTCAAAAATTTATGGCTTGGTTAGCTGAACAATCAAATTAATTAATTGCTATTTAAAATAAAGCCGATTTGATAAATGAAAAAAGACCTCAAATGAGGTCTTTTTTGTTTAGGTTAGAAACCAGATGTAATAGCCTAAAAGCATGAGAGGCCATGCTACCCATGGGCTAAATAACCATTTCCATAACCAGAAGTTTGGTACAAAACCCACTCCATAAATGAAACCACCAGAAATACCAATCATCACCAACATGAGTTGACTATGATTGTAGTGTCCATTTGCATCTAACATGAGTGAAGGGTAAACAAGCAAAATTGCAGCAAGAGGCAATGCCAACAGAAATGAAAGGGCCATTGCGAATGCTTGAACTTTTCGATGATTTGATGCTGTCATTGCTTTTGCCATGATTTATTCCTCATCTAAATTTTGATGATGTTCGATATAAAGTGCACTAAGTACACCTGCAAAACATGCCATCAAAATGCCAAGGATCCATGCGAAATACCACATTTGCTTCTCCTTAATACAAGCTATGCGAGTTTGACTCGATGTGTTTGTTGGTAATGACGCCCCACATTTTGTAATAAGACCAACTGGTATAGATCAAAATGAGTGGTACAAAAATGCCAGCCGCTACAGTCATAACGCCTAAAGTAAGGTGGCTTGAGACAGCATCCCACATCGTCAAGCTAGAATTAGGATTAATACTAGATGGAAGCAAGAACGGAAATAGGGCAAAACCTGCGGTTAAAATCGCTCCTACAATCATTAAACTTGTGCCAGTAAAACTTAAGCCTGCTTTTGCTTTTGAAGCTGCAAAAACTGCAATGATTGCGCCTAATATTGCAAGAACTGGGGCAACTTTAGTAATTGGATAGGTACTGTAGTTGTTCATCCAGCCAGGGTTGTTATTTGTAACTACCTCTTTTGCTAAAGGGTTGAGTGCAGCATTTGGGTCAATAGCAACTGCATAGCTATAACCCGGTACTTGCCCAAAATACAGCCAGGCCCCAATAACAAGGAAACAAATTAAAAATATAACTGCCATGATCTGGGTTGCTTTGGCAGAACGTTGCTTTAAAGCGTTATCTGTGCGCAACATGAGCCATGCACCGCCATGGGCACAAAGCATTGATAGACTGACAATGCCGCAAACTAAGGCGAACGGATTTAAAAGAGCAAAAAAACTGCCAGTATATTCAGAGCGTAAAGTGTCATCTAAACCAAAAGGTAAGCCTAGAAACAAATTACCAAAGGCTACACCGAACACAAGCGCTGGTACAGCGCCTCCAATGCATAGGCCCCAATCCCATGAATTACGCCATTTGGTGTTTTCAAGTTTGGAACGATAATCAAAACCGACTGGTCGTAAGAAAAGGGCGAATAAAACCAGTAGTAATGCCCAATACATACCAGAGAAAGCTACAGCATATACCATTGGCCATGCAGCAAATAATGCACCACCTGCTGTAATAAACCAAACCTGATTGCCATCCCAGTGAGGAGCGATCGTATTAATGGCCGCACGTCGTTCGTTATCGGTTTTCCCAACGAAAGGCATGAGAGCCATGGAACCCATATCGAAACCGTCAGTGAGAGCAAAGCCGATCAGAAGTACACCAACTAACACCCACCAAATGATTTTTAATAGTTCATATTCAATCATGATAAGGCCTCCCCATTAACAGCTGTTTTCGGTTCTTGCTTTTCAAAATGGTATTTACCAGTGTGGAGAGAGCTTGGTCCTAGACGAGCAAATTTAATCATTAAATACATCTCAATAATTAAAAGAACTGTATAGAAGGCAGCTAAAGCAATTATAGAACCCCATACATCACCAGTACTTAAGCTAGAAGTAGAGAGGTGGGTTGGTAAGATTTCACCAATAGACCATGGTTGACGGCCTCCTTCAGCTACATACCAGCCTGTTTGAGCTGCAATCCAAGGAAGTGGTAGTGCAAACAATGCATATTTCAGTAGCCAAGGTTTATTTTCAGCATTTCTTTTTGCTACTGCCCAAGTTGCTAAAATGAATAAAAGCAACATTAAGAAACCTGAAGCTACCATTGCACGGAAAGAGAAGAAGAGAGCTGTAACATTTGGAACTGTGTCTTTTACAGCGGCTTGAATGTGTTGCTCTTTCGCATCAACTACATTTGGTGCATATTTTTTAAGAAGAAGGCCATAACCTAAATCTTTTTGATTTTTTTCAAATGAAGCCAATAACTCGGGTGAGCGATCACCTGCACGAAGTTTTTCAAGCTCAGCGTAAGCAAGCATGCCGTTACGAATACGAACTTCGTGCTGTTGCATGAGATCTTTTAGGCCAGTAACTTCTTTTGTTGTTGATCGAGTTGCAATTAAACCTAATGCATATGGAATTTTAACTGCATAATCTGTCCGCATTTCTTCATGGTTCGGTATACCAAATAAAGTAAATGGAGCTGGAGCAGGGTGAGTATCCCATTCAGCTTCAATTGCAGCCAGTTTGGTTTTTTGAACATCACCTAATTCATAGCCAGATTCATCCCCGAGTAAAATCACCGAAAGTGTAGATGCAAGACCGAAAATTGCAGCAATTGCAAATGAACGACGGGCGAAAGGAAGATCCCGTTTTTTAAGCAAGTAGTAGCTTGAGATAGCAAGTACAAAAATTGCACCAGTTACATAGCCCGCAGATACGGTATGTACGAATTTAACCTGAGCTACTGGGTTAAAGATAAGCGCGCCGAAATCGACTAATTCCATACGCATCGTTTCAAAGTTGAATGCAGCACCTACTGGGTTTTGCATCCATCCATTAGCTACTAAAATCCAGAGCGCTGACATGTTAGAACCAAGCGCAACTAACCATGTTACTCCTAGATGCTGAACCTTACTTAAGCGGTCCCATCCAAAAAAGAATAAGCCAATAAAGGTCGACTCAAGAAAGAATGCCATAAGGCCTTCGATTGCTAATGGTGCACCAAAAATATCACCGACATAATGTGAGTAATAAGCCCAGTTCGTTCCAAACTGAAACTCCATGGTTAAGCCAGTCGTTACCCCTAACGCAAAGTTAATACCAAATAGTTTTCCCCAAAATTTAGTCATATCTTTATAAATTTCTTTACCAGAAATGACATAGGTGGTTTCCATAATGGCAAGAATAAAAGCCAAACCTAAAGTTAAAGGGACGAAAAGAAAGTGATACATGGCGGTCATTGCAAATTGAAACCGCGAAAGATCAACCACGCTTTCAGAAATCATCAACGTGTCTCCTTAATGTGGGAAATGTTATCGCCAGCAATATGCTCGGCGACCTGATTGTCGAAATTTTTGGGGATGGTGGGAGCATCAAACCAAATGTGTTTAATCGTTAAAAGAAGCACTATTTTTATTATTAGAATAATAGTGATTTCTTTAATTAAACGACTATTAAGATTTTGAAAATTAAGGCTCATAAATTAAACCTCATTTGATATTAATTTCATTATTAATCAAAATATAATAAAAATAAACAATAAATATATTTTAAATAAATATTTAAATAATTAGGTTATAAAAAACAAATACTTAATATTTAAAAAATAATACCATACTAAAATAGTTTGAATTGATTGTTAAATCCAACTAAAACACTTGTAAATAAAATTATTAAGTTGATTAAAATGGTTTGTTTTGAATTTAATTCAGACTAAAATAGTTGTATATAATAATTTGTAGGTTATTTCAAACTAAAATGGTCGGAATAATAAATAATTAATTAAAAAAGAAAATAATAAAATAAAGGCGTAATAAAGCCTGCAAAAAGCAATAAATAATAGACTGTAAAATTATTAAAAATTAATCGGGTGCGAAAAGATCGTTTGATATAGAGATTTTTTTGGCCACATAGTGGCTTTTATGCACTCTGACGAGAATGACTTGGGAATGTAATTCGAGTTCGCCATATTCCGGTTCTACTTGAACGTAGTGAAGTTGACCAAATTCATCACGTACGCGTGCTTGAGCAGAAAAGCCTGGTCTGGCATTACCACTGGAAATGGTCGCTAATCGCCCTAAAAGGTTATAATTGGTATGTGTAAGTTTCGGCTTAATCACTTGGTCAAGGCAGTGAATCATGAACACAGTAAAAAAGATTGCGATCACAAGTGCCGGGACGATTAAATAAAATGGTGAAATAAAATAATGCTGTATTGCGAAGAAAGAGAGTTGTAAAAAGTAACCTGCATAACTGAAATTGATGAGTAAAAAAACAAAAATTAGAGCTTTAGAAAATTTAACATTAAGTAGCGGTGAGTTAGAAAGCCAATCCGGTGCAATTTTTTTAAGCAACTGACTTGGACGGAGTCCAATATACATACCAATGGTTTCTACCACGCTGAGTAATATCAAAGCCACCACACTTAAGTGAAAAGGCATAAGATAATAATTAAAAAAGAAATCAGCCATGGCAGAAACTCTAATGTTGATAGTCTCAGTCTACGATATAGATACCGCCATCTGAATGTACTTCAAGCTCAACTTTATTTAAAAAATCACCTAAACATGGTCCTGAAATACATTCGCCTGTTTCCACAGTAAATAAGGCACCATGAGTAGAGCATTGAATGTATTCTTGATCTTGGTCAAGAAATTGATTTTCTAAATATTCAAGCTCAGTTTGTAAGTGAGGGCATAAATTCTGATAAGCATAGAATGCGCCGTCACGTTGCGTAACGAAAATAGTAGTTCCTTGTAAAGTGTCAAAAGCTCTAGCTTCACGCTCAGGAACTTCTTCCGTCATACAGATCCTTTCCATTTTAAGCACATTCCTTCTGAAAATTTTCAAGAAGTTTAGCATAATCATTTACAGCTAAACGTGGTCCGAATTGAGAGACTACTTCACTCGAAATTAAGATGGCTAACTGAGCCGCAGCATTCAAATCTTGATGATAATTGAGGGCATAAAGGAATGCGCCTGCAAATGCATCGCCTGCGCCATTTGTATCAACGGCTTCAACATGACGTCCCGCAACATGGAAGTGCTGAGTTGGGTTAGAAACTAATGCACCTTTGGCACTTTGTGTAATGACTACGGTATGATTTTTAAAACGTAATTGAGCAAGAGCATCTTCTACAGACGTTGTATTGGTATACATTAAGGCTTCTTGCTCATTACAAAATAGTAAGTCTACGCCATCATCCATGAGCTCTTCCAAGCCTTCACGAGCGTATTGCACCATGGCAGGGTCTGAAAGAGAGAGGGCAATTTTAACGCCATTTGCTTTTGCAATTTCTCTTGCTTGTTTTATAGCTTTACGAGCCGTTTCACTTGTAGAAAGATAACCTTCAATATAAAGCCATTTTGCTGTTTTTAATGGTTCAAAATCGATTTGATCTTGAGACAGTTCAGCCGTAATACCCAAATAGGTGTGCATCGTGCGTTCAGAGTCAGGGCTAATTAACACCATACAGGTACCAGTTACACCTTCACTGATCGATTTTGGTGTGGTCTGGATGTTAGCCTCATTTAGACCTTGTAGGTAAATTTTCCCTAAATCGTCATGACCAACGCGGCAACCATAAAAAGCAGTTCCACCTAATGCACTAAAGGCTACAGTTGTATTTGCTGCTGAACCGCCACTTGCTTGACCTTTGTAGTCTTGGTGCTGCTTTAACTCTGCATAAAGAGCAGATTGAGTGTCACCATCGGACAACTGCATTGTGCCTTTTTGCAAACCTTGTTGACTAAGAAAATCATCAGACACTTTAAATTCTTGGTCGATTAATGCATTACCAATTGCAAAAAGATCTACAGTTGCCATATGTGTTGTCACAAATAAAAAAATCAGGTTGATAAGTTTACACCATTGCTTGGATTTGCTGTAGTTTGTTGAATAAAATTCAGTTAATTCAAAAATAGTGGAGAAATATTGTTGTTTAAATATGCTTTAGATCAGTTTTTAATACAAAAAATTGATGAGTTGCCAGAGCAAATTATTGAATTAAGCTTAGTTTCTCAGAATGAGGGTTTTAGATTTATCAATAGATTGATAGATGAATATCAATCTGGCCAGAACTGTTTTGATCAAGAAGGAGAAGCTTTATATAGTATGCAATATGCTAATCAGTTAATTGCCATTGGTGGAATTAATACTACTCTAAATAAAGACATGGGTAGGTTGAGGCGATTTTATGTACATCCTGAATACAGACGACATGGTATGGGTGAATTATTACTTAGAGCTATAGAAGAGCATGCTAAAAAATATTTTAATGAAATAGTTTTATATACAGACACTCATAGAGCAGCTGCTTTTTATAAGAAAATGGGATATTCCGAGACAAATATACCGAATAGTAATTTTTCAAAAAGAATGAAATGAGTTCTTTAATATTTAAAATCTAATCGTAAGTATGCCTTTGAAACTAAATAACCTATTCATCGGAATTACTTTGTTTGGGGTTTGGTGGGGCAAATAACTCAAATTGATGGGCTTTTTTATTTATTGGGTAGCATATACATAGAATTAAAAGCTTTTGTTCTGGTAGGATAAACATTCATGGCTATGTGCTTGATATCAAAGCCGTGCCAATGAAAACTAATACTCAACAAAAACATAGTATTTTACTTGGCTTTTGTTCGCCAATCTCAAGCTGACTCAGGCTATAATGAGACTTATTCACTTATCCGATATGTTAGGAGATCACATGACTGTAGATGTCACTGAAACCATTTCTCAAACTGTTCACCCTGCGTTTCAGTTGCTACGTCAGCACCATGTAGAAGCATTAGATATTTTAGTATCTGAATATAAGCATAAAGTGACAGGTGCGGTGCATTATCACTTGGCAACTGATTATGACGAAAATGTATTTCTTGTTGCTTTTAGAACACAGCCTATGGACTCTAAAGGTACTGCACATATTTTAGAACATACAGCTTTGTGTGGGTCTGAAAAGTTTCCAGTACGTGATCCGTTCTTTTTAATGATTCGTCGTTCTTTAAATACTTTTATGAACGCATTTACAGCAGCAGATTGGACAGCATATCCATTTGCGTCTCAAAATAAAAAAGATTTCCAAAACTTACTTTCTGTTTATCTTGATGCGGCATTTGCTGCCAATTTGAATCCACTTGATTTTGCTCAAGAAGGTATTCGTATTGAACTTGAAAATGATCAACCTGTTTATAAAGGTGTAGTTTTTAATGAAATGAAGGGTGCCATGAGTGCGCCGTCTGACCAACTTTATCATCAGTTGGCTCATCATTTATTTCCTGAAACCACCTATCATTACAACTCAGGTGGCGACCCGAAAGATATTCCTGATTTAACGTATGAACAATTAGTCGATTTTTATAAGGTACATTACCACCCAAGTAATGCTGTATTTATGACCTTCGGGAATCAAACAGCGTATGAGTTGCAAGAGCAATTTGAAAAACTAGCTCTAAATAAGTTTTCTGCGGGTACAACTTTATATTCTAAGCCTGAAAAACGTTTAGCTGCGCCAATTGAAGTAACAGAAAATTATGGCGTTGATAGTGATGATTTAAAAGATAAAACTTATCATGTCTTATCTTGGCTATTACCCGAAGCAAATGACGTTAAATTACGTTTGGGAATGCGTTTAGTTGAAGGGATTTTGTTAGAAAATTCAGCTTCACCACTGCGCCATTATTTAGAAACGTGTGGTTATGCTCAATCAACAGGTCCATTAATGGGCGTAGACGACAGTAATTTTGAAATGACTTTCTACTGTGGTGTTCAAGGTTCAAATCCTGAACATGCGCAAAGCTTTAGAGAGGGTGTTTTAAATATTCTGCGTGATGTTGCTACAAAACCAATTGATAGCGATTTAGTTGATGCAATTTTGCATCAGATTGAATTACATCAACGTGAAATTAATGGCGATGGTACACCATACGGTTTAAGTCTAATTTTAAATGGCTTGAGTGGTGCGATTCACCATAATGACCCAATTCAAATTTGGGATGTTGACAGCGCAATTGCACAGGTTAAAGAAGAGTTGAAAGACCCAATGTGGTTATCAAATCTGATTCAAACACATTTGCTTGATAACCCACATCGTGTGCAGATGACTCTAGTTCCAGACCCAACCAAGTCTGTAAAAGAGCAAGAAGCAGAAAAAGCCCGTTTAGCGGCTATTGGTGAAAAACTAACAGACGCTGATAAAGCTGAAATCATTGCTAATACCAAGGCTCTAGAGGAACGTCAGGATACTCCAGATAACCTTGAACTATTACCAAAAGTAGGCTTAGAAGATGTACCTGCTGACTTGCATATTGTGCAGGGGCAATTGCGCGAAATTCTTTGCAATCGCATGGATACGCCGTTGAATTTGTATCATGCGGGTACGAATGGTATTTACTATCAACAAGTGCTTATTCAAATTCCTGAAGATATTGTGAAGTCACCGTATTTCAATTTGCTTTCTATCTTGATGGGCGAAGTGGGTGCAGGTGAATATGACTATCTTGAACTACAAACCTTACAAACGGCTGTAAGTGGTGGTTTAGGAATGGGCGCTTCATTACGTAGTAAGGTTGACGACAAAGATAAAATTAGTGCTTGGTTAACTTTAACGACTAAGTCTTTGACTCAGAAGTTTGATGCCATTCATTTATTAAAATTAGCATTTGAACAGCTCCGATTTGATGAGAAAGAGCGCATTATTGAGTTATTGCAACAACGTAAAACACGTTGGCAATCTCGCTTATCTGGAGCAGGTCATAGCTACGCAATGCAAATCGCATCACGTAATATGAGTGCTTTGGCTCAACGTGATTATCAAAACACAGGTTTAGGTGCATTAAACTGGTTAAGTGAGCTTGTTGCTAAAATTACTCAAGACTCTACTGCATATGATGATCTGATTGCAGAATTAAAACGTATTCATCGTAAATTATTGCAAGCGCCTAAACAGTTCTTGCTGGTATGTGAAGAACATCAGTCTGAACGTTTAGTTGAAGAAATCCAAAATGTTTGGGATAAATTAAACGTTGATGCAACTGCAACAGAGTTAACTCATGTAGAACAGGCAAATGATAATAATCATGAAGCATGGTTAATTCAGACAAATGTTCAGTTCTGTGCTTCGGCTTATCAGGCGGTGGATGTGTCGCATCCAGATGCAGCTCCGTTAATGGTATTGGCAGCTTATTTACGTAATGGGTTCTTACATAGTGCCATTCGTGAGAAAGGCGGTGCGTATGGTGGTGGAGCAAGCTATGATGGGAATGCATGTTCATTCCGTTTCTATAGTTACCGTGACCCACGTTTAGCAGAAACTTTTAAAGACTTTGAAGCAAGTGTGCAATGGTTATTAAATGCGGAACAACAGCCTCATCAGCTTGAAGAAGCGATTCTTGGACTTGTTGCAAGTATGGATAAACCAGGTTCACCAGCGGGTGAGGCGATTACTGCATGTTATGCATTGTTGCATGCAAGAACACCAACTTTCCGCCGTACCTTACGTGAACGCTTGCTGCATGTAACATTAGATGATTTACAACGTGTTGCTCGTCAATATTTAGTTGAGCAAACTCCTGTAAAAGCTGTAGTTGCACCATTTGCAAAACGCGATGAGTTGCAGCAATCAGGTTTTACCATTCAACAAGTTAATTAAAATAAAAATTGGAGATGAACATGGCGTTCAGACAATTTGAACGCACATCTTTACAGCTAAGCATGGGTATCGTGCTTAGCTGTTTATGTGCGTCTGTGACATATGCTGACACCTTGGCACCTGTAACCCCTGCGACAGTAGATGCATGTGTTGCTCTTGCTTCGAATGCCGATCGTCTGGCTTGTTATGACTCTGTATTTAAACCGTCAGCTTTACCAGTTATTCAAGCTGCGGCTGTACCAGAGCCTGTTAAAAAAATTGATGCACCTGCTGTTCCACCTGAAACCTTTAAAGAGAAGGTGGTAGATACAGTGAGTAATATCAAAATAATTGGTAAAGCCCCAAAACTTGAACCTACTACTTCTTTGCTAGATCAACGTTGGGAGCTGTCTGAAGAGAGTAAACTAGGGGTTTGGAATATCCGTGCTTATCAACCGGTCTATTTATTACCAGTATTCTGGACCAGTGACAAAAATGAGTTGCCACATAGTCCAAACCTAAATAATACGGTGACAGAAGATCAAAATCTGAAATCAACAGAAAGTAAATTTCAGATTTCTTTAAAGACCAAAGCCTGGGAAAATATCTTTGGCAATAATGGTGATTTGTGGGTCGGTTATACACAATCTTCACGTTGGCAGACATTTAATGCTGAAGAGTCTCGTCCTTTCCGCGAAACGAATTATGAGCCTGAAGCAAGTTTAATGTTTAGAACAAACTATGAATTGCTTGGTTTAGATGGTCGTTTGCTTGGCGTTACTTTAAATCACCAATCAAATGGTCGTTCAGATCCATTATCTCGTAGTTGGAACCGCGTAATCTTTAATGTGGGATTAGAGCGCGGTAACTTTGCTGTAATGCTTCGTCCATGGATTCGTCTTGAAGAAGACAGTAAAGATGATAATAATCCAGATATGGAAAATTACATCGGTCGTGGTGATTTAACAGCATTTTATAAATGGAAGGAAAATGACTTCTCTTTAATGCTACGTCATTCATTGAAAGGTGGTGATGACTCTCATGGTGCTGTTCAATTTGATTGGGCTTTTCCAATCAGTGGAAAATTGCGCGGACATTTCCAGTTGTTTAATGGTTACGGTGAAAGCTTAATTGACTATAACCACCGAGCAACTTATGCCGGTTTGGGTGTATCACTCTTGAATTGGTACTAAGTCTTAACTTGTAAGAAAGCCGCTTTTAAAGCGGCTTTCTTATTATCCAATTTGAATATTGGCTTGAGGGTGTTTGAGTCGACTTTTTTTCGGAGTGGCAATTAAATAAGCCAATGTTAATGGGCCGAGTCGCCCAGCAAACATCAACAAACTTAAAATGAATAAACTACCATTATGTAGCTCTGGCGTGATTCCACGAGAAAGCCCTACAGTACAAGCTGCTGAAACAACCTCAAACAACAAATTCATAAAGTCTGCTTTAGGTTCTAAAAGCAAAATAATAAAGAATCCCATGAAAATCAGTATGCTGGTAATTGCAGTTACAGCTAAAGCTTTATACGTAGTTTCGTGTGCGACTGAATGATTAAATATTCGGATTTCATCTGTACGCCGTAAAAATGAAATAACACTGAGCACTAAAATTACAAAGGTTCCAACTTTAATTCCACCTGCTGTACTGAGCGAACCACCACCAATAAACATAAGTAGCATCATGAGTAAAGAGCTGCTATTGGTCATTGCGCCTGTATCAATGGTATTAAATCCTGATGAGCGCGGAACAGTGGCTTGAAACCAAGCATTTAATGCTTGATCACCTGTACTGAGCATTCCTAGGGTATGAGGGTTTTGAGCTTCTAAAGCCCATATTAAAATAAAAGCAGCAAGGTTAATAATTGCAATCGTTATGAGAATTAATTTGCTATTTGGAGTGAGTTTTTTCCATTTTTTATTTTGTTTAATGTCCATGAGAACCAAAAAGCCAAGCCCGCCCAATGTATAAAGTATGCTAATGGTTATACAAATAACATAATTACTTTGAAAGTTTATTAAACTATTAGAAAATAAGGAAAAACCAGCATTATTAAATGAAGAGATGCTATAAAAAATAGCATAATAAAGCCCACGCGCAAAACCGTAAGTCGGTGTAAAGGCGGTGGTGAGGATAATTGTGCCAATAAGCTCAAAAATGAGGGTGTACGTGACAACGCCTTTGGCCACAAAAGTAACTTTTGATAGGCTTGTTTGCCCGAGACTATCTTGTGCCATCATTTGCTGTTTAAGGCCAACTTTAGGTGACAAACTTAATGCAGCCAATATGGCAAAAGTCATAAAGCCCAAACCACCAGATTGAATTAGCAACAAAATAATAGTTTGCCCGAATAGGGTAAAAGACTCATGAATATTTAAAACAGATAAACCGGTAATTGTGACTGCTGAGGTGGCTGTAAAGAGCGCATCCATCCAGCTTACATGACCCGTGTTGGCAAATGGCAGTTTTAGTAATAACGTGCCAAAAATAATAAAGCCCAGAAACCCCAGTGCCAAGAGTGAAGGAGGGCTTAAATTTAATGTTTTATGGGGCTTGGGATATATAGACATATTCTAGATTTCGTTTCTTATATGAAGCAATTAGAAAGTTTTTTTAACTGCGCTAAATGACCTTCTAAAATAAGAATATCATGTGTTTGCAAAGTGAAATTTTCTTCGGTCTCAAACAAAATTTGCTGCTGTCTTTTTACAAGCAAAGTTTTGACCTGTGGGGCTTGCTGCATAATGCCATATAAATTAATGCCATGAAGTTTTTCAGGAATTTCAATTTTTATAATGTAGTGGTCATCTTCTAAAGACATATAACGACTCACCATTGGATAGTTCAGGGCTTGAGCAACGCGTACCCCCATATCTTCTTCAGGGTGAATAATTTTATTGATATTGAGATGCGACAAAATGGTGTGATGTGCTTTGGTTTTTGCTTTTACCCAAATCTTGTCCATACCTAAATTTTTTAAATTCAGGACACACAAAATACTTGCTTCAATATCTTCACCAATTGCGACTACTACAGCATCACAATTTTGGATATTCAGTTCGTCAAGTACATGTTCATCGGTCGCATCAGCAATGACGGCATGAGTTAAAACGTTGGCAAGATTTTCAACATTCTTTTTTACCGTATCAATGCCAATAACATCATGATTTAATTTTGTGAGCTCTTGAGCAACTGTTGCTCCGAAACTCCCTAAGCCAATGACTGCAAACTGTGCCATGTTGGTCCTTGTTTCCTGATTAGACGTTTATTTTTAAGGATATTTTCTTTGAGATAAAGAGAGGCAATGTAAATATGATGGGAATATTAGAATAATTATATGAATAAGCCGACAAATTAGTCGGCCTATTCAACAAAATCGAAGATTATTTCAAGAAACGTTTGTAGCCAACATTATTCGTAATTTCTGCATATGGATAACTAATCTGCTCAAGAGTTTCAATCAATCCATCAGGGTTCTGTTTCGCATCGGTGGCTTGTAAGCCGACTAAAACACGTCCTTCTGCTGCACCATGGTTACGGTAATGGAATAGGGTAATGTTGTGGGTTGGACCTAAACGAGTTAAGAATGTTAAGAGGGCACCTGGACGTTCAGGGAACTCAACACGGAACAATCTTTCATCATCTAGATTTGCATGACCGCCAATTAAATAACGAATATGTAGTTTGGCAACCTCATCGTCAGAGAGGTCATCTACCACATAATTTTGCTGCTTTAATTGTTCCAGAATTTCATGACGCTCTGCATCACCACCTTTTAAGCTAATACCGACAAATACTTGTGCTTCTTCTGTATTGTTTGCTCGGTAGTTAAACTCGGTGATATTGCGTCCATGTAAAGCACGGCAAAAACCTAAGAAAGCACCTTTTTCTTCAGGTAAAGTAACTGCATAAATAGCTTCGCGCTGTTCGCCTAGCTCGGTGCGTTCTGCAATATAACGTAGGCGATCAAAATTCATATTTGCGCCACATACAATGGACACAATATTTTTATTGCTGATTTTATGTTCGGTAATATATTTCTTGATCCCAGCAAGGGCCATTGCACCAGATGGTTCAACAATGCTGCGATTTTCATCAAAGGTATCTTTAATGGCAGCACAGATTTCATCTGTGTTTACTGTCACAATCGCAGGTTCAACAATTGGACCAGAATTATCAGACTTACGTAGACGAATAATATCAAATGGTAAAGCACCGATTTGTGCAACGGCAGTACCATCTGCAAACAAGCCTACATGCGGTAAGATTACACGTTCATTAGCTTCTAAGGCTGCTTTTAAACATGCAGACTCTTCATATTCAACGCCAATAATTTTCACATGAGGTGCAACTTCACCAAGGTAAGCTGCTACGCCGGAAATAAGGCCACCACCACCTACAGCAACAAACACATATTCTACATCACGCCATTGACGTAATATTTCATTTGCAATAGTACCTTGACCAGCAATGACAAGTTCGTCGTCATAGGGTGGAATAAAGACTAGACCTTCAACTTCGGCACGCTGTTGTGCATATTTATTTGCGATATCAAAACTATCGCCATGTAACACAACTTGACCGCCCAAGCGTTTAACTGCTTGAACTTTAATGTCCGGAGTTGTGCTTGGCATAACAATAATCGCTGGAATTCCTAAACGTTGGCCTGATAATGCTACGCCTTGAGCATGGTTACCAGCAGATGCACAAATTACCCCACGTTCGAGTTGTTCTTTGGGAAGTTGGCTAATACGGTTATAGGCGCCACGTAATTTGAAAGAAAAAACAGGCTGTAAATCTTCACGTTTAAAACGAATAATATTATTTAATTTTTGACTAATTCGTGGAGCTGCTTCGAGAGGCGTTTCAATTGCAACATCATAAACCGTTGCTTGTAAAATTTGTCGTACCACACGAGACAGCATGTTCATCTTCCCTATAACAGTTTAAAATAGGAAGTTATTGTAGCAAACCCCTGTGCATTTGCGCCGATTATTGGTGCATAAATGTCAAAAAATAGTTGAGTGATGTCATGAGTCTATACGCAACCCAAGATGAAAAGAAACAAGCTGCTGCGCAAGCTGCTTTAAAACACTTACCCAAAGGTGGCATTTTGGGGGTTGGGACTGGAAGTACGGTAAACTTTCTAATTGATTTATTGCCTGAATTACAATTAGAAGCTGCTGTGGCAAGTTCTCAAGCAACTGCTGATCGTCTTAAAAAATTAGGCATCGAAGTGGTAGATATGAACCATGTGGGTGGTTTAGATGCATATGTTGATGGTGCAGATGAAATTGACCGTCATATGCATATGATTAAAGGTGGGGGTGCTGCATTAACACGGGAAAAAATTGTAGCTTCAATTGCTAAGAAATTTGTTTGTATTGTTGATGATTCAAAATGGGTTGATCAACTCGGACGTGATTTTCCACTTCCAGTAGAAGTTATTCCAATGGCTCGCTCAGCCGTCGCTCGTAAATTGGTGAGTTTAGGTGGCGATCCGGTTTATCGCGAAGGTGTAGTAACTGATAACGGTAATGTGATTTTAGATGTATTCAATCTTAATATTTTAAATGCGATTGATGTAGAAAAAACCATTAATAACATTCCAGGTGTTGTGACTAATGGTATTTTCGCTCTAAACCCAGCAACGATTGCAATTGTTGCAACAAATAATGGTATTGAAGAGCGCACAGCACAGTAATGTCTGCAAAAATGCCAGAAATTAAAATCGTTCGACACGTAAGAGCAAGAAAGTTGCGCTTACGTGTTGAGCCAGCTTCAATACGCCTGACAGTTCCTTTATTTTGCAGTAAAAAGCAAATTCAGCATTTTTTGGCGCAATCTGAGCAATGGTTGATCGAGACGTGGGATAAGCAACAACATGTTCAGTCTGTTTCACTTGAAATTCCTTCAGAAATTTATTTTTTTAATAAAGACCAACCATTTCAAGTTGTTGTTCAAAAGCAACACCGTGTTTTTCAATTTGATTGGGAAAGTAGTTGCTTATTTATTAAAGACACACAGCCATATTTGGCATTGCAAAGTGCAGTGATTACGTTTGCTAAACAAGAATTACCTGAGCTTTTAAAAGAGTTAAGTGAACATACTCAATTGAATTATCGAGAGTGCACAATTCGCCGTCCCAAAACTCGGTGGGGAAGTTGCAGCAGTAAGCATAATATTATGTTGCATGCAGGTTTGGTGCTCATGCCACAAGAGATTGCTCGCTATGTCGCTATTCATGAGTTAGCTCATACTAAACATTTTGATCATAGCCCTGCATTTTGGGCAGAAGTTGAAAAATACGATCCATACTTTCAAAAACATCGCAGACAACTTAAATCAAATCCATTGCCTGCATGGTGGTATGTCTCAAATTAACTAAAGCTACACTCTAGTTGTGGTGTTTGTAAGTTATCTGGTGCTTTTCGGCTATCTAAACCTGCTTTGGCACTCACGATTTTATTTGCTTTAATCGATAATTGTATAAAGTTGTATTGCTGCGTTGAGTTATTGGGTTCGGCTGAACTTGAGTTGAGTAAATAACTTGAGCTTGCAGCATCTGTTTGCAATAAATTATCTGTACTATCCGCGCTTAAAGCCGAGCGATAAATTTGTGACCCTTTAATAAGCTCGATTTGACCATTCGCACGGAAATTAAGCTGACAACCTGTTGAAGTGTCTTCATAGCGACCAACTAAATAATCTGTAGCTGGTAGTTTTGGATCAGAAAGATTAATGCTAGTTAAACCTTGTTTACAAGGATATGCAGATCCATTACAGGTTGCGGTAATGCCGCTAAAACCAACGGCACGACGATAATCACCAGCCCCATCTATACGGAAAAAGTCAGTGGTATTTCCGACAGGTACGACCCCTGAATATAGTTTCTTTTGCAGTAGATCATAGCCTATTTGATCTAAGCTTTGAGTATCTGCCAATTTTAAAGTAGCGGCTTTTAAATTGGTTGCAAAAGAATCGCGTGTTGTTTTTTGATTAGTAGCAATATCTAACAGTGTATTTTTTACTGGATCAATATTATCTGGAGCAGGCGTGAAAATAGGGGTGAAGGTTGTTTGATCCCCATGAAGTTTTTTTCCATCTAAAAAGCCATCTTTTAAATCGGTTGCCAAACTTTTAACAAGATCTTGGTATGTAGTTGTTCCACCATGAGAAGTTGACCAATATTGTAAATAGCCAAAGCTAAGATAGCTATCTACATACGTACTAGGCTGCTTAGTGGAGTACTGCAACAAAGTTAGAACTGTGAGGGTGTTGGCTGGACTTAAAATTGGAATATTTGCATCTTTGAACGCATTAAGAAGCGATCTGTAAACGTCTTGAGAAGCTAAATCCACATGCAATTGTTCAATACGGGTTGGGTCAATCGTCTCTTGCGGGAGTTGTCCTGAACGTATCACAGCACGTTGGTAAACGGCTTCACTGCTTGGACTTATGAATAGGGTTCTGCCATTTACACTGTTCGGTGTAATAAACGCATGATAAATACCAGAGAAATTTTGGTATGTTGAAGTAATTGGATCAAATACTTGAGATGAATTTTGAGTCGTAATTTCTACGCGATATAAACGATTTAATTTAGCGGTAGGAATTTTGACATTAAAGCTGTTTAAACTTGCAATTGAAGTATCTACCAAAACAGAGTTAGTGGTGTTGTCATATACTTTTAGCTGGATATTACGCATTTCTACAGGAGATTTAAGAGTAACATCAGTCGTTGCCTCGGGAGTGGGATCAACGGGTGTTGGCGTGCTTGGTGAGTTGCCACTACTACTGCCTCCACCTCCGCAACCTACAAGTAGTGCACTTAAAATTAATGTGCTCAAGCCGAGGTAAGTGTGTAATTTGGTTTCTTTTGATTGATGAAGCATCCTAGCTCTCCAAAATTAAATCTAGTATTTATTTGCTGATATTTGTTTAGTTATGACAGTTCAATAAGTGCTATCTAATTGTCGCTAAAATTAAAAAAATTAAAATTACCAAGCATGAAATGGTTTTGTAAGCTTGGACATCCTGTCATACTACCGCACAAGTATAGATTCAAAAATTGAGGTAATGCACGTGATTTCTGTCGGAATTGTTGGTGGAACGGGTTATACAGGCGTTGAACTATTACGTATTTTATTACGACATCCTAAAGCGCAGGTCCGAGTTCTTACTTCACGTACAGAAGCGGGCAAACCAGTTGCAGATATGTTCCCTAATTTACGTGGACATACTGATCTTCAATTTTCAGATTTAAATATTGATGATTTAAAAAAGTGTGATGTTGTGTTTTTTGCGACTCCTCATGGTGTTGCGATGCAGCATGCAAAAGAATTGATCGCAGCTGGTACTAAAGTTATTGATTTAGCAGCTGATTTTCGTTTGCAAAATCTTGAGCAGTTTGAGAAGTGGTATGGCATGGAGCATGCTTGCCCAGAAGTATTGGAAAACTCAGTATATGGTTTGGCTGAACTAAACCGCGAAAAAATTAAACAGGCGCAAGTGATTGGTAACCCTGGTTGCTATCCAACAACTGTTCAATTGGGTTTAGCTCCACTTTTGAAATCAGAACAAGCATTGATTGAAACAAAAAATATTATTATTGATGCGAAGTCAGGCGTTTCTGGAGCTGGCCGTAAAGCAAGCTTAGGTATGATTTATAGCGAAAATGCTGATAACTTCAAGGCTTATGGGGTTGCAGGGCATCGTCATCATCCGGAAATTGTTGAAGCATTAGAAAATATTTCTGGGCAAAAAGGTGGCTTTGAAGGACTCTTGTTTGTTCCCCATTTAGTTCCAATGATTCGCGGTATGCTCAGTACAATTTATGTCGACTTGACAGAAACTGGAAAACAAACTGATATTCAGGCATTGTATGAGCACTTTTATGCAAATGAAAAATTTGTTGATGTGATGCCTGCTAACAGTTCGCCTGAAACACGTAGTGTGCGCGGTGCGAATGAGCTTCGTATTGCTTTATATAAGCCGCAGCCGAATAAACTTATTATTCTTGCGGTACAAGATAACCTTGTGAAGGGTGCATCTGGTCAAGCTGTACAAAATATGAACCTTATGTTCGGCTTTGATGAAGATGAAGGCTTACAAGGGATTGGTTTATTACCATAAAAAACTCTTTTTTGCTTCACACACATTTAAATTTCGATTTAAATGTGTGTCTTGACTCTGATCTTAAACACTGAGATGACGATGCAAAACTCTGGACAGACGACTTCGGCAGAAAGTTCGTTGCAAAAGAAAAATTTTTTAAATACCAATAAACCTTTGTTTATTGGCGCGGCTATTTTAATGAGTGGTTGTCTTGCGCTCGGCTATACAATTGGACACCGCCAAGGTCTTACTGTTGTAGGTTACGATGCAGATGCAGAGCAATTGGTTGAAGTGGTGCAAAAGCAAAAAACAGCTTTAGATGCGGTTAATAAAAGCCTGAACGCTGCAGTACAAGAGCGTGATGTTGCTGTAACAAATGCAAATGATCTGTTTGAAGCTCTTAATCAGGCCAATGCTGATAAAACACAGCAAGAAGGTATGAGTAATATCTATCGCGATATCTTGAGGCAACGCGGTGGTCTAAGCCTGACGATTCAAAATTTGGCGATCAAACCTCTGCCTGAAAATGCTTATGAATATCAGTTAGATTTAGTACAGGTGAGCCCAAGCAAGCGCCGTGCTTCAGGATCGATTGAGATAAGACTCATTAAAGATACAGAAGTTTTGGTTGTACCACTTGAAGCTAAAAACTTTAACTTTACTGACTTTGAGCGCTTAACAGGTCGTTGGACAATGCCTAAAGGTTTTACCCCTCAATTTATTGAGGTACGTTTAACAGGCGGTTCTGATACACCAGTTATTAAACGTTTTAGTTGGCAGCGCGGTAAACCTGTCGAAACATCTTCTGCTTTTGTGGCAGAAATTCCTCAAGCTGAAGCAAATTCACAATAGTAACATCCTATGCGAACAAATAAGCGTCAAACAAACTTAAAAGATATCAAGGCTTCTTTTCAGCAGTCTGGTTATGTCGATTGGCACTTCCATCCACGCTTAAGTGATTCGCAAAACGAAGATCATGACGGAGAGGTTGTTGTACAAACAGCACCTCCTGAACTCAAGCGTCCGCCGTTATATGCAGTCGTATTAATGAATGACGATTACACGCCCATGGACTTTGTAATTGAAATTTTACAACAATACTTTGCAATGAATCTTGACCAAGCAACTCAAGTAATGCTAACAGTACACTATGAAGGTAAAGGTATTGCTGGGGTCTATCCAAGAGACATCGCGGAAACCAAGGCAAACCTTGTTAATAATTACGCTCGATCGCAAGGTCATCCATTACTTTGCCAGATTGAGCCTAAAGCATAAGGGGGTTACATGCTCAGTCGTCAATTAGAAGTATCATTACGTTTGGCTGTTAGCATGGCTCGTCAAAAGAGACATGAGTTTCTTACAGTTGAACATTTATTGTTAGCGCTACTCGACAACGATTCGGCCGTGAATGCGTTAAAGGCATGTGGGGCTGATATAGTTTCTTTACGTAAAGAATTAGAAGAATATGTAGAACAACATACTCCTAAGCTTGGCGAAAATAGCGAACAAGCGCCTCATCCAACAGAAAGTTTTGACCGCATTTTGCAACGTGCTATTTTCCATGTGCAATCAAGTGGCGGCGATCGTACTGTTGAAGGTGCGGATGTTTTGGTTGCAATGTATTCAGAGCGTGATTCTTTTGCTGTGTATTTGCTTAAACGTCATCAAATCAATCGATTGACACTGACTCAATACTTGTCTCATGGGACACGTAAAGATGAAGTGCAAGTTGAAGAAGAAGTTGAAGATATTGAGGGTGAAACGAGTACGGGCAATGCAGGACCATTAGAGCTTTATACGCTGAACTTAAATGTTGAAGCGCAAAAAGGCAAAACTGATCCACTTATTGGTCGTGAAAAAGAAATTGAGCGTACAGCACAAATTTTGTGCCGCCGTCGCAAAAATAATCCATTACTGGTAGGTGATCCGGGCGTTGGTAAAACCTCGATTGCTGAAGGTTTGGCATGGTTAATTGTGAATGGCAAGGCGCCTAAACCTTTGAGTCAGGCTGAAGTCTATAGTTTAGATATTGGTGCATTAGTTGCTGGGACCAAATATCGCGGTGACTTTGAAAAACGTTTAAAACAATTGCTTAATGCTTTGAAGAAAAATCCAAATGCGATTTTATTCATTGATGAAATTCATATGATCATTGGCGCGGGCTCAAGTATGGGCAGCACAATGGATGCTTCGAATCTCATCAAACCAGCTTTGGCAAATGGTAGTTTGCGTTGTATCGGTTCAACGACGTTCCAAGAATATCGTCAGGTTTTTGAAAAAGACCATGCGTTATCACGTCGTTTCCAGAAAATTGATGTCAATGAGCCAAGTATTTCTGAAACAATTGATATTTTGCGTGGCTTAAAATCTAAATTTGAAGATTTTCACCACGTACAATATGACGATAAAGCATTGGTATCAGCTGTAGAGCTTTCTGCTAAATTCATTAATGATCGTTTCTTGCCAGATAAGGCAATTGATGTGATTGACGAAGCTGGTGCTCAGCGTCGTTTGAAGGCTGAAAGTGATGATAGTTTGATTACGGTAGAGAATATCGAAGATATCGTTTCTAAGATCGCTCGTATTCCACCAAAAACTGTTTCTAAAGATGATAAGTCAGTGCTTGAAAATCTTGAGCGTGATTTAAAACGTGTTGTGTTTGGTCAGGATGAGGCGATTACCGCTTTAGGTTCAGCGATCAAGTTATCTCGTGCTGGATTGAAATCACCAGATAAGCCAGTAGGTAGTTTTGTTTTTGCTGGCCCAACAGGTGTGGGTAAAACTGAAGTCACTAAACAACTGGCGAAGTTGTTAGGTGTAGAGCTTGTGCGTTTTGATATGTCTGAATATATGGAACGTCATGCAGTTTCACGTTTGATTGGTGCACCTCCGGGTTATGTGGGTTATGACCAAGGTGGGCTGTTAACTGATGCGATCCATAAGAACCCACACTGTGTTTTGTTGCTAGATGAAATTGAGAAAGCACATCCAGATGTGTTTAATCTCTTGCTACAAATCATGGATCATGGTGCTTTAACGGATAATAACGGACGTAAGTCAGACTTTAGAAACGTTATTATTGTCCTGACTACGAATATTGGAGCAGAAAGTATTTCTCGTGCGAGTATTGGTTTTACTGAACAAGATCATAGTTCTGATAACCAAGAAGCGATGAAACGTGCTTTCTCACCAGAGTTCCGTAACCGTCTAGACAGTGTTATTCAATTCAAGTCATTACCAACAACTGTTATTGAGTCTGTAGTTGATAAATTCTTGACAGAGTTACAAGCTCAACTAGATGACAAACAAGTTGTACTTGATGTCGATCAAAGTGCTCGTGATTGGTTGGCAACAAACGGTTATGACCGCTTGATGGGTGCGCGTCCAATGCAACGCCTCATTCAAGAACACTTGAAGAAACCATTAGCTGAAATGATTTTGTTTGGTGAACTGGCAGATCATGGTGGTAATGTGGCTGTATCAGTGAAAAATGAAGATGGCAAAGCTGTTGGTTTAAAACTTGAAGTGTTTGAAGATCATCATACGGCAGAACCAGCATAACTCATGTTAATTGATAGTCTTGCTATAACCCGAATACTGAGTGTATTCGGGTTATTTATTATCACAGCAATTGCTGAAATTCTTGGTTGTTATTTCCCTTATCTGATTTTAAGAGAAGGCAAGTCTGCTTGGCTGTGGTTACCTACAGTTTTAAGTTTGGCTGTTTTTGTATGGCTGCTGACCCTACATCCAGCCGCTTCAGGGCGCATTTATGCTGCATATGGCGGTATTTATATTTTTACTGCGTTAATGTGGTTGCGTTTTGTGGATCAGGTCGGATTAACAAGATGGGATATATTGGGTGGTCTAATAGTGCTTTGTGGAGCTGGCTTAATTATTTTGCAACCTCAAGGGCTGATTCGTTAAGACAATGAGTGAATCAAATCTTAAGCGTGAAAATAAGAGGTTTTTTCAAAAAAAAGACTTGTCAAAGCCTTCAACAATGCGTATTTTAGATTTAAGGAATATTTTTTTATATTTGAGATAAAGATGTTAAATCTATCTGTGAACACTAACGCATATTATTATTTTTGGCAATTTAGATAGTTGCCTGAGCGTATTCGGGCATGAGAAAGTTGCCCATCACAGTTAATACCTGATCGGCAACCCCGATCAGGTTTTTTTATGCTTTATCTTTTTGAATCGAGGAACTTAAAATGAACAACAACATGACTTATTCGTACTTTAGCAACTTTTATTGGTTTTACTTTTGCTTACCTTTACCAACGAATAGATCCAAAACGCTCAAATAAATGATCGGACTGAATAGATTGCAGTCCCAAGGAAAAACCAATGAATGCCCTAAATACTTTATTGACACAAAGCAATACAAAAGAAATACCAGTTAGTTTACCTGCCCAGTTAAAAGCAAAATATCCGCTTGCACAATCTTTCGCGCGTCAAATTGCCGAACACCGTCAAACTATTCAAAATATTCTTAGCGGCAAAGATCGTCGGTTAATGGTAATTACAGGGCCTTGTTCAATTCATGATCCAGTTGCAGTACTTGAATACGCTGAAAGATTGCAAAAATTACAAGAAAAAGTAAAAGATCAGATTTTTATCGTGATGCGTGCATACATTGAAAAACCACGTACAACTGTGGGTTGGAAGGGTTTTATGTATGATCCAAATTTAGATGGCTCATCAAATTTACAACTTGGTCTAGAGAAGTCTCGCGAACTTTACCTCCAAATTATTGAAAAGGGTTTACCAATTGCGAGTGAAATTTTAAGTCCAATGGCAACTGGTTATTTTGATGATTTATTAGCTTGGGGCGCAATTGGTGCTCGTACAAGTGAGTCTCAGATTCATCGTGAAATATCAAGCCACATGCCCTACAGTATTGGTTTCAAAAATGGTACTGATGGCTCAATTCAGATTGCTTTAGATGCAATTCAGTCAGCACAAAATGAACATCAATTTCTAGGAATGAATCAGCAAGGTTTACCTTCAGTGATTCAGAGTACTGGCAATCCATTACCACACTTAATTTTGCGTGGAGCGAATCATGGACCAAACTTTGATTTAGCTTCAATTCAGGCAATACGAGAAAAACACAAACAAAATCTTCCTGCATTGGTCATTGATTGTAGTCATGGCAATAGCAGTAAAGATCCGTTACGTCAGCCAGAAGTTTTACAGCAAATCGTTGCTGAACGTTTAAAAACACAAGTAAAGGGTGTCATGATTGAAAGTCATTTAGTTGATGGCAGCCAAAAGATTTCTTGTGATATGACTTATGGGCAGTCAGTAACTGATGGTTGTTTAGGATGGGGAAAAACAGAGCGACTTTTGTTAAGTGTCTCTGAACAATTAAAAGTGAAAGAGTTAGCTCATTCTGCTTAATCATTTATAAGTTTAAAAAAGGGATCTGTGAGCAGATCCCTTTATTTTTTAAGAAGCATGATTTAATTCTGATAAGAATGTGGTGATTTCATGCCCAAATTTTTTCGGTTCGGTCAGTAAAGGTGTATGGCCTGAGCGTTCAAAATATATTGTTTTTGCATGCTCGATACTATGTGCAATAAGTGTCTGCCCAGTTTCAGGGTAAAGTGTCGAATTGCGACCTATAAAGAAAGTCGTAGGGCACTGTAATTGTTGAAGAGCTTCACGATAATCTTCATTGTGATAAAGATAATTTTCGACATACCAAAATAAATAATCTAAACGCTGAATGGGTAATAAATATTTTTGTAGAAAAGGCTGTTTGAGAGCTGTTTTAAAAACCAAAGGACTAAATGGATTGTTACTTTGCAACTCAATAAAATCTACCCACAGACGAACCAATTCTTGTCGATCTGGAAGAAATAATTCATAAAGATATTTAGCAGTTTTGTGTTTAGATAATAACTGATAGATATCATTTAATAACTGTTTGAACTGAGTATGAAGAGGACCGAATAGACCATATTCCCATGTTGAATCCACAGATATTTTTGGTGTTTGATCAATATGTAAATAAGCCTTTAACTGCTGTGCCAGATGAGCATGTTTCATACCATGCATGGCCGTCGTGGCGCCCATTGAATAACTCATTAAGATAAAGTTATCGAGTTTTAATTGTTCTATTAAATGAGCGACATCTTGCCAATGGCTAGAAATTGCATCTTGCTCAGGAATTGCGCAGTTTTTTGAACCACCAAAACCACGCCAATCTGGAATAATAAACTCATATTCTTTACGGTTTGCATAGATAAAGGGTAGCCATTGCCAGCTTTGCATGCCAAGACCAGATAAAACCAAAACTGGCTCACCACGACCAATTCGGCGTACAAATAAATTTTCCTGATCGGGCATGGTGTAATATGGCATGGCTATTCTCCAGATACGCTATCTTGGGCAAAGCGTTTTAATTGAGGGATGACTTGTTCCAACCACTTAATCCATTCACTTTCCATAGTAATCCCAAGTTCTAAGATCATTTTGTGAATGTATAACACACGGTCATTTAGATCATTGCTGTCTTTAAAATCTTTGTCATAAATACTTTGATAAAGTTTCAGCTTCTCTTGATGTAAACCAAGATGCCTCAACAGTTCAGGTAATATCTGATTATTGCTCAATTGTGCTTCAGCACGCAATCTAACCATTAAATCATCACGAAGCTGTGCAGGTTCACTTTGTTGAGTCATCCATGAAGCTAGCTCGATACGCCCCAGTTGTTCAACTTGATAAGTCTTTTTGCGACTATTTTCCATTTCATTTTCTAACGTTGAAACCCAACCTTTTTTGAGCATGTGGTTGAGTTCACGATAAATTTGCTGATGAGTGGCATTCCAGAAAAAACCGATTGAACGGTCAAAGCGGCGGGCAAGTTCGAACCCTGTGCTTGGTCGTTCAAGCAAGCTGGTCAATAAAACATGGGGAAGTGACATAGCAATCCGGTTTGTAAGCAAAAGTAAGTGTGACTTATGAGATTATGCAACATGTTGCATAAAAGTCAAAATTTGATTATAAATTGATGCAACAAGTTGCATTAGCAAGCTAGTTGCTAGCCAAAGGAGAAAATATGTCAGCTTATTCACATTTATTAAAGCCACTTGATTTAGGCTTTACTACTTTAAAAAACCGTGTGCTTATGGGGTCTATGCATATTGGATTAGAAGAAGCGCCGCAGGGATATGAACGCATGGCTGCGTTTTATGCTGAGCGTGCAAAAGGCGATGTGGGGTTGATTGTAACTGGCGGTGTTTCTCCAAATGATGATGGTGTTGTATTTAGCCATGGTACCAAGCTCGATACAGTTGAAGAAGCTGAAAAACATAAAGTGATTACCCAAGCTGTCCATGACGCTGGGGGTAAAATTGCTATGCAGATTTTACATACTGGGCGTTATTCTTATCAGGCAAATAACGTTGCACCTTCAGCAATTCAAGCACCGATTAACCCGATTAAGCCGAAAGCTTTAAGTTCTGCCGAAGTACAACAGACCATCGATGACTTTGCAAACTGCGCCAAACTTGCTCAGTATGCGGGTTATGACGGTGTGGAAATCATGGGTTCTGAAGGTTACTTAATCAATGAGTTTATTGCTGTCCGTACAAACCATCGCGATGATGAATGGGGTGGTAGTTACGAGAACCGTATTCGTTTTCCTATTGAAATTGTAAAACGCACACGTGCTTTAGTGGGTGAAAACTTTATTATTATTTATCGTCTATCGATGCTTGATTTAGTTGAAGGTGGTTCAAGTTTTGATGAAGTAATTCAGCTTGCAAAAGAAATTGAAAAAGCAGGCGCAACGATTATTAATACAGGGATTGGCTGGCATGAAGCTCGTATTCCAACCATTGCAACGAAAGTTCCTCGAGCTGCGTTTACGTGGGTTACTGAAAAACTCAAAGGTCAAGTCTCTATTCCTTTGATTACGTCCAACCGAATTAATACCCCAGAAATGGCTGAACATGTATTGGCATCTGGTCATGCTGATATGGTTTCTATGGCACGTCCAATGCTGGCTGATGCTGAGTTTGTCTTAAAGGCAAGTGAAGGCCGTAGTGATGAAATTAATACCTGTATTGGATGTAACCAAGCGTGTTTAGATCATATTTTCTCAATGAAAATCGCAACTTGTTTAGTGAATCCGCGCGCATGTTATGAAACTGAACTTATTTTTAAAGATGCACAAGTTCAAAAGAATATTGCTGTTATTGGTGCAGGACCTGCGGGTTTAAGTTTTGCTGTATATGCAGCAGATCGTGGACATCAAGTTAAAATTTTTGAGGCAAGTCATCAAATTGGTGGGCAATTTAATATTGCAAAGACTGTTCCTGGAAAAGAAGAGTTCTATGAAACCTTGCGTTACTTTGGTCGCCAAATTGAGTTGCGACCAAATATTGAGTTAGTTTTGAACCATAAAGCAACTTATGAAGAGTTGAGCCAAGCAAATTTTGATGAAATTGTGGTTGCAACTGGTGTAACGCCTCGTCAATTACAATTTGAAGGTATTGATCATCCTAAAGTACTCAGCTACTTACAAGTTTTAAAAGAACGTGTAACAGTGGGCCAGCGTGTAGCGATTATTGGGGCGGGTGGTATTGGTTTTGATACGGCTGAATATCTTACTCACGAAGGTGAAAGTGGCAGCTTAAACCCAGAAAAGTTCTACGAAGAATGGGGAATTGACACTCAATATGAGCATGTAGGTGGTTTAAAGCAGCCAAAAGTTGAGACTTCTGAACGAGAGATCTATTTATTACAACGTAAGACAGCTGTTGTAGGTGCCGGTTTAGGTAAAACTACAGGATGGATTCATCGTGCAGGTCTGAAAAATCGTCAAGTCAAAATGCTTGCCGGGGTTCAATACGACAAAGTAGATGATCAAGGACTTCATATAACAGTAGATGGGCAACCAAGCGTACTTGAAGTTGATCATGTTGTGATTTGTGCGGGCCAAGAGTCTTTCACTGCAATGTATGAACAATTAAAAGAAGACGGAAAAAATGTTCATTTAATTGGTGGAGCTAAAGAGGCCGGAGAGCTAGATGCAAAACGCGCAATTCGCCAAGGTGCCGAGTTAGCCGCGACACTATAAATCTATAGGGGCATTTCTTTGAAAAGGAAATGCCCATAATTTTATTAATGAAATTATGGGAAAAATAACAATGACAATTGAAGCAACAAAACAGTCTTTAGAAAAATGGCATCACATGATTCAGGCGGGTGATTTATCAAATCTAAATGATTTATTAGCCGATGACGTGATTTTCCGTTCTCCTGTTGCCCATAAACCGTATGAAGGAAAGCAGGTCGTTTTTTTCATTCTTACGAATGTTATTCAGGTGTTCGAAAACTTTACATATCATCGTGAGTTTTATACGGAAGATGGCGAAAATGTAGTGCTTGAGTTCAGTGCGAATGTAAGTGGCAAGTCATTAAAAGGAATTGACATGATTCGGTTTAATGAACAAGGAAAAATTATTGATTTTGAAGTAATGGTACGCCCAATGAGTGGGTTAGCTGCACTGGCTGAACAAATGGGTGCAAGAATTGCTAAGTTTCAACCTTAATAATTTTATTAAATAGCCTAAGTAATGCAGAGATCATTAAAATGTGGTTAAAACTTTCAACTTTAGCATTGTTACCCGTATTATTTATTCAGGGAACAAAGGTTCGTAAGAATACACCACGCTTGCTAGAAGCCATTGGTGATAGAGAAGGTCTCGTTGGCAAGGGAAGACCTTTGTCATTGCTTATTTTGGGTGATTCTGCAGCGGCAGGTGTTGGAGTTGAGACTCAAAAAGATGCTTTATCTGGCGCAATTATTTCTGAGTTGCAAGATGAGTATTCTTTATGCTGGAAGCTTCATGCAAAAACAGGCGATACCACCAAGCAGGTTTTTCAAGCTTTACAGCATTTAGAGCAGCAAAATTATGATGTTGTCGTTACATCTATTGGCGTTAATGATGTGACAAAATTAACGTCAGCAAATTTATGGATAAAACAACAAAAGCAATTATTTAAACATATACAGGCACGTTTTCAGCCTAAACTCATTATTGTTTCTGGTGTTCCACCAATGCAACATTTTCCAGCTTTACCAAATCCATTGGCTTGGTTGTTTGGAAAATATGCAGAGCAAATGAATCAGGCATTATATAAATGGTTAGAATCACAAAACCAATTTAGATTTATTCAATATGATATTGAAAGTTTTCAAGCGATGAATTTACCTATGGCAAGTGATGGCTTTCATCCGAGCAAAGAAATTTATGCAATTTGGGGACAGCAGGTTGCAGCACTAGTGCGGCAATCATTTAACTCATAATCAGAGGTCGTGATTGGATATGGGCATATCTACTTTAAATAAAATTAAAGCTTTCGGTTCAGAATTATTTGATTCGGTGTTAGGTGCTGAACAGCCAAAAGTCTATTATGACCCAAAAGGGAAAATTAAAGATGTTTTGGATAAATTGCCCCAACTTAAGCAAAAATATCGTCCTACGCCATGGTTAGCTAACAATCATGTTCATCTTTTATATTTCGATATTATTAGAAAAAAGACCATCAAGCTTGAATATGACCGTATTGACCAGCTCAGCATGAAAGATGGTGGGGTAACTGCGATTGCATGGTATGGCTATAATCTTCCAAAAACTACTCCTACAGTTGTCATCATGCACACGATTACAGGAACACCTGAAAGTATGCGTGAACTGGTGAAAGATCTACATCAATATACGGGATGGAGAATAGCACTATGCTTACGCCGTGGGCATGCTGGTCTACCTATGCCTGTACCACAGATTTCTCTTTTCGGCTCAACAAGTGACCTTAAAGAACAGCTTACGCATATTCAAAATTTGTTTCCAGAATCCGATTTGTATGCTGTTGGTTCCTCTGCCGGAACAGGATTATTAGTTCGTTATTTGGGAGAGCAAGGCACTGACACACCATTTAAAGCTGCTTTTGCAATGTGTCCAGGCTACAACACTGAGATTGGTTTTAAAAATGTTCATCCGTTCTATAGCAAAATGATGACCAAAAAGTTATTCAAATATTTTATTCATCCTTATCAAAGTACTTGGAGCAAGGTTTCTTCTTTAGAAAAAGTTCTAGCGACGACTAGTCTGGAAGAGTTTGAAAAAGAATACTTTGAAATGGCTGGTTTTCGGGACTATCAAAGTTATTGTCAGGCAATTAATCCAATTTATGTATTTGAAAATGTCAAAATTCCATTAATGATTCTTAATGCTGAAGATGATCCAGTATGTTCTATTAAAAATTTAGAGCCTTACAAGGAAACTATTCAGCAAATGAGTAATATTGCAGTGGTAACCACTAAAAAGGGAAGTCACTGTGGTTTTTACGAAGGGTGGAAAAGCACATCATGGGCAGCCAAATTAATATCGAATTATTTTATGGTTGACCATAAACGATGACTATATTGCTGTAATTGGTTAAAGAAAGCCCATTCAGTAGATGGGCTTTATGTTTTTATTAGATCAGGATAAAAGTAATTTTGAGTTTTTTAGTCCAATTTTGATTTTAGTGCTGGCAACGAGATCTTTTTCGTCAGTTTGGTTGGGGTGAAAATCAAAGCGATAATAGTCAAAGAATTTCGGAGTTAAAACTTTATATTGTGTTGTCATAAAACCAAGAAACTTACGCCAAGATTTAAAATTAAGAAGTTGGCGATCCCGTTTCATAAGAACGAATTGATAAATTGTTGAGAAGCCTGTAATTAAAAATAGACTTAAAGTAAAGACTGTAATGCGAGGGAGATACGCACTCAGCCCATTTCCATACAAGTGTTGATAAAGATCAAAAGCCACAGCTTTATGTTCGGTTTCTTCAATACTGTGCCACAACCATAAATTACGAATAGTTGAGTCTGTCATCAGTTCATTAACAGACTGCATCATGCTAACCACAAGTACCGCTGTATAGTGCTCTAAGCCAACTGTTACGAGCAAATTCCATTTTTTGCTGAAAACTTTTTCAATCGTTTTCAAAACGATGCCAGTTACTTTTTCTAAAGATTCTGGATCTAAACCATGTTGCTGTGCACTCACGTGAAAAGCATGATGTTCTTTAGAGTGCATGGCTTCTTGACCAATAAAAGCACTGATTTCCCGATCTAGAAGTTCATTCGACTTTGCTTTGGCACGTAATGCTCGAACTGAACGAACAAAATATGATTCGCCTTCAGGGAACAATGTAGATAAACCCGTAAAGTAATGTGTAAAAGTGGGTTCGTTATTACACCAATAACGAGGCACATTTTCAAAATTATAGTCCATACGACGGACTGGAAATGAGGCGGGCACGCGATTTGATACAGTATTCATTTTAAGCTCCAATCTTCTTTTAATTTTAGTTCCAAAAAGGAACTTGATTAAAAATTACATCTCAGACTATGGAACGTCAATGCTTATTCAGATGAAAGAAGTAGATTGTCCTAAATTGATATCTAGGAAAACTTTAAAGATAAATTGGAATAAGAAAAGTAAAACTGATTATTACGTTAATAATTTTAATCATATTTAAAAAGCCCAAATCAACTGTTCAATTTGGGCATATTTATACGGGAACTTAGTTTTTAAGCGCAGGTGTAGCCGCAGCAATTGCAGCGGCAACAGCATCATCTTCAGTTTGAGATGGTTCAGTTGGCTTAGCAGGTTTTGACTGCACTTTCTCAGGCTTAGGCTCTGCTTTTGGCTCAGGTTTAGGTTCTGGCTTTGGCTCAGGTTTAGGTTGTTCAGAAACAGTTGTTTGTGAATTTTGCTCAGATTGGGCAGGGCGAGTTTCACGGCGAATTTCAGTTGTAGTGTTCGCTGTTTCTTCGTGATGAACTTCAACTTGCGTTGGTTCCTGCGTTTGAGCTTCTTCAGTTTTAACACTTTCTAAAGACTCAAACTTTGCAGGTTCAGCAGGCTTCGGTTCTGAAACAGCAGTTTCAACCTTTTCTTGCTCTTCTTCTGGTGTTTCTTTTTTGACGCATGCGGTTAACAATAGTCCAGCCGCAATTGCAGCACAGATTAAAAGTTTTTTATTTGCCATTGTCCTAAACAACATTTAATTGAGGAGCTCGCATTATAACAGCAAAAGAGAATGAAAAAATCATGTGAGATTGACCTAATTTTTTATTAAAAATGCTGATAGAATAGCCAGTTGTTTAATGATCTTTGAATTGGTGCGGTTTGACTTTGCTTTATAGGGGCAGAGTACAGTAAAATTGCCCAACATTGTAGGCCGATTTCGGCTTGATTGTACGAGAAACTTAATGACCCATTTTATTTTTGTTACTGGTGGTGTGGTTTCATCGCTAGGTAAAGGTATTTCTGCTGCTTCAGTTGCTGCACTTTTGGAAGCCCGTGGCTTAAAAGTCACAATGGTTAAAATGGATCCTTACATTAATGTCGATCCGGGGACGATGAGTCCTTTCCAACATGGTGAAGTTTTTGTCACAGAGGATGGTGCCGAAACTGATCTAGACTTGGGTTATTACGAACGTTTCTTACGTCGTGCGAAAATGACCAAACTGAATAACTTTACTAGTGGCCGTGTTTATCAAGATGTTTTAAATAAAGAACGTCGTGGTGACTACTTAGGTGGTACGGTTCAAGTTATTCCACATATTACAGACAACATTAAAGAACGTGTACTTCGCGCAGGTGAAGGTTACGACGTTGCAATCGTTGAGATTGGTGGTACGGTTGGTGATATCGAATCACTTCCATTTATGGAATCAGTTCGTCAGTTAATGGTAGAGCTTGGTCATAAACGTACCATGCTGATGCATTTAACATTGTTGCCATATATCAAATCTGCGGCTGAGTTAAAAACCAAGCCAACTCAACATTCAGTGAAAGAACTTCTTTCAATTGGTATTCAGCCAGATATCTTAATCTGCCGTACCGAATATGATGTGGATGTTGATACTAAACGTAAAATTGCATTGTTCACTAACGTGGAAGCGCGTGCCGTTGTGGTATGTAAAGATGCAAAAACGATTTATCAAATTCCACGTACATTCTATGAACAAAACGTTGATGACTTGATCTGTGAACGTTTTGGGTTTAATGATCTCCCGGAAGCTGACTTAACCGATTGGGATAATGTAGTTGAAGCCTTGCTGAATCCTGAATACACGGTACGTGTTGCGATGGTTGGTAAATATGTTGAACTTCCAGATGCTTATAAATCTGTGAATGAAGCACTTTTACATGCGGGTATCCAAAACCTTGTGAAAGTACAGATTGATTATGTCAATGCTGAAGAACTTGAAAGCCAAGACGTTTCTATTTTGCAAACAGCCGACGCAATTTTAGTCCCAGGTGGCTTTGGTGAACGTGGTACTGAAGGCAAAATGAAAGCTATTCAATATGCACGTGAAAACAAAATTCCATTCTTGGGCATTTGTTTAGGTATGCAATTGGCTGTAATTGAATATGCACGTCATGTTGCCGCAATGCCAGAAGCATCTTCTACAGAGTTTAACCGTTCTACAAAGTATCCATTGATTGGTTTAATTACCGAATGGTTAGATGAGCGTGGTGAATTACAACAACGTAGCGTAGAGTCTGACTTAGGTGGAACTATGCGTTTAGGTGCACAAAAATCTGAATTGGTTGAAGGCACAAAAACACGTGAAGTCTATGGTAAAGCAGAAATCACTGAGCGTCATCGTCACCGTTATGAAATGAATAACCGTTTCATTGAGTCGATTGAACAAGCTGGTATGAAGATTTCTGGCTACTCTTCGGCACAACATTTGGTTGAAACTGTAGAAATTCCTGAACATCCTTGGTTTATTGCTGTACAATTCCACCCGGAATTTACAAGTTCACCACGTGATGGACATCCATTATTTGCTAGTTTTATTGGCGCTGCGAAAAACCAGCATCAAAAAAGTAAATAATGCGATTTTAAATAAACTGGGAAAGTTTAAATGTCACAATTAAAACCACAAGAAGTTGTACGTTTAGGCGATATACAAATGGCAAATCATTTGCCATTTGTATTATTTGGCGGAATGAACGTACTTGAATCAAAAGATTTAGCTTTCGAAATTGCAGAAACGTATGTGGATATTTGCAAACGCTTAGATATTCCTTATGTATTTAAAGCGAGTTTCGATAAAGCAAATCGTTCTAGTCTGCATTCATTCCGTGGTCCTGGACTTGAAAAAGGTATTGAATGGTTAGGCGATATTAAAAAACATTTTAATGTACCTATCATTACTGATGTTCATGAACCATACCAAGCTGAAGCAGTTGCAGAAGTAGCTGATATTATTCAGTTACCGGCTTTCTTAAGTCGCCAAACTGATCTTGTTGAAGCGATGGCAAAAACACAGACTATTATTAACATTAAGAAAGCTCAGTTTTTGGCACCTCATGAAATGCGTCATATCCTGAATAAATGTTTAGAAGCAGGAAACGATAAACTTATTCTTTGTGAACGTGGTTCAGCATTTGGCTATAACAACCTTGTTGTAGACATGCTTGGCTTTGACACCATGAAAGAAATGAATGTTCCTGTTTTCTTTGATGTAACACATGCGTTGCAAACTCCTGGTGGTCGTGCTGACTCGGCAGGTGGTCGTCGTGCTCAAATTACAACTTTAGCACGCGCTGGAATGGCAACAGGTTTGGCTGGATTGTTCTTGGAAGGTCATCCGGACCCAGAAAATGCAAAATGTGATGGACCTTGTGCATTACGTATGTCGCAGCTTGAGCCGTTCTTGGCACAAATAAAAGAATTGGATACTTTGGTTAAAGGATTCAAAAAGTTAGACACCCATTGAGTTTTTACTCATTTACGCTGCTTTAATCGCAGCTCATATTCATTCAACAGAGGAATTGTTCATGAGCCAAATCGTTGACATCCGTGCACGTGAAATTTTGGACTCTCGTGGTAACCCAACCATCGAAGCAGACGTAATTTTAGAATCTGGGATTGTTGGTCGTGCATGTGCACCATCTGGTGCTTCAACTGGTTCTCGTGAAGCTTTAGAACTACGTGACGGTGATAAATCACGTTACTTAGGTAAAGGCGTTAAAACTGCGGTTAACAACGTAAACACGATTATCCGTGACGCTTTAGTGGGCAAATCAGTATTTGAACAAAAAGACATCGATAATACGATGATCGAACTTGATGGTACTGAAAACAAAGAAAAATTAGGTGCAAATGCAACTTTGGCTGTGTCATTAGCTGCTGCACGCGCTGCTGCTGATGAAAAGAAAATTCCTCTTTTTCAATACATCGCTGACTTACGTGGTCAAACGATTTTGACTATGCCTGTACCAATGATGAACATCATCAATGGTGGTTCACATGCAGACAACAACGTTGATATTCAAGAGTTTATGATTGAGCCAGTAGGCTTCACTTCATTTGCTGAAGCATTGCGTGCAGGTGCTGAAATCTTCCATTCACTAAAATCAGTTTTAAACAAAAAGGGTTTAAACACTGCTGTGGGTGATGAAGGTGGTTTTGCACCAAACCTGCGTTCAAACGAAGAAGCAATCACTGTTATTCTTGAAGCTATTGGTCAAACGGGTTACAAAGCTGGTTCTGACATTATGTTGGCGCTTGACTGTGCATCTTCAGAATTCTACAAAAATGGTCAATACATCCTTGCAGGTGAAGGCAATAAAGCATTTACAAGCAACCAGTTCTCTGATTATTTAGCTGGTCTTGTAAACCAATATCCAATTATCTCGATTGAAGACGGTCTAGATGAGTCTGACTGGGAAGGCTGGAGTTACTTAACTTCAATTCTTGGCGACAAAATCCAATTGGTGGGTGATGATTTGTTCGTTACAAACCCTAAGATTTTACAACGTGGTATTAATGAGAAAGTAGGTAACTCTATCTTAATCAAGTACAACCAAATTGGTACGTTGACTGAAACTTTAGATGCAATCTATCTTGCTAAAGAAAATGGCTATACGACTGTAATTTCTCATCGTTCTGGTGAAACAGAAGATTCAACTATTGCTGACTTAGCAGTAGGTACAGCGGCTGGCCAAATTAAGACTGGTTCACTTTGCCGTTCTGACCGTGTTTCTAAGTACAACCAATTACTTCGTATTGAAGAGTTGACTAAAGCTGCTTACCGCGGTAAAGCTGAGTTTAAAGGTTTAAACTAATCTTTAAATAAAAAGTTAAAATTAGTTTTTTAACATTTTAGGGTGCTATTTTTCTGTTTTTAATAGGAAATAGCACCTTTTTATTATCCTAACCGGCGTGTTTTTAAAGACTCAGCCCAACTGTGATGTTTGCAACGGGTACATTCTTGATCGATTTTATTTAAAATTTTAGTTTCACCACATTTCATACATGAATAAAAAGTATTGATTTTAAGTACGTCCGCTTTGCAATAAGCATCAGGGAATAATGGCAAGCCCCATTTTACATCCTCATCTTCAAAATAAAGCAGACTGAGAATACCATCGGACTCCAGCAAAGCTGTTCTCACTTGTCCAAGATGTTCAACATTTTGTTGACGCATTTCCGAGAAAAACTCATCATGTGAATATGATTGTTTTTGGAAATCTTTGTAGACTACAAGGCCATCCTTAACAATACAAAGTGCTTTTCCTTCAAGCAAATCTTCAATTTTTTTATGCTTTACCATGCTCCATGTAGCAAATCGATAAAGAAAAAGAATAACGATAAACGCGACGAAGGCATGGGCAATAGGTAGGTCCTTAGTAAACATTGGGTCACCGGCAGCTGAACCTAAACATAAAATAATTGCGAGTTCAAAAAGGGAGAGCTGACGTATACCTCTCTTACCAGATAATCTTAAAAAACTAATAATGATTATGAACATCACGGTACATCGCACTAGAATTTCTAAAACAAAGTTCCAGGTCGTGTCACCTATGAAAATATTAAAAAAATCCATTTTTTCTCCTTTTGATAGGTGAAAGAAATCTTTATAAAATTCTTAGCAAATTAAAAATAGAAAAAATATACTTTTTAAGTAGTTATTGGTTAAAAATTCGAAATATATGCAACTTTTTATGAATTTTTCTCAAACAATTTTTTATGAGTCAACTTCCTATTGATCATCTGATCAAAAGAAGGTGCATCAAAATAATAGACTTATCAAGAGGCATTTTAAAAGTTATATGAGTTTGTATTTATAGAGAGGAGTACAAATATTAGGAGTTATATTCCGAGACGTACTTTCTTATTATTCTTATTATTGAATAAATTAAGCTTAACAAAGATATAAGCTGTAAATATGTCTGATAATAAGATTTAAGAAAATAGTTTAATGACAATGAGAAGTATAAGGGATCGAATCTAAACGTTTTTGAAAAATAGATGGATTCATAATATTTTCATACATTTGTTGATAAGTTTTTTTGTGATCCTCAATGTTGTGATAATTGATAATTTCTTGGAGTTTATCTTTATATTCAATATGTCCAGCATGGAACATCGCTGCATAATGTCCCCATAAGGCATATTGATATCGTAATGCTGCCTTTGGAATTAAATTTATTTCGTTTAAATAGCTATGAGCCGTTTTTTCATAACATGCTTTTACTTCATGAGCATCTTTTTTCATTTTACTTAAGAAAATGCATTGTATCTCTTGTAGGTTTGAACTATCTGTTTTTGCTAGTATTTTTTCAGTAACTATATAAGCTTCATTAAGACAACCTAAGTGTACAAGTATTTTACGTTTAGTTTTTAAAAAGTTTAAGTTGTTATCATTAGAAGGTATCTTTTTTAATAAATTTTTTAATTTTAAATGAGCCGTAATTTGGTCTTGTTCAGTATTTAGGTTGTAAATAATATCATTATATTCATATATATAAGTATTAACTTGTCTATGTTTCTTCTGAGTATCCTTCATATTAACTATTTTTGAAGGGCTATCATCAGTAGGGTGATCACAAGCGCTTAAACCTAAGCTTACTAAAGAAAACGCTAAAATTTTGTGCACTACAATTTATACCCTTATTCTCTTTTATGAGATTTGATAAGAATAATAAAATATAAAATAAAATACTGTGTAGTTTTTTATTTCTCTCCTTATTGAGCAGTTCCATGGTAAATCTTAATTTGAAAATTAGTTTATATTTTTTATTGAATCAATAACATAAGGCCCTTTGTTTGAGCACTATAATTCAACAGGATCTGTACTCAACCTGTTAGAAATCCTTTTTTGTGCATGGATAGCTATTACATGCTTAATACTTTATAGATTAATAATTTAATCTACATAAATAAGAATAATTATTAACTTGAAGTTGATAACAATTATCATTCATGTTAATTTTTGTGCCGATCTTTTGCTATTGTGTAACAAGGAACATGGTAGTGAAAGGCTAAATATATGGTACAGCACATTGGTTATTATGGAATTTTCTTATGTACAATCCGCTCTTTAGAAAAGCATTTAGAGTTCACCCTTTAGCACTTTCTTTGGCTTTAACGGTACCTTCAATTGTTTATGCAGATGAGGCAATGGGAACAGCCACTTTAGCAACGATAAAAGTACAAGCAGAACAAGAAAATTCCGCTGTTACCGAAGGTTCGGGTAGCTATACAGCAAAAAGCACAAATACTTCTACAAAATTAAATTTGTCTCTTCGTGAAACTCCTCAATCGGTCAAAGTTTTAACTCGTGAATATTTAGATGATCGAAAAATCGATTCTTTCCAAGATTTAATGAACAATATTACGGGTGTTTCAACTTCACGCACCGATGAGCGCCAAAAAGCTTATGCGCGTGGCTTTGAGGTGGATTATTATTTACTGGATGGAATGCCTAGTACAACCAACTTAAGTATAGGCGATCTTGATCTAGATATTTATGATCGTGTTGAAGTCGTTAAAGGTGCTAATGGCTTAACAACAGGCGCGGGGAACCCTGCGATGGCACTTAACATGATCCGTAAACATGCTAATGCCAAAGAGCTTACAGGTAATGTTAGTACATCTTTGGGTTCGTGGAATTCGTGGAGCAGCTCAGCAGATATCTCTACACCGCTTAATGCTGATGGGTCTTTGCGTGGCCGTATGTTTGTAAAGCATTCCGATGAAAAATCATTTATGGATTTTTATGAGAAAGAACGTAATGTATTTTATGGTGCCCTTGATTATGACCTGAGTGATAAAACAAGTATGTCGCTTGGGGCTACTTATCAAGAGTTACACCGTGACGGTATCCGTTGGGGCGGAACACCGGCTTTTTATACTGATGGGACTCGTACTAATTTTTCTAGAAGCTTAACAGTAAGTGCGCCTTGGACTTATTGGGATGTGAATACAACCGCAGTATTTGCAAACTTAAAGCAGAATTTATTTAATGACATTAATTTAAATATAGCTTATACATTCCGCAAAGAAGATACGGACTCTATGTTGTTATATACAGCAGGCCAAGTAGATAAGGCGACCAATACCAGCCCATTAGAAAATCCGAATGATGAGAAGCATAAAGCTGATTATGTTTCTGTATATGGTGCAAAAGCTGCAAATGAAGAAAACAATATTGATGTTTTTATCAATGCACCATTTACGCTTTTTAATCTTCCACAAGAAATCATTATTGGTGGATCTTGGAATAAGAACGAAAAGACGAAAGATATTTTTGGTGGATCTAACACAAACCAAGACATTGAAAAATATTTAGGTGGTCCGCTTAACTATAACGATATAGCTCAAGAGTTGCTTCAGCCTGTTGTTTTAAACGGTAAAAATGCGCTAAATGAAACTACACAAACTGCCGCATATATTGCTGGTAAATTTCAAATTCTTGATCCTTTAAAAATTATTGCTGGTGCACGTTTATCTAATTGGGAATATAAGTCTGAAAATGATAAAGGTAACCGTGAATTTAACAATGAATTAGCACCATATATTGGCGCTATTTATGATTTTGCCCCAGATCATTCTGTGTATGCGAGTTATACAGAAATTTTCAAACCTCAAGAACGTAAAGATGTAAATGATCAATATATTGACCCGATTACAGGTAAGAGTTATGAGGCGGGGTTAAAGAGCGAATGGTTTGGAGGGCGTTTTAATACAGCGTTGTCAGTATTCCGGATCGAGCAATCTAATTTTGCTGAATCGATACCTGGCCGATTCATTATTCGCAATGGTACACAAACTACAGAGCAGGCTTATCGAGCTGTAGATGGGGTTGAAAGTAAGGGCTTTGAATTTGAAGCTGATGGTGAAATTAACGACAACTGGGGGATTAGTTTCGGTGTTGCTAATTTCGAAGCAAAAGATGCAAAAGGTACAAAGGTTAATACGACAAACTCTCGAACAACTTCGAATTTATTTGTTAAGTACAAACTTGATCAATGGAGTGCAGGATTTGGTTTAAATTATAAGAGTAAATACTACACGGGTAGTGGAAGCTCCCGTATTGAGCAAGATGCTTATGTTTTAGCAAATGCGATGCTAGGCTATCAAGTAGATAAAAATATCAAACTTCAATTCAATATTGATAATATATTTGATGAGAAGTATTACGAAGGTATTGGTGAAAACTCAATGAATTGGGGAACACCACGAAATGCAACAGTAAGTGTTCGTTATAATTTCTGATTTAGACTCTCATAAGCAGTCGATTTGTGAAAGCCCTCTGATGAGGGTTTTTCTATATTTACTCAGCATAATTTAATTATACTTAGACTAGCGTTTAGGTGCATAGATTGATTTATAAGCAGTTGTACTTATAAATATTATTTCCCTTTCAAATTCCATTCATTTTTGACAAAATGATACAAGTCACAATGGTCAATTAAAGTAATATGCCCATTAATAATTTTGCTTAAATTTTTGCAGGAATTGCGCATGTTGTTTGTTAATTACTATACAATACAAACTCTTAACGAAAGTTTTTAATTAAAAATCTTAATGATATGTTAGAAGTATTTCGATCCACTTCAAGCAAACTGATATTGCTACTGGTTATTGTTTTAGTAGCTATACTGCAATATCAATTTTGGTTAGGTGAGGGTGGTTATATCCCTCATCAAGCTCTCATGCAGCAAATTCAGCAACAAGCTGAGGTAAATGAAGAGCTTAAAGAACGGAACCGTATTTTAGCGGCAGAGGTTTTTGACCTTAAAAATGGTACAGAAGCAATAGAAGAACATGCTCGCCTTGATCTTGGTTTGGTTAAACCTCATGAGACATTTGTTCAAATGAGTACAATCAGTACCCATTACAAGCCTATTTATATTGACCCGAACGCTAAAGTTGATTTGGAAACGAATGAGACACCTGCATCTCCAGATATCCCAGACTAAATTATGGGCAGTAATTCCAGCTGCAGGATCGGGAAGTCGATTTTCTAAAACTGAATTGAAGCAGTATCAATATATTCAGGATAGGACTGTTTTAGAACACACTATTGGGCGTATAAGTCAGCTTCCGTTAAATGGTTATGTTTTGGCAATTGGTACACAAGATACCTTTGCCCAGACTCTTGCATTTCAAAATATAGATAAGGCGCATTTTTGTACTGGTGGAGCCGAGCGAGTCCATTCGGTGCTAAATGCGTTAAATCATCTTTTAAATTTTGCCGATGAAAATGATTGGGTGCTTGTACATGATGCGGCTCGGCCTTGTGTAACAATTGAGTGTTTGAATGCTCTTGTGGCAAAGGCAATTGAATCAAATGAGAGCGCTATTTTAGCAATTCCTGTTCGTGATACTTTAAAGCAGGTTAAGACAGGCAATCATATTGATAAAACGGTCAGCCGAGATTTATTATGGCAAGCTCAAACTCCTCAAATTACCAAAATTGGTAAACTCAAAAAAGCAATTGAACAGGCTTTAGAGAATAACGTCACTATTACCGATGAGGCAAGTGCACTCGAATATATGGGTGAAACTGTACAGGTTGTGATGGGACGTTCGGATAATATAAAAATTACCTATCCTGATGACTTAGAACTTGCGCGTTTGATTCTTCAATCTCAGTCTTAATTTGATTATTTTAAAATTGCTTGGATAATTAAACTGTCTAAGCAATTCTTTCTACATATCTATTTATAACAACTCATATTCTTTTACATTTATAAGTCTTACGATTTAACAAGATCGGGCAACTATACATAGATAATGTTCGATCATCGAACAAATAACACTTATACCGAACAAAACCATAGCGGGATAACTAGATCAAATTATAAAAATTATCAAGAATGTTTAAAAGGGAAATCTAAGGGAAACACTCGGGATTGAGTGAAAATATTTATCTATTCTTCTCGCCTCAGTGTGTCTAACTCTCTTACCTATCTCTTCTTCAATGAGCACAATGGAGTTGTCTAATGATTGACAAAAGTAAGTCCTCACTTACCGAGGTTCTATCGCAAATTAAAGATGGTGCCACCATCCTGATTGGTGGTTTTGGTACCGCAGGACAACCCGCTGAACTCATTGACGGACTGATTGAACTGGGTGTTAAAGATTTAACGATTGTCAGCAACAATGCCGGTAATGGCGATTACGGTCTGGCTAAACTGCTTAAAGCAGGATCAGTTAAAAAAGTCATCTGTTCTTTTCCACGTCAGTCAGACTCTTATGTGTTTGATGAGCTGTACCGTGCCGGAAAAGTAGAGCTTGAAGTAGTACCACAAGGTAACTTGGCTTGTCGTATTCAGGCAGCAGGTATGGGACTTGGGGCTGTGTTTACCCCAACAGGCTTTGGCACACTTCTAGCTGAAGGTAAAGAAACCCGTGAGATTGATGGTAAAGACTACGTACTTGAATATCCAATTAAGGCGGACTTCGCCTTAATTAAAGCTTACAAGGGCGACCGCTGGGGCAATCTGGTTTACCGTAAATCTGCCCGTAACTTTGGTCCGATTATGGCAATGGCTGCTGATGTCACCATTGTTCAGGTTTCTGAAGTGGTTGAGCTAGGTGGATTAGATCCAGAGCACATCATCACCCCAGGTATTTTTGTACAGCACGTTGTTCAAGTCGCGCCAGCACAGTAAGCAATAAGGAGAAATAACATGAGCTACCAGAAACTCAGCCGTGACCAGATTGCAAAACGTGTGGCACAAGACATTCCCGATGGGGCCTATGTGAACTTGGGTATTGGCTTGCCGACCAAGATTGCAAGCTACTTACCTGACGATAAAGATATTTTCCTTCATTCTGAAAATGGTTTACTCGCTTTTGGCCCACCGCCAGCGGCAGGTGAAGAAGACCCTGAACTGATTAATGCGGGTAAAGAGTTTGTGACCATGCTAGAAGGCGGCAGCTTTTTCCACCATGGTGATTCGTTTGCCATGATGCGTGGTGGTCATCTTGATATTGCTGTGCTTGGTGCGTTTCAGGTTGCAGCGAATGGTGACTTGGCTAACTGGCACACGGGTGCACCGGATGCGATTCCTGCGGTGGGTGGTGCAATGGATTTGGCTGTGGGTGCCAAGAAAGTATTTATCACCACAGACCATGTGACCAAGCAAGGTGAACCGAAAATTGTGGCTGAGCTGAGCTATCCGGTGACGGGTAAACGCTGTGTTGACCGTATTTACACTGACCTTTGTGTGATTGATGTGACCAAAAATGGTTTAAAGGTGATTGAGAAAGTGGAAGGTCTTAGCTTTGACGAGTTACAGGGTTTGACTGGTGCAACTTTGATTGATGCGACACAAGGATAAGGACGTAGGGAAATGACTTTAAAAAACGCTTATATCATCGATGCTATCCGTACTCCATTCGGCCGTTATGCTGGTGGTCTTGCACCTGTCCGTGCCGATGACCTTGGCGCTATACCGATTAAAGCCTTAATGCAGCGTAATCCAAATGTAGATTGGGAACAAGTTGATGATGTGATCTATGGCTGTGCTAACCAAGCCGGTGAAGACAACCGTAATGTTGGCCGTATGTCAGCACTACTTGCAGGCTTACCTTATCAAGTACCAGCAACCACCATTAACCGTCTCTGTGGTTCTTCACTCGATGCCATTGCTATGGCAGCCCGTGCTATTAAGGCAGGTGAAGCGAACTTGGTGATTGCTGGTGGTGTAGAAAGCATGAGCCGTGCACCCTATGTGATGGGTAAGTCAGACAGTGCTTTTGGTCGTAGCCAGAAGATTGAAGACACCACCATGGGCTGGCGTTTCATTAACCCTAAACTTAAAGAATTGTATGGTGTAGACACCATGCCCCAGACTGCCGAGAACGTAGCTGAAAAGTTTAACGTGAATCGTGCAGATCAGGACCAGTTTGCCTTGGTGAGCCAACAACGCACCGCAAGCGCGCAAGCCAAAGGCTTTTTTTCTAAAGAAATCGTGGCAGTTGAAATCCCTCAGCGTAAGGGTGATGCAGTGGTGATTGATACCGATGAACATCCACGTGCATCAACTACACTTGAAGCTTTAAGCAAACTTAAACCTGTTGTAAAAGCGGATGGCACAGTCACTGCGGGTAATGCTTCGGGCATTAACGATGGTGCAGCAGCATTACTGATCGCATCTGATGATGCAGTTCAAGCTTACAACCTAAAACCACGTGCCAAGATCATTGCCTCTACAGCTGTGGGTGTAGAACCCCGCATTATGGGGTTCGCTCCGGCACCTGCAATCAAGAAGCTTCTTAAACAAGCTAACCTGACCTTAGATCAGATGGATGTGATTGAGTTAAATGAAGCTTTTGCTGCACAGGCTTTGGCAGTCACCCGTGATTTAGGTTTGCCAGATGATTCTGCCAAGGTAAATCCAAACGGTGGTGCAATTGCTTTGGGTCATCCACTTGGCGCTTCAGGTGCACGCCTCGTAACAACAGCCTTAAACCAGCTTGAACAAACAGGTGGACGTTATGCCTTGTGTTCAATGTGTATTGGTGTGGGCCAAGGCATTGCACTCATTATTGAGAGAGTCTAATCATGAGCCAGTTATATGCCAGCTTGTTTTATCAAAAAGACGTCACTGACATCTTTAGTGATTCATCATTAATTACATACATGATTCAGGTTGAAGTTGCGCTAGCTCAAGCACAGGCACAAGTTGGTGTGATTCCTCAAAGTGCGGCTAACACAATTGCACAAGTGGCTGAACAAGCACTAGAAAAGTTTGACTTTCCAGTTTTAGCAGTGGCAACTGGACTAGCTGGGAATATTGCTATTCCGTTTGTAAAACAACTTACAGCAATTGTTAAAGATATTGATGAAGATGCTTCACGCTATGTGCATTGGGGCGCAACCAGTCAAGATATTTTAGACACAGCGTGTATTTTGCAATGTCGTGATGCGTTGAACATTGTGGAAGCTCAACTTCAACAGTGTTACACCACTGCATTACAACAAGCGAAACAATATCGCCATCAAGTCATGATTGGACGCACTTGGTTACAACAAGCTTTGCCAATTACCTTAGGGCATAAACTTGCTCGTTGGGCTTCTGCATTTAAACGTGATTTAGATCGTATTGAAGAGATGAAACCACGTGTATTCACTGCCCAGTTAGGTGGGGCTGTGGGTTCCTTAGCTTCTTTACAAGATCAAGGTTCACTTGTGGTTAGTGCATTTGCTAAACAGCTGAATTTGAGTGTTCCAACAAGTACGTGGCATGGTGAGCGTGACCGTATTGTAGAAATCGCAAGTGTGCTTGGCATGATTGTTGGTAATACAGGCAAAATGGCACGTGATTGGTCTCTTATGATGCAAACCGAAATTGCAGAATTGTTTGAACCCACAGCGAAAGGTCGTGGTGGTTCATCAACCATGCCTCATAAACGCAATCCGGTTGCGGCTGCTTCAGTACTTGCGGCAGCAAACCGTGTGCCAGCACTCATGTCTAGCATTTACCAAAGTATGGTACAGGAACATGAACGTAGCTTAGGTGCGTGGCATGCAGAATGGTTGGCAGTTCCTGAAATTTTTCAGCTTTGTGCTGGAGTATTGAGTCGTACTGGTGAGGTTTTACAAGGTTTCGAAGTTAATGCTGAGCATATGCAACGAAACCTTGAGTGTACCAATGGATTGATTATGGCAGAAGCAGTCATGATGGCACTTGCTCCAAAAATTGGCCGTTTAAATGCTCATCATTTGGTTGAAGCAGCTTGTAAAACAGCAGTGGCACAAAACCAGCATTTATGCGATGTCGTTAGCCAGTTAGATGAAGTAAAAGCACAGTTCAGCCAAGATGAAATTGTGGAAATATTTAAACCAGAAAACTATTTAGGCAATATTCAGCAACAGATTGATGCAGTTTTGCAAGAAGCACAAGGAGAGCCAAAGTGAAACAGACTATTAGCAACCGTCAAGGTAAACAGTTAGCTGTATACACTGAAGGCTTAAAAGATGCTCCTGTGCTTGTGTTTTCTAATTCGTTAGGAACAGGCCATGGTATGTGGCAACCACAAGTAAATGAACTTAAAAATCATTTCAATGTCATTACATATGATACACGAGGCCATGGTGAAAGCGAGGTGATTGGCGACACTTCATTGCAAAATTTAGCGGAAGATGTTGTAGATATTTTAGATGCTTTAAATATTGAAAAAGCTCACTTTTGTGGCATTTCAATGGGTGGCATTACAGGGCTTTGGTTAGGTATCCATTATCCAGAGCTCTTTCATAGCATTACTGTTGCGAACTCAGCAGCTAAAATTGGGCAGGCTGATGCTTGGTTGAGCCGTGCTGAATCTGTAGAGCAAAATGGTCTGGCTGAGTTGGTTAAAACGACACACACCCGCTGGTTTAGTGAAAAATTTGACTATCAACATAATGTTGTTGCACAGATGACCATTCAAAGTCTTGCAAATACACCAGCACAAGGTTATGCCAATGCATGTCGTGCTTTAGCACATGCCGATTTAAGAGATGAAATTGCACAAATCCAAATTCCGGTACTGCTGATTGCAGGAACAGAAGATCCGGTGACTACAGTAATAGATGCTGAGTTTATGCAGCGAGCAATTAACAACAGTCAACTTGCGAAAGTGGATGCATCACATCTGTCTAATATTGAGCAACCGCAAAAATTTACTCAGGAATTAACTCGGTTTATTCAACAGCTCTAGAAATTTAGCAGTTTAAAAGGAATTGGCCTTAAGGAGGCAAATATGGCGTCTCAGGATTACGCTGCACCAAATAAAAGTATCGATGCTCAAGCACTGATCAATGATGCTCCACTCAGTAAGTATCAATGGATGATCGCAATCATCTGTTTCTTAATTATTTTTACTGATGGTATCGATACTGCTGCGATGGGTTTTATCGCTCCAGCTTTGGCTCAGGATTGGGGCGTTGACCGCTCTCAGTTAGGCCCAGTGATGAGTGCTGCACTTGGTGGAATGATTATTGGAGCTTTGGTTTCTGGCCCAACAGCTGACCGTTTTGGTCGCAAAATTGTTTTAGCTGTTTCAATGCTTATTTTTGGTGGTTTTACCTTGGCATCTGCCTATGCAACAAATCTGGATAACCTTGTTGTATTGCGCTTTTTGACAGGTATTGGGCTGGGTGCAGCTATGCCAAATGCCACTACATTATTTTCTGAATACTGTCCAACACGCATTCGTTCATTACTCGTGACATGTATGTTCTGTGGCTACAACTTAGGTATGGCAACAGGTGGCTTTATTAGTAGTTGGCTGATTCCGACTTATGGCTGGCATAGTTTATTTTTGCTAGGTGGTTGGTCTCCTCTGATTTTAATGATTTTAGTGATTTTCGTTTTACCTGAGTCTTATCGGTTTTTAATTGTGAAAGGTAAAGACCCTGAAAAAGTACGCAAAATTTTAAATCATATTGCGCCAACTCAAGTTCAAGATGTAAGCACTTTTTATGTTCCAGAAGAAAAAACTGAAACAGCTCAAAAGAAAAATGTCTTTGGAATTATGTTTTCTAAACCCTATGCGAAAGGAACACTTTTGCTTTGGTTGACCTATTTTATGGGATTGGTTGTTGTTTACTTGCTTACAAGTTGGTTACCAACCCTCATGCGTGAAACAGGTGCTTCAATGGAGCGTGCTGCATTCATTGGTGGATTGTTCCAGTTCGGTGGTGTGGTAAGTGCTTTATTTATTGGCTGGGCAATGGACAAGTTCAACCCGAACCGAGTGATTGCCATCTTCTATTTTGCCGCTGGTCTATTTGCAATTGCTGTGGGTCAAAGCTTAGGGAATTCAACTTTACTTGCTGTGTTGGTTCTTTGCGCAGGTATCGCGATTAATGGTGCGCAATCTTCAATGCCAGCTTTAAGTGCACGTTTCTACCCAACTCAATGCCGTGCAACAGGTGTGTCTTGGATGACAGGTATTGGACGTTTTGGTGCGGTAGTTGGTGCTTGGATTGGGGCTGTATTACTTGGTAATGATTGGTCGTTTACTGCCATTCTCAGTTTATTACTAATTCCAGCGACTGCTGCGGCTGTTGCTGTATTTGTTAAATCACTTGTTGCGCATACCGATGCAACTTAATAGAGGTCTATCACAATGAATGATGAACAACGCTATGAACAAGGCATTGAAGTGCGGACTGAAGTTTTAGGTGAAAAACATGTTGGTCGGTCTTTGCAAAACCTAAATGACTTTAACCAAGATTTTCAAAATTTTATTAGTCGTTATGCATGGGGTGAAGTGTGGTCTCGTCCGGGTCTACCACGCCATACACGTAGTTTAGTAACGATCGCAATTTTATTAGCTCTGGGCCGCGAAGATGAACTACGTATGCATTTACGTGCATGTTTCAACAATGGTGTAACTAAAGAAGATTTAAAAGAGTTGATCTTACATAGCTCACTCTATGCAGGTTTACCTGCTGCAAACGCTGCAATGCATATGGCCGAAGAAGTCTTTAAAGAGTTGGGAATAGAAGTCAACTCAGTTGCAGCGAAAGAACAGGATTAAGGAGATAAAGATGTCACAACATAGCTGGGGTGCTTACGCCCAACGTAATACAGAAGATCATCCACCTGCATATGCGACAGGTTATAAGACAAGTGTTTTACGTTCGCCAAAAAATGCATTGATTTCTATTAATGAGACTTTAACTGAAGTCACTTCACCGCATTTTTCTTCAAATTTGTTTGGCCCAAAAGATAACGATTTAATTTTGAACTATGCCAAAGATGGTTTGCCAATTGGTGAGCGTGTCATTGTTCATGGTTATGTTCGCGACCAATTTGGTCGTCCTGTAAAAAATGCACTTTTAGAAGTATGGCAAGCCAATGCTTCGGGCCGTTACCGTCATCCGAACGATAAATATATTGGTGCTATGGACCCTAACTTTGGTGGTTGTGGTCGTACATTAACCGATGAAAATGGCTTTTATATTTTCCGTACCATTAAACCGGGTCCATATCCGTGGCGTAACCGCATTAATGAATGGCGTCCGGCACACATCCATTTCTCTTTAATTGCTGATGGCTGGGCTCAGCGCCTAATTTCACAGTTTTATTTTGAAGGCGATACGCTCATCGATACTTGCCCGATCTTAAAAACGATTCCTTCTGAAGATCAACGTCGTGCATTGATTGCACTAGAAGATAAAAACAACTTTATCGAAGCTGATAGCCGTTGTTACCGTTTTGACATCACTTTGCGTGGTCGTCGAGCGACTTACTTCGAAAATGATTTGACTTAATCAGGAGCCTTAACATGAATAACTGGAATTTTCAGGAATTAAAAGAAACTCCATCTCAAACAGGTGGTCCTTACGTTCACATTGGTTTGTTACCACAACAAGCAAATATCGAAGTGTTTGAAAACAACTTTAATAATCAGCTTGTACAAGACCAAACCCAAGGCCAGCGCATCCGTCTTGAAGGTCAGGTTTTTGACGGGTTGGGTTTACCTCTACGCGATGTGCTTATCGAGATTTGGCAGGCGGATGCAAATGGTATTTACCCAAGCCAAGCAGATACACGTGAGCAAAAAGCTGATCCTGCATTTCAAGGTTGGGGCCGTACAGGTGCAGACTTTGAAACAGGTATCTGGAGTTTTAATACCATTAAACCGGGTGCAACTGCTGGGCGTAAAGGTTCAACTCAAGCGCCACATATCGCTTTAGTGATATTTGCTCGTGGTATTAACTTAGGTCTTCATACACGTGTTTATTTTGAAGATGAAGCAGAAGCAAATGCTAATGATGCAATCTTAAATAGCATTGAATGGGCACCGCGTCGCCAGACCCTTATTGCAAAACGTTCTGAAGAAAATGGTGAAGTTATTTACCGCTTTGATATCCGTATTCAAGGTGATGACGAAACCGTATTTTTTGATATTTAAGAAACACCCAAGGCTACACATGATCGCCCATGGATGCGTGTAGCCTTTTAAGGATGAACGATATGAACATGAAAACATTATTAAGTTTAAGTTTGCTTGCACTTCCATTTTTTACAGCACAAGTGAATGCTGAACCTGTTGCTTTAGCTACTCAAACACAACCTGCGGCTATAGCTGTTAAAACGATTGTTCCGATTACAGCAAAAAACAAAGAACAAGCTTTGGCACAAGCTCAAGTGATTGCAAATACAGCAGATGCTGATTTGGCGGAATTCCGTATCGATTTATTGAGTTTTGCCAGTGACACAAAGCAAGTGATTGCCTTGGGCCAAGAATTAAAAAAGATCTTAGGCAATAAGCCAATGATTGCCACAATTCGTACTAAAAACGAAGGTGGCCAACTTGAAATTAGTGATGCGGATTATGGTAAGACTTATCAAGCTTATTTAAAAAATCCGTTCATGGACTGGCTAGACGTTGAAATGTTCCGTGATCAAAAAGTTGTTTCAGAAATCGTTCAAAAAGCACATCAAAAGAAAGTGCTGATTGTCATGTCTAATCATGACTTCCAAAAAACGCCAAGCCAAGATGAAATTGAAAAACGCTTATTAAAACAAGATCAAATGGGGGCAGATGTTCTCAAAATTGCAGTAATGCCAAAATCTAAACAAGACGTTTTTACTCTAATGAATGCGACTTTAAAAGTAAGTCAGCAAACCACTAAACCATTGTTGACCATGTCAATGGGGCAGTTAGGGACGATTTCTCGTGTTGCGACAGCCAATATGGGCGGAAGTTATAGCTTTGGCATGATTGGTGAAGCATCTGCACCGGGGCAAATTGATGTGACCAAGCTCAAACAGATTTTAAAAACCGTTCAACCAGCAAACCCATAAATCATAAGGACATGATGAAATGAATACATTACGTTTAACTACTCTTGCATTAGGTTTGATGGTTTCAGGTGTAGCCGCTGCGCAGACTTATGTTGTTGACCGTTATCAGGACGATAGCAATAAAGGTTCTTTACGTTGGGCAATTGAGCAAGCAAATGCTAACCCGACTGAAGCAAGCGAAATCTTGATTCAGGCAGTGGGCAAAGCACCGTATGCAATTAAACTAAACGGTGCGCTTCCAGAGATTAAAGCGCCAGTCAAAATCATTGGCACCCAGTGGGATAAAACTGGTGAATATATCGCGATTGATGGTTCAAATTATATTAAAGGCGAAGGTGCAAAAGCTTGTCCGGGCGCAAACCCTGAGCAGTATGGGACCAATGTGCGTACGATGACTTTACCGGGATTAGTACTACGCGATGTAAATAACGTTACTTTAAAAGGTCTAGATATTCATCGTTTCTGTATTGGTGTATTGATCAACCGTTCAAGCAACAACCTCATTCAGCACAACCGCATTAGCAATAACTATGGTGGTGCGGGTGTCATGCTTACTGGTGATGATGGACAAGGTAACCCAACTGCAACCACCACCAATAACAACAAAGTGTTGGATAATATTTTCCAAGACAATGGTGATGGTTTAGAGCTAACCCGTGGTGCAGCATTTAACCTCATTGCAAATAACCATTTTGTTTCAACCAAAGCAAACCCAGAGCCATCACAAGGTATTGAAATTTTGTGGGGTAATGACAATGCCGTAGTAGGTAACAAATTCGAAAACTATTCAGATGGTTTACAGATTAACTGGGGTAAGCGTAATTATATTGCCTACAACGAAATGACCAATAACTCGATTGGTTTTAACATGACAGGCGATGGCAACATTCTTGATAGCAATAGAGTTCATGGTAACCGTATTGGTGTCGCGATTCGTTCGGAAAAAGATGCAAATGCAAAAATTACATTGACTAAAAACCTGATTTGGGACAATGGTAAAGATATTAAACGCTGTGAAGCTGGCGGTTCATGTGTACCCAATCAGCGTTTAGGTGCAATTGTATTTGGTGTACCTGCACTTGAGCACGAAGGATTTGTCGGTTCTCGTGGTGGTGGTGTAGTTGTTGATCCATCGAAACAACAGAAAACATGTACTCAGCCAAATCAACAAGGCTGTAATGCTCAACCTAACCAAGCAATTAAAGCACCTAAATTAACCGCTAATAATGGTTCAGTTGCTGTAGAGATTAATGGTTTACCAAATCAACGTTATCAAGTTGAGTTCTTTGGAAATCAAAATGCAGCATCAAAAGAGGCTGAGCAATATTTAGGAGCTACTACTGTTGCTACAGATGCGCAAGGTAATGCAAAAGCGAATTGGAAGCCAACTGTAAAAGTTGCCTCAATTACAGCGAATATCACTGATCGCTTTGGAGCGACGTCTGAACTTAGTTCGGCCGTACAAATTAAATAATAACAATAAGGGAAGCGCCTCAACCGAGGCGCAGCATAGAAATATAGAAATGATAAAAGGGACTTAAAATGCCGAATTTAATGAAACTGAGTGTGTTAACGATTGCTGTATTAGGCAGTCAATTTGCGCTTGCGAATGAGCCGTGGTCACAAGACCGTCAATGGTTACTTGGCGACTGGAATGGTGAACGTCAGCAGCTAGAGCAACAGGGCTATAAATTTACTGCTTCTATTATGAGCCAAGCTGCCACAAATTTAGACGGTGGTTATAACGACAGCAATACTTTTGAAAATGCTGTACAACTTTCTTTAGGCGCAAACTTCGATTTAGAAAAAATTGCTGGATGGAAAGATACAACGGCCAGTTTAGTCGTGACTAAACGTGACGGGAATGCATTAACTCTCGAGCGTATTAAAGACCCGCGTTCTAGCCAATTAGGCAATGCTCAAGAAATTTATGGTCGCGGGAAAATCTGGCGTTTATCTCAAGCATGGGTCAAAAAAGGTTTTGCTGATAATACAGTACAGGTCAAAGTCGGTCGTATGGGCATGTCTGAAGACTTTAATGGTTCTCAATGTGAATTTCAGAACTTATTGCTTTGCGGTGGACAGTTAGGAAAGTCAATCGGTTCAATTTGGTATAACTCGCCAGTCGGTGTTTGGGCTGCAAATGTTAAATATCAATTTGCGCCTGAGTGGACTTTTGGAATTGGTGCGTATGAAGTCAATCCAGACAACATTAAAACTGAGTCTAATAGCGATGGTTTTAATCTGGATATGAACAATGTGAAGGGAGCAACCATTCCAGTCGAACTTGCATGGAAACCAAAACTTGCTGCTTTTAATGGCTTACCAGGTGAATATAAAGTAGGTGCATTGTACTCAACCGCAGAAGCGAACGATATTAAAACTGCGGGCAAAGTTCATGATGGAAAACAAAGCTTCTGGATTAATGCTCAGCAACAACTTACGCATAAAGGTGAAGATCCTAAACGCGGTTTATATGTAAGTTTGAACGGCGTTGTAAATGATAAAGCGACGACTTTTGTTCAAAGTACTCAACAACTTTCCCTTTGGTATAAAGGACCATTTGATAGCCGTCCAAACGATTCGATTGGTTTTGGTATTGCCAATTATGTGGTCAATGATCGTGCTAAAGATAAGCAAATCGCAACAAATGAAAGTCGTGGATACTATAGCTATGATGCGATTGCATCTGACTATATTCCAATTCAAGACGACGAGCTAAATGTCGAATTGAACTATACCTACCAATGGTCTCCGGCCGTTATGTTACGTCCAAATATTCAATATATCCATCAACCTGCCGGTATAAAAGCGGTCGATGACGCTTGGGTGGCGGGACTGAGCGTAAAAGTCAATTTTTAACAATGTTGATGGCTGGTTAGACATAGTTTAACTGGCCCAAAAGCTTGAACTATTGTGTTCAGTATATGTGGAGTAGGATCTATGTCTGAGTCAGATTCTAAGTTTCATATCTTATTCAAAATATGGTGTTTTCTATTAGGCCTAGTTTTATTGGCTACTGGTGTTTTTTACATCGTAGGCGGTGGAAAGCTAGTGTCATTAGGTGGATCTTGGTATTTCCTCGTCGCAGGGCTGTTGATTACCATTTCTGCAATTAGTATTTTTCGTAAAAAGGCGCTTGGTGTCTGGATTTTTGCGGCTGTTTTTATTGGCACCGTAATTTGGTCATTTGTTGATGCTGGATGGGAATTTTGGCCGTTATTCTCGCGGTTAATGTTTCCTGCTGGTCTTTTTGCTGCATTGTTATTTACCTTACCTGCAATTCGACGTTACCAATTCCAAAGCAGTTTGGCATCTTCATCCTATGCGGTAGGTGGATTAGTTGTTGTTGGTATGTTGATTGCGTTCTATCAAATGTTCCAACCACATCCAACAGTAGCAAGTTCAGGTGAAAAACTACCTTTAGTACCCGTTGATCCTGCTAAAAAACAGGTGAATTGGGAAAATTATGGTAATGATGCAGGTGGTAGTCGTTTCGTTGCTCTCGATCAAATTAATCGAGATAACGTTCATAAGTTAAAAGAAGCTTGGCGTTTTAGAACGGGCGATTTAACAACGGGTAGTGGTAACGGTGCTGAAGACCAAATGACGCCGCTACAAGTTGGAAATAAAGTCTTCTTATGTACACCACATAATAATATTTTTGCAATAGATGCTGACTCGGGCAAACAACTCTGGAAAGCTGAAGTGAACTCTAAAGCTGATGCTTGGGAACGTTGCCGTGGCGTTGCGTATTTTGATTCAACCAAGCCACTGGTACAACCAACTCTGGCTGGTGCAAATCCAGTAACCACAGTTGCAAATAATACGGCATGTCCTCGCCGTGTATATACCAATACTCCAGATGGTCGTTTAATTGCAGTGAATGCAGATAACGGTCAGCGCTGTGCTGACTTTGGTGTCAATGGAACAGTTGATCTGTTAGAAGGCCTTGGGGCTGGAACCAAAGCGCCACGTTTTGAAGTGACTTCTGCACCGACTATTGCAGGCACAACCATTGTAGTCGGTAGCCGTATTGCCGACAACGTTGCGGCAGATATGCCGGGTGGAGTTGTTCGTGGTTATGACGTCATTACCGGTAAACTTCGTTGGGCATTTGACCCGCGTAACCCAAACCCTAATTACGTTCTTAAACCAGGTGAAACTTATAAACGTAGTTCGGCAAACTCTTGGGCTGCAATGTCATATGACCCGCAAATGAATACAGTGTTCTTACCTATGGGTAGCTCATCTGTCGACATTTGGGGTGGTAACCGTAATCCGTTAGATCACAAGTACAATACTTCTGTTTTGGCACTTGATGCGACAACAGGTAAAGAAAAGTGGGTATATCAAACTGTTCATAATGATTTATGGGACTTTGACTTACCAATGCAACCGAGTTTAGTTGACTTCCCATTAAAAGATGGTACGACTAAACCTGCTGTTGTCATTGGAACCAAATCAGGTCAATTCTTTGTGCTTGACCGTGTAACGGGTAAACCACTGACCAAAGTGATTGAACAGCCTGTTAAACCTGCAAATATTCCGGGTGAGCAATACAGTGCAACCCAACCACGATCAGTTGAAATGCCTCAAATTGGTAATCAGACTTTAACCGAATCGGATATGTGGGGTGCAACGCCGTTTGACCAACTCATGTGCCGTATTAACTTTAAGTCAATGCGTTACGAAGGTCTATTTACTGCACCGGGTACTGATGTTTCATTAAGCTTCCCAGGCTCTTTGGGGGGTATGAACTGGGGAAGCATTGCCTTTGACCCGACACATCGTTATATGTTTGTCAACGATATGCGCCTTGGCTTATGGGTTCAATTGATGGAGCAAACTCCTGAAGATATTAAGATTCAGGCGAATGGTGGAGAGAAAGTAAACACAGGTATGGGTGCTGTACCAATGAAAGGTACGCCATTTAAAGTAAATAAAAACCGTTTTATGTCTGCGCTTAGCATTCCGTGTCAAAAACCACCATTTGGTACCATGACTGCCATTGACTTAAAAACTCGTCAGGTCGCATGGCAAGTACCGTTAGGTACGGTTGAAGATACAGGGCCTATGGGTATCAAAATGGGCTTAAAAGCACCAATTGGTATGCCAACTATTGGTGGACCAATGGCAACGCAAGGCGGTTTGGTTTTCTTTGCAGCAACACAAGATTACTACTTACGTGCTTTTGATTCATCTACAGGTAAAGAACTGTGGAAATCACGTATGCCAGTAGGTAGCCAAGGAACCCCGATAAGCTATGTTTCACCGAAAACAGGTAAACAATACGTGGTTGTTACGGCAGGCGGAGCTCGTCAGTCTCCTGATCATGGCGATTATATAATCGCATATAGTTTAGAGAAGTAACTTAATGGGCAAAAGAAGAGCATTCTTCTTTTGCCTTTAACTTTAATACATTTTTTATATTAAAATAATAGAGTAATTCCTATTGTTTTAACTAGATAGCTTTACCAAATAGTAAAAAAGTGCTTTAACTTATTGCAAAACCTAAAATATTCCTACGATTGATAATGCTTGAACACTAGATATAGTCGAACGATTAGGTATTTTTTCACAATGTTTTACCTATAAATAAAATCTATTTGTTTATTAAGTTTTGTTTAACTTAAGGTTGTGAATTTTAATTAGAAATAAACATTATTGACTTTTTAGTCCTAAAAAGTAGGATTTTTTTGCTGGAAAAACAAGCGTAAATATATATTTATATTATATTTATATAATTTATAGCATTACGTTAGAATGGTCATCGCAGGTTATTACTACCCAGTAATAATTTGTATTTCAGGAATTTAAGCTTTTATTGGCTTAAGGCTCATCGCAAGATGGGCCTTTTTTTATGCGATTTAGATCATAATATTTGATTATTATAAAAATAGCCTAAGCATAGACAGATATGAATTAATGAAAACAATCACAAAAAATAGTCTTTAATGACAAGAAGTGTATGATTTGATAAATTAAAGCCACTTGATAATAATAGGTGATACGATGAGATTTTTAATTCTTGCAACTTTATCTGGTTTAGCTTTGATGGGTTGTGCTTCTGTTCAGCAAGCACCGAATACACAAGAAACTATTCGTTATGCTTCTAGCCCATGCTTTGGTGCATGTCCAATCTATTCTGTAGAAGTAGCACCTACAGGTTTAATTCGTTTTGAAGGTAAACAATACACTAAAGCTATAGGCGTTAAAGAAATTCAAGGCAGTATAAAAGACTATCAAAAACTTGTAAGCGATTTAAAAACTTATCGACCAGAAACAGGTACACAAGCGAAAACTGGTGGATGCCAGCAAACCGCGACTGATATGTCTAGTTATTATATTTCGTGGATCCAAGTAAATGGTACAGAGACGAAGTTAAGCCACTATAAAGGATGTATGTCTCCAGCGAACAATAAACTGAATAAAATTATGGATAGTTTGCCAGAGCAATTAGGCATTAAAGATCTAATTTAATGATAAAAGCCCCAAGAGTTTGGGGCTTTTTCTTGTTAAGAAAATTTATATACTTGGGAGTTTTATCTTAAGTATTTCTAAAAGAATAAGCGTATAATTCACATTATAAAAAAGTATATTGTTTGGATTAAACTATGTCAAATATTGTCTATGCCTTTCTAGGCGGTTTGCTACTAGGCATTGCAACTATTGGTTATTTATATATAAATGGACGTATTGTAGGGATTAGTGGGTTAATCGCTCAAATCATTAAGCCGTCTAAAGACACGTTTAAAGGTTCTGCATTTTGGTTCATTGCGGGATTAGTAATTACACCTTTCATATATGGTTATTTTTATCAGCCTGAAATTGAAATTAAAGCCAATATATTTGCACTTATGTTAGCAGGCGTACTTGTTGGTTTTGGAACACGGCTCGGATCTGGTTGTACAAGTGGCCATGGTATTTGTGGCATGAGCAGGTTATCAAAACGCTCAATGATAGCGACAGCAGTTTTTATGTTTGCTGGCATGTTAACTGTTTATATCATTCGTCATGTGTTGGGATAATCCTATGAAAAATATCTTTGCTTTTATATTCGGTAGCTTGTTTTCATTGGGTTTAATGATCTCTGGCATGTCTAATCCTGAAAAAGTTTTAGGTTTTTTAGATATCTTTGGGCAGTGGGATATCAGCTTAATGTTTGTCATGTTGGGCGCGATTGCTGTGGCATTTATTCCATTTCAAAAAGCGATTAAAAATCCAAAAACACTTTTTAATGAACAAATTCAATTACCAACAAATACACAGATTGACCAAAGGTTAATTGCTGGGGCTTTTATTTTCGGTATAGGCTGGGGAATAGCAGGAATCTGTCCAGCACCCGCTTTAACGCTTATTGGTTTGGGATATTTTGAAGCGCTATATTTTATTGTCGCTATGTTATTCGGAATGTTGATTTACCAAGTTTTAAATAAAGGAAACTAAGCCTATGCAACAACCTCTAGTAAAAGATTTTTTTGATGAAAACACCAATACTTTTAGCTATGTTGTTGCAGATTTAGCAACTCGCCAATGTGCCATTATTGATAGTGTGCTTGACTACGATGCAGCATCGGCAACAACAAAAACAACCAATGCTGATCGTATTGTCGATTATGTCTTGGCGCAAAACTTTAAAGTGCAATGGATTTTAGAAACTCACGTCCACGCCGACCATATGACTGCGGCTCAATATTTAAAATCTAAATTGGGTGGTACAATTGCGATTAGTCAAAAAATCTCAATCGTACAAGAAACATTTTCCGCTATCTATAATTTTGATTTTAAAAAATTTAATGCAAATCAGCCTTTTGATTATTTATTTGAAGACCATGAGCATTTCAAAATAGGGGATATAGAAGCCTATAACATTCCTACACCAGGCCACACACCTGCTTGCTTAAGCTATATAATTGCTGATGCTGTTTTTGTGGGTGATACATTATTTATGCCTGATTATGGTTCGGCTAGATGTGACTTTCCCAAAGGAAGTGCTGCTGCGCTCTATGACTCTGTACAACAGCTTTATACACTTCCTGACGACATGCGTATGTTCTTATGCCATGACTATAAGCCCGAAGGTCGAGATGAATATCTCTGCCAAACGGACATAAAAACTCAAAAGCAAAGCAATATCCATTTAAATCGACGCGTTTCTAAGGACTCATTCATAAAAATGCGCCAAGAACGAGATGCTACTTTGGCAATGCCAAAACTAATCTTGCCTTCAATACAAATTAATATGAATGCAGGAAATTTTCCGGAACCTGAAGCGAATAGCGTTCGTTATTTAAAAATTCCGTTTAATTATTTTTAAAATAGCCTAAGCATATCCATCCAGTCATTACCAATAACCAAAATAGCCTAAGCAAATAATAAAATTTATCTCATGAAAATAGCCTAAGTAAGATTTAAAGAACTTGTCTCAAATCCCGTGAAGTCTCTTGCAATAAAGGCAAAATGTGTTGAATTAAATATTCTTCAGTTGTTCTCATGGTAGGTGAAACAATATTTAAAGCCGCAACAACTTTAAAGTCTTGTCCATAAATAGGTACGGCGAGTGCATGAACACCTAATTCATGTTCTTCACGTGAATAACACCAATCTTGTTCTCGAATCTCTTGTAGTAACTCTAAAAATTTATCGTTTTCAACATGCGTATATTTGGTTAAACGCTGTAGCGGGTATTTTTGAAGCCAGTCCAATTGTTCTTCTTGACTTAAATGTGCCAGTAAAATTTTACCCGCCGAGGTCGCATGAGCAGGTAAACGATTACCCAAGTGTAAACCGTATGGATTTACACGGTCAGTTTGTTGGTGTGCCGCACTACGCGCAATGGTAATGGCTTCATAACTATCAAGTACCATCACTGAATAAATCAGAGATGTTTGGTTGGTTAGAAGATTTAATAGAGGCTGAGATACTTTTGGAAGCTGAGCTGCACCTAAATAAGCCCCTGAAAATTTCAGAACTTTGGGGGTTAAATAGTAATAGTGGCCATCTGATTCAAGATAACCTAGATATTCTAAAGTTAATAAATGGCGTCTTGCTGCTGCTCGAGTAAGTCCGGTTTTTTCAGCTGCCATAGAAATATTTAAACGATGTTGATTGCTACTAAAACTATCTAGAATTGACATGCCTTTACCAATACCAGCAATGTAGTCTTCATGACGAATCGTTTTTTTATTGTCCTGATTCTGGATTATTCGTTCATCTTTACTCATGACAGGTCCTTGTACGATGTAGGCGTTAGTAGATCAATTTGCTTTACTGAAAAAGTTTAATAATTTCATGTCGCAAAAATTGATGCCTTAAATTATCCCTTAAATCTTCATGCCAAAACATCCCCATTTTGATATTGGTCATCTCAAATGGGAGTGAATACAACCGAATTTCCGAACTATAGGATAAATGCTGCAAAATCATTCGGGGCATAGTCAATATTGCGTTGGCTTGAGCTCCCAAAACTTGTAACGCCGTTGAGTAGTTTTGACAGCGCATGAATACATTTCTTGAAATTCTTTGGTGCTGGTTTAAATAAATATCTTCAAGCAAAGCACCTGTACGGCGCGATGAAACACCAATATGTCGACCACTAATATAACTAGATAAATCGACTTCTTTAAGTTGACTGCACATAACGAACTCATCTGTTACTAGATGGTCAAAGCTAATTTTTGGAGATAAGTATTGTTCTAGGTCAATCACGAAGTCGAGCTGCTGTGTCGCCAAGTCCGTCATAATATGTTTTCGATCTAGCTTCATACTCACAAACTGCAAATCTAAATTAAGATTTTGAAAATGTTGAGCAAGTCTTGGAAGAATAATAGGCTCAATTTCATCATGCACGGCGATTTTTAAGTTTTTTAAACTGGTTGGGTCAAAGACATGTTTCTGCTGGCTAATATTTTGAATGGTTAAAAGCGCTTGCTTCACAGTGGGGTAAATCTGTTCTGCAAAAGGCGTTGCAGACATTTTATTACCTACACGTATAAATATATCATCTTCGAGCTGTTGGCGTAACCGTTGCAGAGCATGGCTTGCTGCCGATTGCGTAATATTGAGGCTACTCGCAGCATTTGAAATACTTTTTTGCTCATAAATCGCGATAAAAAGAGGATATAAATTGATATCAATTCGATGGAAAAAGCTTAAGTCGAGCCCATGCAGGTTATGAATATCATTCATGATGTGTTATTTAATAAAATCATTTCATTCATATTAAGTTTCAAGTTATGGTGATGTAAAGACAAGATAATGATGTAAAGGAAAAAGAATGTTTGAACTATCAAAAACAGCTCAAGATTTTGTCGAGCGAACAAGAAGATTTATTTTAGAAGAAATAGATACTGTTGAAGCCCAATTTTGGGAAGAAGTTCATGAGCTAAATCCGGATGGAAACTGGAAAAAATGGCAGTGGCCCGAACTTCTAGAAACGCTGAAATCTAAAGCGAAGCAAGCTGGCCTTTGGAATATGTTTTTACCAGATGACAAACTGGGTGCAGGGTTAACGGTTCAAGAATATGCCCACATTGCCGAATTGACTGGTCGTAGTTTATTGGCACCAACCGTTTTTAACTGCAATGCACCTGACACAGGGAATATGGAATTGTTATGGCGCTATGGCAGTGAACAGCAAAAACAGCAATGGTTACAGCCGTTATTAGATGGAAAAATTCGTTCGGTTTTTTGTATGACTGAACCAGATGTTGCTTCAAGCGATGCAACCAATATGCAGGCAACTGCACTTATAGAAGGTAATGAAATCGTTTTAAATGGCAAAAAATGGTGGTCTTCTGGTTTAGGTGACCCAAATGCCAAAGTCATTATTTTTATGGCGCACACACCAGATGAAAGCAAAGACCGCCATCATCAACACTCCATGGTTTTAGTACCTATTGATACGGCGGGTGTTGAAATCCAACGTATGTTGCCTGTATTTGGTGACTACGATGCACCACATGGGCATGGTGAAGTTCATTTTAATAATGTTCGAGTACCTTTTGATAACTTTATTGGTGGAGCTGGTCAAGGTTTTGAAATTGCTCAAGGCCGTTTAGGACCTGGTCGTATTCACCATTGCATGCGCTGTATCGGCGCTGCTGAAAAAGCTTTAGAACTAATGATTGACCGTGGTATGTCTAGAACTGCGTTTGGCAAGGAAATTTTAAAACTCGGTGGGAACCTTGAACGGGTAGCCGATGCGCGGGTAGCGATAGATCAAGCTCGGCTTTTAACCTTGTATGCCGCCTATAAAATGGATACTTTAGGGAATATGGCCGCTTTAACAGAAATATCTGCAATTAAAGTGGTCGCTCCAAGTGTTTTAGAAAAAGTAGTCGACATGGCGATTCAGCTACATGGTGGCGCGGGCGTTTCAAGAGATACACCATTAACAGGTTTCTTTGCTCAAGCACGCAGTTTACGTTTAGCTGATGGACCAGATGAAGTACATAAAGGCATGATTGCCAAATTAGAGTTAGCCAAACGTGGTTACGGTCGTCATAAGAACGTATAAGTTGAAAGGAAATTAGAATGTCGGTAATTGATATAGGCGGTGAAGTACGTGAAGGTGAAGAACTTGACATTGGGGCAGTTGAAAACTGGTTAAAGGGCCAAAACGTTGAGTTGGTCGGTCCAGCAATCGTGACTCAATATACGGGTGGGGCTTCAAATTGGACTTATCGTTTAAAGTATGAAAATACCGATTTAATTTTACGACGTCCTCCAAAAGGAACAAAAGCGAAGTCTGCTCACGATATGGCCCGTGAATATATGGTGCAAAAAAATCTTGCGCCTTATTATCCGGTACTTCCTAAAATGGTGGCACTTTGTCAGGATGAAAGTGTCATTGGCTGTGATTTTTATGTGATGGAACGCATTGCGGGAATTATTCCTCGTGCAAAATTACCGCCTGAGCTTGGCTTTAATGAAGAAGATGTCCATCAACTTTGTGTAAATGTGCTTGATAAGCTTATTGAATTACACCAAGTTCCTTATGAAAACACGCCTTTAGCTGAATTGGGTAAAGGAGTGGGATATTGCCGCAGACAAGTTGAAGGTTGGGACAAGCGATATGAAAAAGTTAAAACGCTCAATGTTCCTTCATTTAAATACGTTCGAAAATGGCTAAATGATAATATCCCTCAAGACTCTACGACTTGTATTATTCATAACGATTGGCGATTTGATAATGTGATTTTAGATCCAGAGCATCCAACTGAAGTGATTGGCGTGCTGGATTGGGAAATGGCAACCTTGGGTGATCCATTAATGGATTTAGGCAGTGCTTTGGCCTATTGGGTTGAACCTACGGATAACATGATTTTTAGATCGACACGCCGTCAGCCTACCCATTTAAAGGGAATGTTTTCTCGTAAAGAAGTTGTTGATTATTACCTACAAAAAACAGGTCTGAACCCTCAAAACTGGGCTTTTTATGAAGTCTTTGGTGTATTTCGTTTAGCAGTGATCGCTCAGCAAATTTACTACCGCTATTACCATAAACAAACGCGAAATCCAGCTTTTAAAGATTTCTGGATCGTCATTCATGCGCTACATATCAGAGCGTTAAAACTTATTGGCCAGCAAAAAATTCAAGAATCGGAATTTGCTCAGCAATCTCTACAGAAAATACAGGGTATTTTAAGAAAATGACCACAATTTATCTGGTAAGACATGGACAGGCATCATTTGGTAAAAGTAACTATGATAAGTTGTCTGAAAATGGTGAGGCTCAAGCGACTTTATTAGGCCGTTATTTTAAGCAAATATTGAAAGAACAACCTTATGTTGTTGCAGGTACTATGCAGCGCCACGAGCAAACTGCACAACTCGCATTAAATGAATGTTTTCCCGATGCGGTGATTAATCACAATAGTTTATGGAACGAGTTTAATCATCAGCAGGTTTTTGCACGTTATGAACCGCGTTTTGAACAACCTGAACTGTTAAAAGCTGATGTAGCACAAGAACAGAATCCGCGTGCCTATCTGGCCAAAATATTTGAAGGCGCAATTGGACGCTGGACCGATGGTGACTTTCATCATGAATATGATGAGTCGTGGCCGCATTTTAAAAACAGAGTTGAAACCGCACTACAACAACTTTGTGATGAATTGGCAAAAACCAAACCTCGTTATGCAGTCGTTTTTACCTCTGGTGGTGTGATTTCTGTAGCAATTGGCAAATTGCTTGAACTGAGCCCAAATCGAACTTTTGCCTTGAACTGGGCAATTACCAATACAAGTCTCACCACTTTACGTTTAGTTGGAAATGAAGCTCAGGTTTTAAGTTTAAATGAACATCATTTTATCAAAGCTGAACGTCCAGATTTACTGACATGGATTTAAAAATAAGGATAAAAGCATGGCAAAGACAATTTTAATTACAGGCGCAAGTTCTGGTCTGGGCGCGGGTATGGCTCATGAATTTGCAGCGAAAGGTTATAACTTGGCGATTTGTGCACGCCGTTTAGACCGACTAGAAACTCTAAAAACCGAACTTGAAAATGAATATGGCATTCAGGTGATTGCAAAAAGTCTAGATGTGACTCATTACGATCAGGTTTTTGAAGTTTTTCGTGCATTTAAGCAAGAGTTTGGTTATTTAGACCGAATTATTGTCAATGCTGGAGTTGGAAATGGTCGCCGTATTGGTAAAGGCAATTTTGAAATTAACAAAGCCACCGCTGAAACCAACTTTATTTCTGCTTTAGCACAATGTGAAGCTGCGGTTGAAATTTTTAGAGAGCAAAATGCAGGCCATTTGGTGGTGATGTCATCCATGAGTGCCATGCGTGGATTACCAAAACATTTATCGACCTATGCAGCAAGTAAAGCTGCGGTTGCTCACTTGGCTGAAGGTATTCGTGCTGAGTTACTGGATACCCCAATTAAAGTTTCAACCATTTTCCCGGGTTACATTCGCACTGAAATGAATGAAGGTGCTAAACATTTGCCATTTGAAGTCGATGCTAAAACAGGGTGCAAAGCACTCGTCAAAGCTATCGAAAAACAACCAGTGAAAGCTTATGTACCACAGTGGCCATGGTTGCCAATGAGTATTGCAATGAAGGTTTTGCCTTTAAGGTTGGTCAATAAATTAGGATAAAAATTACCCCCTAAAATTTAGGGGGTAATTTTTTATATTTAGAATTTCTTGGTGTAATTGACAAATAAACGGTCTTCACCAAAGTCATTGCCGTGTTTGACGTTGTAATCAATACGAATATATTGCAGGGCAACGCCTTTTAAGAATGGCTGCTGAAACGCATAGTTTAAAATCACGTTCGACTCAGTTTCATGGTTTTTGTCGCCATTGGCTGCCTTGAAATCATGGCCATAAACATATTTCACCATCGCATTTAAGCCCGGTACATGGTCCTTAAAGTCGTAGCCATACATCACATGGTAAGACTTTTCATCTTCTTTAAAGAAACCAGTAGCGTTCCAGTTAATAAAATAGGTTTCTGGCAAGAAACCATCTGGTAATGGATAAGCCGATTCACCGATAATTTGTTGATATCCCACACCAAAGGTATGGTTTTTTACTTTGACAGTTTCAAGTAGACCGATATTCTGCGCATCAATGTTAAAAGTATTGCCATCATCTTTTGCATTGAAGTATTTAAACTTGGAAGTCAGGGCAAAAGTTGGTTGTTTCCAAGTATGTTCAAGCCCTACATAGTGCTTGTTATACAGATCCTCTAGATTACCAAAGTAATATTCACCCTTGAGTGACGGCGTAAATTGATAACGAAGGTCTAAGTAGTTTAAGCCATCAGATTCTTTGGTAACCCCATTGGCCGTGAAGGAAAACTTTTTAAAGTCTTCTTCATTTCGTGGTGAGACTTTTTCAACCCGACCAATTTCGGCATAAAGCTGATCTGAAAGTTGCGACTTTAAATTGGTTCCCCAATATGAAGTAAGTAACTGACGACTTGCATCGACAGCAGTTACGGGTAAATCTAACCAGAGTTCACCCACGCTTAGCAATGTTTTGTCATAGCCAAGTTTCAAAGTTGCGCCGTATTTTAAATAGTCTGATGCTTGAGATTGGGTTTCCTTATTAAAAGGCAAAACGGTGTCGGCGACATGTTTGTCTGAACTTAAGCGCACGGCGTATTGAACAGAAGCATCGGCACCAATGGTAATTGGCTTATCTGCAATTTGCAGTGGGGTGTCATGCATTTTCGATTTATAAAATAACGATGCTGCTTGCGACCAGCTACCTGTGTCTTTGAGTGCATCGTTATCAAAATCGCGGTTGATATAGGCGTTTTTTAAAGTGAGTTTCCATTCATCTTCAGTTTGCTGATTCGGGTTTGCAGCCCATGAATTGCCACACATCAATACTAAAGTTGCTACAGCTAAAGTCTGCGGTTTAAAGCGGTGTAATAATTCCATAATCCATTTCCAAGATAGATGCGCCAGTCCTAGGCATTACGTATTGTGAAATATTTGTGTCGTACTCCCTAAGTTCTTATAGGGAGCGTTGTTAAATAGCGGGTGATTTCTTCAATTAATTTAATTTTTCAAGCTTCATGCTTTCACTAAAGAATTTGCAGCCTTTGAAGAGCAAAATTAAAGCCAGTACACAAGACAAACCACCCACGATAGATAAAGAAGAACCCACCATTAATGGATTACCAAAAACTTTATCTGTAATGATTGCTACTAGCGTTGTGCCAATACCCAGCCCAATTAAGTTACTGACCAAAAGGAAGAGGGCAGAAAGACGTGCTCTAAATTGATTTGGGGCCAACATTTGTAACGCAGTTGCCGAGATCACCAGAGGGAACGATGCAAAGAACATCGCTGGAATGAGTAGACTCACTGAAAGCCAGAGTTGGTCAGTTTGAGTAAAAAATGAAATTGGAATAATAAGACCAACAATACCAATCACTCCGGTAATCATCGGAGCATCTTGGCGTCCTTTTTTAATAAACCAATCATTTAACCAACCTGCACAAAACACCCCTAATGTATTGGCAATTAACAGAATCGTACCGAGCATGTAACCTGTTTCTGTTGGAGCGAGTTGAAACTTACGAATATAAAATGCAGGTGTCCAACTAGTAAGACTGTACAGTGCCATAGCATAGAAGGTAAAACCTAAATAGTGACAGGCAAAGGTTTTTGAATGCTTTTTAATAAACTGAAGACATTGTGTAAATTTAACTTGGTCAACTTGACCATTTTGGTTGAGCTGCTGTCCTTTACGTGCTGGGTCTTTAACTGTCAGGATAAATAGCAAACCAATAATGATGCCGGGTAAACCCACAACCAAAAAGGCGATTTGCCATGCTTTAATAGCGCCCAACAATGGAACCTCAATTAAAGTCACGCCTTTAAGTAAGTTAATGACATAGCCACCGACTAAAAAGGCAATACCACCACCTAAAAAAGCGCCAATCGAATAGATACCAACAGCGCGGCCTAGTTTGTCCTTATTGAACATATCGCTAAACATTGAATATGCAGCAGGAGATAAGGCAGCTTCGCCCACACCAACGGCCATACGGCTTAAAAATAGTTGAATAAAGTTTTTACTTAAACCACAAGTGGCTGTTGCCAGACTCCAGACAATAATACCGATTGAAATCAGTTTTGGGCGTGAAAATCGGTCGGCAATATAGGCTAGAGGTAAACCCATTAAAGCGTAAAACAGCGAAAAAGCGAGGCCGTGTAATAGGCTAAACTGAGTATCTGAAAGTTGAAGATCTGCTTTAATTGGCTCAATCATCAGTGCCAGAATTTGGCGGTCAATAAATGAAAATATGTACGCTAACATACAGAGTACGACTACATACCATGCATATGCATTGGTTTTCTTTTGTGTCCTTTCAACAGCGATATTACTTTGGTTCATACACTTAATCCTTATGTATAAAACTCTTTTAGAGAAGTTGAATCTCGGCTATCTATGTTTCCTAAAAGATAATTTGGTTTCCCCCCAATAACTTTTGAAAAATAAATAACCTATTTGATTGAAGAATTGCCTTACATACAAACTGCATATGCAGACAAAGATAATTAAAGAAGAGGGTTAGAATTTCTATATGATGGAAATATTATTTTCTTTTTATATGTAAAATTCCATTACTTATTAAGTATGTTTAGATACCTAATAGGTATTTAAACAATCAGAAAATTTATAAATGACTATGAATTATAGAAAGGAAAAGAAGAACGAAACTTTTAGCTTTTTGATAAATATTAATAATTTTTAGAGAGTCGCAGAAGATCATATCGGTTTTCTGCTAACTCTTTCATGTTTAAACAAGATAAATAAGAAATCTAAGTTAGCTTGAAGGCATCAGATCAAATAATTTCTTCAACTGGTTATTTAGATTGTGGAGTTCATCTTCTGAAAAAGCATTCAAAATACCAGCTAAGGTCACAACACTAATCTGATTAATTTGTTCAACCAGCTCAATACCTTTAGCAGTTAATTTCACCATTGAGATCCGTTCATCGGTGGTAGAGGAGTAGACCTCAACAATTTCATCTTCAACTAATCGATATACGGCCTTGGTTGCAGTGGTTAATTTTAAAGTAGAAAGATTGGCAATGTCGGTAATACTGGCTTCACCTAAAGCATTGGTACTTAAAATAATTTTACGGCGCGTATTGTCGATACCTAGTTTTTTTATTGATTTTTCAATAAGTTGTGAATATTTTCCATTAACTTGGGAAATCCAAAAAAAAGGGAAGTTTTGAATACTCGACGGTTCTTTATTAGGAAGAAATTGTTCTAAATGATCAAGCATAGCTAAGCAATAACTTAGGAAAAAAGGGTAATCCTATTATAAACAAAATTTTGCATATTTCCTTGAGTACAAATTATAAAAAATACTTGACAATTCCATTAAATTTTACCATATTTTAATAAATAGATAAAAATACATGGAAAAGTGAATGAATATTATTAGCCAAAGCGTACACAAAGGAAGTGGCAAGCTCAAGGTCATGGTTAAAGACACAATTGATATTCAGGGTCTAAAAACCATTGCTGGCAGTCGAGCTTTGTTAAATGTTGAACCAGCTCAAGATGATGCTGAAGTCGTTAAAAACATTTTAAAAGCAGATTGTGAAATTATTGCGAAAACGAATTTGCACGAATTGGCTTTTGGCATTACTGGCATTAACCATGCTTTTGGTACACCCATTAATCCAAAATATCCTGAACTTATTCCTGGTGGGTCTTCAAGTGGCTCGGCTGCGGCGATTGCAGCAAAACAAGCTGACTTTACTTTAGGTACTGACACGGGTGGCTCTATTCGTATGCCCGCTGCATGCTGTGGAGTTTTTGGTTTAAAACCGACTTTTGGTCGTGTAAGTCGAAAAGGCGTATATCCGTCGTCCAGTTCTTTAGATTGCGTTGGTCCTTTTGCAAATTCAGTCGAAATGATTGAAAAAGCCATGCAAATTATTGACCCAAGTTTTAAACCTGCCCAATGTACTAGCGCACCAAAACTTGCAGTTTTAGATGTAAAAGCAGATGGCGTTATTTGGAATTGTATTCGTCAAGCACTTCAAAAAGCGAATTTACAGACCACTTTAGAAAAAGTTGAACATTTTGAAGCCGCTTTTGACGCAGGCATGCAGATTATTAATTATGAAAATTGGCAAGCTTTTGGTGAGTTAACTCAAACGGGCTTAATTGGTGCTGACGTAAATAATCGCCTGTTAAAAGCTGCTGAAACCACTTTAGAGCAAGTGAAACAAGCTGAAGTCGTAAAGCAAAAGCTTATTCAAGAACTTGATGCTTTATTAGAAAAATATGATGCATTGATTTTACCAACACTTCCGCAAATTCCACCAAAAGTTGCTGAAGCTGAAAATACAGTCGCTTTTCTGAATCTTACAGGTTTAGTTCGTCCATTTAATTTATCAGGACATCCAGCCATTTCAGTGCCACTTGAAACCAGTGAAGGTTTACCTGTGGGCTTACAGATCGTATCGAAGCATCAAAAAGATGAGCAATTATGCGCAATAGCTAAATTTTGTGTTTATGCAATGCAATAAATTACAAGGAGTTAGATGATGAATAAGTTGTCTAAAATGGAGTTTACTTCTCAAGGACAAGCAATAGATTTAGCTGCTTTGTGTCAAGAAATTCGTGAGCGCGCCTGTACAGGCGAATTCGATAATCAGGCGTATGTGAGCCAAGACATTATCGAAAAACTTAAACAGATTGGTGTTTACCGTGCATTAGTTCCAAAACGTTTTGGCGGTGAAGAATGGTCACCACGACAGTTTTGCGAATTAATCGAAACTTTATCTAAAGCTGACGGTTCAGTGGGTTGGGTAGCAAGTTTCGGTATGAGCCCTGCGTATTTAGGAAGTTTGCCAGAAGAAACGCTTAAAGAATTGTACCAAAACGGGCCAGATGTGGTCTTTGCAGGAGGTATTTTTCCGCCGCAGCCTGCCGAAATTACCGATGAAGGTGTAGTGGTTCGTGGACGCTGGAAATTTTCAAGCGGCTGTATGGGAGCCGACATTGTTGGTGTGGGGATTTCACCGCTTAAAAACAATGAAATGCAAGGCTTACCACGCATGGCAGTGATGCCTGCAAAAAAAGCCAAAATTGAAATGACATGGGACACCGTTGGCTTAAAAGGTACAGGAAGCCATGATTTGGTGGTCGAAGATGTATTGGTCGAAAAGAAATGGACCTTTGTACGTGGTGAACCGTCAAAACTGAGTGAGCCATTTTTTAAATATCCGTCACTCTCTTTAGCGACCCAAGTTTTAACTGTGGTGGGTATTGGTGTTGCAGCTGCTGCTTTAGAGGAATTTGAAAAATTGGCACCCGGTAAAGCATCTATTACAGGTGGAACAGAAATTGCCAACCGCCCAGTGACTCAATATGAGTTTGCTCAAGCTGATGCAGAGTTTCAGGCTGCAAAGTCTTGGTTTTATCAAACCATGGACACTGTTTGGAATGAAATTATTGCTGGGCGTGAAGCAACTGCTGAACAAATTAGCGATATGCGTCTGGCATGTACCCATGCAGCTCGAGTTTGCGCCAAAGTGACGCGAAAAATGCAAATGCTAGCTGGCATGACAGCGATCTATACCAACAATCCATTTAGCCGTTTTGTGAATGACACCAACGTGGTGACTCAGCATGCCTTTATGGGTGATGCAACATTACAAAATGCAGGATCAATCAGTTTCGGGTTGAAGCCAACCCCAGGTTATTTATAAGTTTTTAATTTTTTAAAGGATATTGAAATGGAAGCTAAAAAATCATTACGTGTTTTATTCTGCATGGGTATTAACCAAAACTTTTTTGATGCGGAACCTGCTGAAGCAAAAGCAGTTTGGGCAGCATTTGGTGAAATGTGGAATGGCATTCATGACTTACCGGGCGTACATGTTTTTGGAAATCTTGATGATGACCAAAGCATGGTTGGTCCAAGTGCAGGTTGGCCATGGACCACGTATTTGCTTGCAGATGTTCCAGATATTGAAACCGTACATGCAGCTTGTAACTTGTTTAGAACTACGGTTGTGGGCGAAGGTCCATACAAACTTTGGAAATATTGCAAAGTTGAAGCTCGTGTTGGACGTGAATTGATTATCCAACGTTAAGGCGACTGTAATGAATGACAAAGTGAATATTGCAGAAATCATAGAGCGGCTAGAACAGTTAGAAGCCCATAACGCTATTCGTAACTGTCTGAACCGTTATATGGAAATCTGCGACGAGCTCAATGCAAATACAGATCTTGATGAGTTAATGAATCTTTTTGATCAAGACTGCATTTGGGAAGGTATTGGTGAGAAATATGCCAAATCTTTTGGTCGATATGATTCTTGGCAGTCGATTTACGACATGTTTAAAAGCTATACCCAAAAAGAATCTCACTTTGTCATGAATGCGCACTTTGTAAATTCAGAGCAAATTTATGTAAATCAAAATGATGCAAATGCTTCATGGCTTATGTTGCAAACTTCAATGTTTAAAGATGGTCGTAGTCATCTGAATGCAGCAAAGCTCAACGTGAAGTTTCAAAAGCAAGTAGATGGAACATGGAAAATTAAACATTTCCAGACACAGAATATTTTCAGTCGTCCCGTATCGCATTGGCACAGTGAAGCCGAACTGCCGATACCTTCCCAGGAATGACTCAGGACATATTTAAAAGGACTATTGATATGAACAGTATTATCCCAACGCACAACATTGGTATTGATTACGAGGGTTTGGTTCAAAGTGACCGTGCCCATACTTCTCTTTATAAAGATGAACGCATTTTTGATGAAGAAATGGAAAAAATCTTTTATAGCACTTGGGTATGGGTTGCACATGCCAGCGAAATTCCGGAAGGCGGAAGCTATAAAACTATTAATATCGGTAAACAGCCTGTTGTTGCGGTGCGTGACCGTAAAAAGAAAGTCCACGTACTTTTAAACCGTTGCCGTCACCGTGCAGCAACCGTATGCGAACATAAAAAAGGGAAAACCAATAGTTTTGTATGTCCGTACCACGGTTGGAGCTATGCATTAGACGGTAGCTTACGTGGTGTGCCATCTCCGGAAAGCTACGGTGATTGCTTAGATAAATCTGAGTTACCGTTGGTTAGTCTGCGTGTAGAAGAATATAACGGCATGATCTTCGCTTCATTTAAAGAAGACATTCAGCCGCTTGAAGAGTTCCTTGGACCTGCAAAAAAATGGATTGACCTGTTTATGAAACAAGGTGCGGGTTATCCAATTAAAGTGTTGGGTGAACACCGTTTCCGTTTCCCTGGTAACTGGAAAATTCAGCTTGAAAATACGACCGATGCATATCACTTTCCGTTGGTACACAAGTCATTCTTAAGTTCTGTTGATGAAAAAACTGAAGAACTCTTTAACTTCGAAAACCAGCCGGGTTTTGTTGAAGATTTAGGTAATGGTCACAGTGTCATGGTGATGATTCCTGAACTGGTCGATCTAGACGAAGAATTAATGGAACGTCCAATTCAGGAACGTTTTGAAGACTTGGCTCAAGCACTTCGTGATGAAGGTCATGAAGAATTAGAAGTGCGCCGTATTGTGCGTGCTGTCGGTGGTTCTGGCTTCAACTTAAATTTATTCCCAAATATTGCATGCTCAATGGCGTTCTTCCGTGTGTTACAGCCAATTTCAGTTGCTGAAACAGAAATTCATCACTCGGTGATTACGATGGATGGCGGTCCACAAATTGCCAACCAATACCGCTTGCGTTTGCATGAACATTTCCAAGGTCCATTTGGTTTTGGTACACCAGATGACTCTGAAGCTTGGGAGCGTGTACAACACGGCGCCAATGCAGGCAATGATTTATGGATCATGCTCAACCGTGGTTTACCGGGCGAAGTGCAAACTGAAGATGGCTTAAAAAGTGATGTCAGTGCTGAAACAGGTATGCGCGCCGCCTATCAGCAGTGGAAAAAGATGATGACGGCTTAAGGAGAGAGCAATGAATATGAATCTGCAATTATTAAATGAAGTCACTGCTTTCATCTGGGCTGAAGCAGACATGTTAGACCACAGTGAATATCGTGAATGGCTCAATTTATGGAATGAAAAAGGCGTTTATATCATTCCGATTGATCCAAACCTAACCGACTACGAAAACAACTTAAATTATGCCTATGACGATAACCATATGCGTACTTTACGTGTAGAGCGTCTTGAAAATGGTGAAGCGATTTCTACAGCGCCGAAAGCAAATACGGTACGCAGTGTTTCTCGTGTACGAGTTATTCAAGATCAAGACAATGAAATCGTTTTACGCTGTGCTCAAAACTTACGTGAGTTCCGTAAAGAAAACTTAAAACATTATACCGCAGATATTACTTACCATTTGGTTCGTGATGCGGCTACAGGTTTTAAAATTAATCGTAAAATCATTAATTTGGTTAACTCAACCGATACCTTGGCTGGTATTAGCTATATTCTTTAGGAGCAGCAAATGAAACAGGTTGTTTTAGTGACAGGGGCTGCTTCAGGACTCGGTAATGTTATTGCTGAATATTTTGCGAGCCAAGGCCATCAAGTGATTTTGTCAGCCAGTACGCTTGAAAAGGCCGAAAAGGCAAAGGCGCAAAGCCAGCATGCACAAAATATGTTTCCCGTGAAATTAGATATTTCGGTCGAAGCAGATTTTCATGCCGTAGTGCAATGGATTGAAGAGAAATTTTCAAAACTTGATGTGTTAATTAACAATGCAACTGTCACTAAGGCAACTCCGGTATTAGAAATTACCGCAGCCGATTTTGATTGGGTGACCCAAGTCAATCAACGTGGCACCTTTCAGGCTTGCCAAATTATTGGCCAATATATGACTAAGAAAGGCTATGGACGCATCATTAATATGGCGTCTTTAGCGGGACAAAATGGCGGTACTGCTACGGGTGCACACTATGCGGCAACCAAAGGTGCGATTGTCACTTTAACCAAAATTTTTGCTAAAGAATTTGCTGCAAAAGGGGTGACGGTCAATGCGATTGCACCGGGACCGATGGAATCACCGATTGTTCATAGTGTGGTGTCAGACGAAAAAATGGAACAGTTCATCCAGAATATTCCTGTTAAAGCCTTAGGAAGTATGCATTTTATTGCCGAAACTTGTGGGTTGCTCGCGAGTCCAAATGCGGGGTTTGTGACTGGTGCAACATGGGATATTAACGGTGGTTTATTCATGCGCTAAGCATGTAGCTTAAGCATGAAAAGGGAGTTAAATCATGACTACACTTTATGATGTTGTCGTTAAAAATCGCCATGTTGAAGGCGGAAATATTGCAGTCATGGAATTTGAGTCTGCAACCTCCGCAGCATTGCCAAAAGTTGAAGCTGGTGCACATATTGACGTGCACTTACCCAATGGTATGGTGCGTCAATATTCACTTTGCCAAAATCCAAATGACGAAGGTAAGTTCCGCCTTGGAATTTTACGTGACCCTGAATCACGTGGCGGATCGGTCTCAGCTTTTGATGAAATTAAAGATGGCATGCAAATTCAGGTCAGTGAGCCAAAAAATTTATTTCCACTTTTAAAAGCCAAACACAGTGTATTGATTGGCGGTGGAATTGGAATTACGCCGTTAATTACCATGGCATATCAACTTGCCGATGAAGGCGAATCATTTGAACTTCACTACTGTGGTGCTAGTCCTGAAAACTGTGCTTTTGTTGATGAAATTAAAAATGGTGAGTTAGCAAAATACACAACCTTCCATTTTAAATCCGAAGGTGCAAGCCACAGAGCGTTTTTTGAATCTGCCATTAAAGATATTGACCTTGAGAGCCATATTTACACCTGTGGTCCAGTCGGTTTTATGGACTGGGTGATTAACCTTGCTACAACTCACAATTTTCCTGAGCAGCAAATTCACAAAGAATATTTCCAAGTCGAAACTGACACCTCAGGAGATTCATTTGAGGTGGTGGCTGAGCGTAGTGGAAAAATCATTATGGTTGAAGCAGGTGAAACCATTTTGCAGGCTTTGGCTAAAGAAGGCATCGAGATTGAAATGTCTTGTGAGCAAGGCGTATGCGGAACCTGTATGTGCGATGTGATTGAAGGTGAACCTGATCATCGAGATGTTTACTTTACTGACGAAGAAAAAGCCAGCAATGAGCAAATATTGGTGTGCTGTTCGCGCTCTAAAACACCGAGGTTAGTTTTAGATATCTAATGCTCTCGCGATTTATATGGATGTAAGAGAAGGTTTAGGAGAAAGATGATGAATGTATTACAACAAATAGATGAGTTTACGGTTGATCCACTACAGTTTCGACGGGCATTAGGAAATTTTGCAACAGGCGTTACTATCGTTACCGCACAAAATGCACAAGGTGAGAAAGTTGGTGTAACTGCAAATAGTTTTAACTCAGTATCACTCGATCCACCACTTATTTTGTGGAGTATTGATAAAAAGTCTTCAAGTTTTTCAGTGTTTGAAGAAGCGACACATTTTGCCGTCAATATTTTATCGGGCACACAAATTGAGTTGTCTAATAAGTTTTCGAGACGCAATATTGATAAATTTGCAGACACAAACTTTCAGCTTGGTGCAGGACGTGCGCCAATTTTAGAAAATTGTTCTGCGGTGTTTGAGTGTGAACGTTATCAGGTTATTGAAGGTGGTGACCACTGGATTATTGTTGGTAAAGTGGTTCGTTTCCATGACCAAGGTCGAAGCCCGTTGGTGTACCATCAAGGTGCATATTCTTGTGTTATGCCGCATCCAAGCCTTCAAGTTAAACAGACGGAACAGAACGGCGTAGACCAAACACATTATGGGCACTTATATAATAATGTCTGTTACTTGATGAGCCGTGCATTTAAAGCTTATCAAACTGACTATATTCCTAAGCAAATGGCTTCTGGCTTTCGAACCAGTGAATCACGGCTGTTGCTGGTTTTGGCCAGTGGTACTGCTTCGAGTAAAGAAGATTTACCACGAGATATTGCCATGCCAATGCAAGAAGTTGAAAGATCGGCGGAAATTTTAAAATTTGAAGGATTGCTGGTTGATCACGATAATTTATACGCACTGACCGAGAAAGGTAAACAAACGGCGCAGTATTTATTTGATATTGCCGATAGCCACCAAAATGAAGTGTTTAAAAAATATTCTGAGGAACAAAAGGATATTTTTATTACCATGCTGCGAGACTTTGCAGGAGTAGCATAAGCCTCATTAAGCTGATAAATTGAATTGATTTATCAGCTTCTTTACATCTAGCTGACTATAATCAAAAGAATTCCAAGGATAAGGAATTTTTTGGCACACAATTTGTTTATCAATAAAACATGATTGCAAATAAGCCAAGACAGTGAACTACCGCGAAAGAAAATATTTCGCGGTAGCACGTGTATAGAGAGGTAAGGGATGAACCAATATGTAAGTGATGCATTGTTGAATTGGACAACCCATATCAAGAATGTTTGCGGAAATTTTGAAACAGATTTTGATGGTACGCGTAATTTATTCATTGGAGAGGTTCAATGTTTTTTATTGGGTGACACCGAAATTGCTTTTATCAGAAATAATGCAAATAAGATTGTCCGAAAAGCCGATGAAATCGATCGAGTGAATAATCGTTTTTGCTTTTTGATTTTGCAGTATTCAGGAAAAATGCTGCTCGAATATAAAAATGAGACTCTTAGCCTGAATGAAGGCGATATTGTGTTGGTAGATCCGGTCGAAACCATTTCGATGTACCCGCAAGGGTTGGTTAGCCAGATTTCAGTGCACTTGTCGCGTGAAAAATTACTTAAAGAAAATATTAGTACTGAATATTTTGGAAAGCTGATTACTCAAAATATGAGTGGTTTTTTACTCAAGAATATTTTGAAAAACATGTCTGCTGAAAATATTAAACTCTGGTATGCAACCGAAGATGGTAATGCTTTTGAAGATGCATTAATTGCTTTAATCAAACCTACAATTAATTATAAAAATATTAATAGCTCTAATAACCTGATGGAAAAAGCTGAGCGCTATATTATAGAAAACTTAGCAAAACCGGATTTAACACCTAAATTAATTGCAGAACATATTGGGGTATCGTTACGTCATCTCTATCGTCTGTTTCTTCAAGAAAATTTATCTATTAACAAATATATACAGCTCAAACGCTTAGAAAAAGTCAAAACAGATTTACTCGATAAAAGAAATAAACAAAGCTCGATTACCCAAATTGCTTTGAAATGGGGATTTTGGGATGGTGCGCATTTTTCAAAAATCTTTAAAAAGACTTATGGTATTTCTCCTAAAGAATTTAGAGAAGGTATATCGGCTTAAACCTTTCATCTCTTGATGTCATTTTTAGACAAGTTCTGGGTCATTCCTGAACAAGCTAGCCCTATGTAACTGTGTTGAAATTAAATTCATTAGAGCAGGTTAGATAAGCTTAATAACTATAGAAATATTAAGTTGGTCTAATAAATTTCACACACAGGATAGTGCATTTTTAACTGTCTGATTCAGATAGTTCAGGGATAGATGAAAAGGATGAAACCGATGCGTAAACAACGATTATTCAATGATATACAAAAAATATTGGCACTTAACTTATCAATCGCTGCAAGCTTTTGGGGATTAAATACTCAAGCTTATGCTCATGGTGAAAAAGCCGAAATGGTGTCTCTTTATCAAAACATGGGTGAGCAGGGCGCCAAAGTTGTAAAAGATGATTTTACCAATACTTATATGATTACCAAGGGTTCTATGGTGGTTAGAGCTAAACCTAACTCAGATCAGGTTTTGGTGAATGGCAAACCTTTCAAGCTCAGTGTGCCTTTACTAATTAAAGATGGTAAACCTGTTATTGGAAAAGATTTTTTTAATGAAGTTTTCCAGTCTGGTTTAGATCAAACCTTTAAAATTGAAAATACATTTCATCCACTTAATAGCTTAAATTCCGACGAAATTAAAAAGACATTTGATGTCATTAACCGCTCGAAATACGCCTATAAAAATATGCGTTTTGCCGAGTTAAAGCTTAAAGAGCCTGAAAAAGCAAAAGTTTGGGATTACTTTATTAATCACAAAGAATTTAAAGACGCTCGAATTGCATCTTTCATTTTGTTAAAGGGGAGTCAAGCGATTGAAGGTGAAGTTAATCTTAACACTCAACAAGTCACCAAATGGAATGTACTTAAAGACACTCATGGAATGGTGCTTCTAGATAATTTTGAGGCCGTACAGCGTGTAATTGAGACAAGTAAAGAGTATCAAGATGCTTTACGCAAACGCGGCATCACAGATGTGAAGAAAGTGATTGCTACACCACTGACCGTTGGATATTTTGGCGGTAAAGATGGACTTGATAAACAACTCAATATATTAAAAGTCGTCGCTTACCTCGATGTAGGAGATGGTAACTACTGGGCGCATCCTATTGAAAATTTAGTTGCTGTAGTCGATTTAGATAAAGAAAAAATTATTAAGATTGAAGAAGGCGCGATCATTCCTGTGCCAATGGCAAATCGACCTTATATGTCGAATAAGCCCGTAGCAAGTAAGCTAAAACCACTCAATATTACTGAACCAGAGGGTAAGAACTTTTCCATTACAGGCCAAACCGTACACTGGGGTAACTGGTGCTTCCATGTGGCCTTAGATTCTCGTGTTGGCTTACAGCTTTCAACCGTGACCTATAAAGATAAGGGCGTAAAACGTAAAGTCATGTATGAAGGTAACCTTGGTGGAATGGTGGTTCCATATGGCGACCCTGATATTGGATGGTACTTCAAATCTTATTTGGACTCTGGCGAATATGGGATGGGAACCCTTACCTCATCTATTCTTCCGGGAACTGATGCACCAGACAACGCTGTTTTACTTGATGCCGTGATTGCAGATTACAAAGGCCAACCACAAGTAATTCCAAATGCTATTGCTGTGTTTGAACGTTATGCTGGACCTGAATATAAACATCATGAAATTTTTGGTAACCAAGATGCCAGTGAAGCACGCCGTGAACTTGTGGTGCGTTGGATTAGTACAGTCGGTAACTACGATTACATGTTTGACTGGGTATTTGCTCAAAATGGTGTAATTGGAATTAATGCGGGCGCAACAGGTATTGAAGCCGTGAAAGGCGTTAAATCACGCACCATGCATGACAGCACCGCAAAAGAAGACACCAAATATGGAACTTTGATTGACCATAATATTGTGGGTACAACGCATCAGCACATCTATAACTTCCGTTTAGATATGGATGTAGATGGTGAAAAAAACAGCTCCATGCACATGGACCCTGTAGTGAAGGCCAACGACAAAGGTGATGTTCGTACAAGTACGATGCAAATTGATAGCCGCGTGATTACCAATGAACAAAATGCAGCTGAAAAATTTGATCCATCCACCATTCGCTTACTCACGAATTTCAACAAGGAAAATAAATTAGGTAATCCAGTTTCTTACCAATTGATTCCGTTTGCAGGTGGAACACACCCTGTGGCAAAAGGAGCCAATTTTTCTAAAGATGAATGGCTATTTAAACGTCTTAATTTTATGGATAAGCAAATTTGGGTGACTCAGTACAATCCAGAAGAGCGCTATCCTGAAGGTAAATATTCAAACCGTTCGACTCATGACACAGGCTTAGGTCAATTCATTGGCAACAACGAAAATATTGAAAATAAAGACCTTGTGGTGTGGATGACAACAGGTACAACGCATGTAGCACGTGCTGAAGAATGGCCAATCATGCCGACAGAGTGGGTCAATACCCTCATCAAACCGTGGAACTTCTTTGACAACACGCCGACTTTAAACTTGGGTGAAGAAGAGCAAAACACGCAGCACGACCATCACTAAAAATGTGCATGAGCCAGAATGGGTAACGAATAAGTTACCCATTCCTGAGCGCTGGTAAGCCGTTCACAAAAAGGAATTTTGTATGAAAACTCTACTTTCTCAAGTGATGAGAGGGACTCTCTTTGTCTCATTTTTTTCAACTGTGCATGCTGGTGAGCTTGAAATTAAACCGACTTTTGAAGCAACTTTTGGGGCTTTTAGTAGCGGTAAAAGCTATAACGGAGAAAACCTAGATGAAGAAAGAATAAATTGGCAAGAGGGCCACCTTAAATATGGTGCTAAAGGGCAATATACCTTTAAAAATAATCAGCTCTATGCAAGCTTGAGTGGTATTAGCTCAGCAACATTTGGCGATGGCGACGCAGGCCAAAATAGTAATGGTAAGGAACGCAAAACAGATGTGAATGAATGGATCATTGGCTTTAAAGACGGTACCAATAAAGATGAGTTGGCTACCTATGATTTAAGTATTGGCCGACAAAATATCATGATTGGTGATGGTTTTTTCATTGCGGGTGATGCATTAAATCTCGGCAAACCTCCAGCAGATGGCGCCTTAGACCGAGGCGGGGCATATTATCTGGCAGCACGACGCAGCTTTGATTTTACCAGTCTGCTTCAATACAAACCGCAAGAGAATACAACGCTAAAACTGGCTTATTTAAAATCGAATAATAAAGCACAATTTTCATCTGAACTCTTTGTAACTGATCTGATGTATCAGCTTAAAGATAAGGGCGTTGGGTTTACTTACTTAAATGTATTAGACCTTGAAGATGCTGAACAAGTTTCAGGACGACAAGACCTTAAAAATTATGCCTTACGCTTAAATTATCAACCTTTGTCAGAACTACAACTTAAAACTGAGTTTGTTGTTCAAGATAAAAAAGATGGTCAAGAAAATGCAGGTTACGTAGGGCTGAACTATAACTTTTTATCTTCAAAATATACGCCCTCATTAGGTTACCGTTTTAGCCATTTTTCAGACCAATACGATCCGATGTTTTATGGGAATACGGTTGGGTTTGGCACGTGGTTTCAGGGAGAAGTTGCCGGAAATTATGCTGGCCCATTCAATAAAAATGCAGATATTCATCAAGTCTCTTACATGATGAACTTAAAAGAAAATTTTATGTTGGGTGCTTTGGCCTATAAGTTCAAAACAGTAAATAAGTCTTTAAGCAATGTCGATGGACAGGAGCTGGATGTGTTCTCGGTTTGGTCCGTCAATAAAAAACTTAACGTTATTCCGTTGGTTGGACTCTATAAGCCTAAACAGGATATCCAGAGTGGCGGTACTCAAAACTACGATGACAAAACCAATGTGTATGCACAGTTGATTCTGCAATACATCTATTAATAGATTCTTTTAAATGAATTGAGAGAAATAAAAATGAGTGAAGTTCAAATTCTAGCAAGCGTACAGCAATTTATGGCACGTCAACATGGACACTTTATTGATGGAAAGTTAGTTGCTGCTGAGCATTTAGATAAAGTGGATATAGTAAATCCATCGACTGAACAAGTGGTTGCTCAAATTAGTATTGGTAGTCAACAAGACGTTGAAAGCGCCGTGAAAAGTGCTGAACATGCTTTCCAAAATGCTTGGGCGGAAACGACACCGTATGAACGTGGCGTTAAACTGAATAAACTGGCTGATTTAATTGAGCAATATGGTGAAGAACTTGCTCAGCTCGAGACTTTATCTACTGGAAAACTCATCAATATTTCCCGCCATCTTGAAGTCGCACAATCTGTTATTTTCTTAAGATACTTTGCTGGGTGGGCAACCAAAATTAATGGCCAAACCATGCAACCTTCTATTCCATCAATACAAGGTGAAAAATATACAGCCTTTACTTTAAGGCAACCGATTGGTGTAGTCGCAGGGATTGTGCCATGGAATTTTTCACTGATGATTGGTGTTTGGAAAATCGGTTCAGCTTTAACAACTGGTTGTACCATTGTGCTTAAACCAAGTGAGTTTGCCAGCTTATCTTTATTACGTTTAGCCGAACTTGCCATTGAGGCAGGTATACCGGCTGGTGTGATTAATGTGGTTACGGGTAAGGGCGATACAGGACAATATTTAATTGAGTCGCCGCTCGTTAAGAAAGTCTCGTTTACAGGTTCAGTACCAACAGGCATTGCGATTGGCAAGCTCGCAGTGAGCAGTGATTTAACTCGGGTAAGTCTGGAGCTAGGCGGTAAAAATGCCATAGCAATCTTGGCTGATGCCAATATTGATGAGATTTTACCGACTTTGTTGCAAGCAACTTTTGTGCATCAAGGTCAAGTTTGCGCATCTCCAGAGCGGTTTTTTGTACACCATACAAAATACGATGAATTGGTGGAAAAACTCTCTAAAGCACTCTCTGGTTTCAAAATTGGGTCAGCGATGGATGAAGGAAGTATGTTTGGTCCACTTTCTAACCAGCCACACTTTCATAAAGTGAAACATTATTTAGATATGGCAAAAGCAAACAACCAGATTATTGTAGGGGGTGAGGCTTTAGATCAGACAGGATATTTTGTGCAGCCGACTTTAATTTCCTTTAAAAATACCGAGGATCCTTTATTTTCAGAAGAGACATTTGGACCAGTGGTTGGGGTAATGCCGTTTGAAACTGATGAAGAGCTTATTCAGCTTATGAATCAATCGCGTTTTGGTTTAACCGCCAGTATCTGGACAAATGATTTGTCTAAAGCTTTGCGTTTAATTCCTAAAATTGAAGCAGGGACTTTATGGGTCAATATGCATACTTTCTTAGATCCGTCGGTTCCATTTGGCGGCGTTAAAGCTTCAGGGATAGGAAGAGAGTTTTCAGATGCATTTATCGAAGATTACACCGAGTTAAAATCGGTCATGATTCGGTATTAAGCCAATAAAGAGGTTTGTCATTTTATAAATAACAAACCTCTGTCTTTAAAATAAAAATTGGACTAAAAGTTAATAGTTTAAAGTGATGCTTTGTTGAGTTGATTGGTCGATTTGCTTTTGGCTAACGGCATCATCTTTGCATTTGTAACTTTCAAATAAAGGGAGTTGGTCAGCAAAGTGGGCATCAGGTTTTCCATTTTGATTAATAAAGCCACTTTGTCCAGGAGCTAAAATTGAACACATCGTGACTTGATTTGGATTTAAAACCACTCTGAAGGTTGCACTTCCCGTATTTCCATAAGTGCTGAGCTGTTGTTCATGCGATGGATCAGCCCATGGAATACCTACCGAATTTTTGCTGGAAAAGCCCATGGTTGCGACCGGAATTTTCCAGTCATTCGGGTCGTTAGAGTGATATTGTTTTGAAAGTTCAGTCAGCGCATTTTCTAAAGCCTTTAATACAACCTCATCTGCTGTTTGCCCTTTTAAGAAATCAACATTCTGAGGAACGCTTGCCTGTTTTCCTTGCAGTGCATTCCAGATTAATTTCGATGCACTCGCTGGTTGTGCACTCCGTGGATCATTATTTATCGGATAAAGCGTATCGGTATAACGCTTATAAATATTCTCTGATAGGTTGGGTTTGAGTACCAGTTCAATCATTTGATTGAGCCATACGCGCGTAATGGCTGGTGCCGCACCTTGATAGTATTTTGCTTCGCTGTCTGGACGTAATTTAAGATCCCAATTGGCAAGCAAAGGAGCTACTTTTTTAGCTAATGGTGATGCTTTAGGACTTTGTGCAGCTTTGATCATATAAGGCACAAAATAGCGAGCATTTAAATCAGACCATGCTGCCGTTTTATTAATTTCCCAAATTTCTTGCTGACTCAGTTTGGGTTTACTTTCTAAAGGTTCAAGCAGTTCATTGACCCGATCTACATAAGAAAAGTTTGAGGAATCTGAGCGTAAACCAGCATAGGCTTTGTTATTCCAGCTTGTGATATAGCCTTTTTGTGGGTTGTATTCTTTAGGGTTGTGTGAGAAGTCGTAAAAACCTTGCCACTCCATTGAACCATCTCCTTTAGCTGGAAGCTGAATATGCTGGTTTTCAGGGCGAATAGGTAAGCGGCCTAAAGCAGCAACACCAATATTATTTTTAGTATCGGCATAGAACCAAGTGATAGAAGCCGCTACACGTTTGGCTTGAGCAAGAAACTCATCCCAGTTGGAGGCCTTCGCGGCATTTGCCCATCCTAATAAGCTTTCAATTTCTACGCCTTCCCAGCTACGTTTTTGTGCATACGCCGTATGGTTATTTTCATCCCATGTACTTACAAAACCTTGTTTACTTTTATAAACATCTAAAACATGGTCAGCTTGATTCTTAACTTTAATTTTTACTTGTTTGTGCTCAAATGGAATATAAGTTCCTTTATATAAATATTCTTTTGAATTGCTTGGATTTAGAGTGAGTTGGTAAACATCGTTAGTATCGAGCGAACCTACGGTAGACCCCCATGCTATTTTTCCATTGGTTCCAAATAAAATTGCAGGTAATCCGACTGGTGTAATACCTGTCAAATTATAGCCAGCACCATGTAAACCAATGCTATAGGTGATTGCTGGTGTATACCATCCTTGTTGGGGGCCATTATATAAAACTGCTTGACCTTCAATAGTCTTATCGCCTTTTAAAACCCAAGCATTACTTGCAGTCGGTACGCCATCTACCACACTTTTACCTAAAGCAATGCGAGCTTGGGCTAAATAGGTTTTTGCTGCTTTATTCGAGATGGGGCTAATGTCTTTAATTATTTGCTGTTGGCGTGCTACTAGCTGTGGTTTTTGTGCAGATTGAATAATGGTTGGAGCGCTTGGGTCATCTAGCCAGCGTAATTGTTGATAGACTTTAAGGCCTTCTTCTTGGCCTTTTTCTTTTTGCAGTTGTGTGAGTAAATCTAAATTTGAGACTTCAGAACTTGCCGAAAAGAAGCGATTTAAAATTAAGCCCACCCAAACCATAGCAATATCTTCTGTTTGCCACGTTGAGGGCTTAAAACCATGATCTGTGAACTCTTTAGGCATAAGAGTTGGATCTGCTAAAACTTCTTTAACCCGTTTATTAAAACCTGCAGCATAACCTTCAAACATTGCTCGATCTTCAGGTGAGAGCGCAGCAAGTTGTTGTTTAATATTTTCTGGGTCAAAACGGCTATGTGTAGCAATATCATATTGAAGATAGTCGGGGCCGAGTACCTCAGCAACAGTGCCTTGTCCTGTACGTTTTGACATTTCCATCTGGAATAATCGATCGGTCGCTACCGAATAGCCATAACCGTAGAAAAGTCCGTAGGTATCATTTGCATATACATGGGGCGTACCAAAGTTATCACGCTTAATTGTGATCTGCTTTTGTGTCGGTGTGGGGTCTAAACTTGACGAAGAATTACAACCCGCTAAAAGCACACCTAAAAGTAATGTTCCATATTTAATTAAAGGGCGTGTAGGGTGAGGCCGAGAGTTCAGCATAAGTATGTTCAATTTAGATATCCTTACTTTCATTGTGATGTAGAAGTGAATGATTTAAGAATCAACTTAGATTCACGTCACTGATGAACAAGCCCTGTTCATGAAATTAAAATACTGTTATTTATCCATGTAATTTTCCATCACATTTGAGGTATATATTTATACCTTCTCGAACAAGTTATTTAAATTTCTATTTTGAGTTAATAAAAAAGGCCATGATTGGCCTTTTTAGAAATGAATGAATTTTATAAAAACTAAATTAGCTCACTAAAAAATCCTTTAAAATTTTATTAAAAACTTCTGGCTGCTCTACATTTGAAATATGAGAGGCGTCTATTTCTGCAAGCTTTGATTGGGGAATATGCTGCTGCATAAATTGACCATCTCCAACGGTTGTTACTGGGTCTTGAGTTCCAGCAATCACTAATACTGGAACTTTAATGTCTTTTAATTGCTCACGGACATCCGCTTTAGCCAAAGCCTCGCAACAATTGGCATAACCTATTGCGCTGCCAGCACTTAAGTCGTTACACAGGTTGTGGACAATTGAAGGATGACTTTGGATAAAGGGATCTGTAAACCATCGCGAAGCTGCTGTAGCTGCGATTGGTTGTAAACCTTGCTCACGTACTAATTTTGCACGGTCAAGCCATGCTTGTTCTTGCCCAATTTTAGCGGCAGTATTTGCTACAACCACATGACTAAAACGGTCAGGGTAGTGAATTGCCAGCCATTGACCTGTTAAACCGCCCATAGAAATACCACAAAAAGCAGCTTTGCTAATATTCAGATGGTCGAGTAAATGGACAACATCTTCACCTAATTGCGCGACAGTGTATGGGCCGTCAGGCGTAGATGATGAACCGTGACCACGTGTGTCATAGCAGATCACAAAAAATTGATCTTTTAACTCATTAAACTGTTTTTGCCACATGCCATAGTTGGTGCCCAAAGAGTTGGAAAATACCAGAGCAGGAGAAGAGGGTTCGCCAAAAGTTTGATAGTTAATTTGTGCATCAGCAGATTGAAAAGATGGCATTTATTTCTCCTTAATGTGCTTCAACACGTTCAATAATCAAAGCAATACCTAGCCCCACACCAATACACATTGAACACAAGGCATAACGACCACCTGTTTGCTCAAGCTGGTTTAAGGCTGTGGTGACTAGGCGTGCACCTGATGCACCTAACGGATGACCCAAAGCAATTGCACCGCCATTTGGATTTACCTTGGCAGAATCATCTGGCAGACCTAAATCACGGGTCACTGCCAAAGCCTGTGCAGCAAAAGCTTCATTTAACTCAATCACATCCATCTGATCTAAGGTCAGGTTGGCTTGTTTAAGTAATTTTTTAATGGCTGGTGCTGGAGCAAAACCCATAATGCGGGGTTCTACCCCCACTGCTGTTGAAGCAATGATCTTGGCACGTGGTTTTAGGTTATAAGCCTGAACTGCATCATCAGAAGCAATCAGTAAAGCTGCTGCACCATCATTAATGCCTGAAGCATTACCCGCAGTGACTGTACCATCTGCTTTAACCACAGGTTTAAGCTTGCTTAAGCCTTCGAGGGTTGAAGCACGTGGCTGTTCATCGGTACCGATAATAATTGCATCCCCCTTACGCTGAGGGATTTCAACTGCCACGATTTCTTTAGAAAAAAAGCCTTTGGCTTGCGCGCTTGCGGTGCGTTGTTGGCTCACCAAGGCAAACTGGTCCTGATCTGCACGATTCACGTTGAACTGTTCAGCCACGTTTTCGGCAGTCTGGGGCATGGTGTCAACACCATACAATTCTTTAAGTTTTGGGTTAATGAAACGCCAGCCCATGGTGGTGTCTTCAATCTTCTGACTACGGCCAAAGGCACTGTCTGACTTGCCCATCACATAGGGTGCACGGCTCATGCTCTCTACACCACCAGCAATTACTAGATTTGCTTCACCTGCTTTAATAGCACGGGCAGCAATGGCAATGGCATCGAGTGATGAACCACAGAGACGGTTAATGGTGGTTGCTGGCACCTGATATGGCAAACCCGCAAGCAGTGCTGACATACGGCCAACATTACGGTTATCTTCACCGGCTTGGTTGGCGCAGCCATAGATCACATCATCAACCTGTTCCCAATCCACATTCGGGTTACGCTGCATGAGTGCTTTAATCGGCACAGCGCCAAGGTCATCGGCACGGACAGGTGCAAGGCCACCGGCATAACGGCCGAATGGAGTACGGATGGCATCGATGATATAAGCGTTTTTCATTCTTACATTTCCATTTTGAAATCTGTTGCTGTCATTACCACATCGTTAGACTCTTTTTCCAGCATTTACTGGTACTTCTCGTCTTTACTAAGTTAGAAGTGGCCACGACGGAGTCTTATCGTGTTGAGCCAAATGCCAGTAGCTAATTCTTGTCACTTTTTTAAAAAAGTAACCAAAAACCTTTGTTGAACAGAGGAGGCTTCCTTGCCTCCCTGTTCCACTTAGCGACATCCATGTCGCCTGTCACGATAGTGAATTATGGTGAAAATCCAAATCTTAATAAGCAAGAACCGTATTCAAAGCATTCTATTCAGTGTTTCGCGGTGGCGACATGGATGTCGCCTCGTTGCTAAGCACAACAGGGATGTTGCGTCTGAGTAACAAAGGATTTTTGTTACTTTTTATCCTTAAAAAGTAAGTCATTGCCTATAGAAAAAACTTTTGCTTTAACTCGTAATTTGCGGCTGTGTAAACCCTAAACTTTTGTCGCATCAATCAAAGTTGCACCAGTCAAAGCCTGTAACTCATCAAAGCTGAGACCTTCCACTTTCTCAATCACCTTTAAACCATCTTTGGTCACATCAATCACACAAAGGTCAGTGTAAATACGGTCAACACAGCGTTTACCCGTCACCGGATAGCTCAGCTCAGCTACAATCTTCGGCTCACCTTGCTTGGTCACATGGTCTGTGGTGATAAATACTTTCTTGGCACCTACTGCCAAATCCATCGCACCACCAACAGCAGGAATCGCATCCGGTGCACCCGTGTGCCAGTTCGCCAAGTCACCATTCGCTGCAACCTGAAATGCACCCAGCACTGCAATATCAAGGTGACCACCACGCATCATGGCAAATGAGTCACCGTGATGAAAAAAGCTACCACCTTCTAGCATGGTCACAAACTCTTTACCTGCATTAATCAGTTCGGGGTCTTCTTCACCCGCCACTGGTGGTGGGCCAAAAGCCAATAAACCATTTTCAGAATGAAGGAAAATATCTTTGTCATTAGGTAAATAGCTTGCGATCTTGGTTGGCAAACCAATGCCTAGGTTTACATAGGCCCCATCGGGAATGTCTTGTGCCACACGTTTTGCAATCTGGTCACGGCTGAGTTTCTGGTAGCTCATGTTATTTCTCCTTATTGCTTACTGTGCTTGCGCGACTTGAACAACATGCTGTACAAAGATGCCTGGGGTAATGATGTGCTCTGGATCTAATCCACCTAACTCTACTACCTCAGAGACTTGAACAATGGTGACATCAGCAGCCATAGCCATAATCGGGCCAAAGTTACGCGCAGATTTACGGTAAACCAGATTACCCCAACGGTCGCCCTTGTAAGCTTTAATCAAGGCAAAATCAGCTTTGATCGGATATTCAAGTACGTAGTCTTTACCATCAATCTCGCGTGTTTCTTTGCCTTCAGCCAAAAGTGTTCCAAAGCCTGTTGGGGTAAACACGGCACCTAATCCCATACCCGCTGCCTGAATACGACACGCCAGATTACCTTGTGGTACGACTTCAAGCTCTACTTTTCCGGCACGGTACAGCTCATCAAACACATAAGAGTCTGACTGACGAGGAAAAGAACAGATGACTTTTTTAACTGAACCGGCTTTCAGCAGTTTAGCCAGACCATAATCGCCATTACCGGCATTGTTGCTGACAATGGTCAGGTCCTTAATACCCAGTTCAATTAGTCCATCAATGAGTTCAGCGGGTTGTCCTGCGGTACCAAAACCACCAATCAGGATGGTGGCACCATCTTTAATTTGCGACAGAACCTCGGTAAGTGAGGACTTACTTTTGTCAATCATGTGAAAAACCTTAAAACGTGGGGTAAGGGTGTAGATTATTTATGACTACCGCTAAAAATTTATTCGAAATTCTTAGGGGTAGTCATAAATAAAGCTTCCAAAAAGATGGATTAAAAGCGAACTTTTAATCCATCTGACTTAGATCATTAAGCACTAGCACGACGGCGTTCAACTTCAGTAGAAGGTGCAGCAGCGGCGTCTTTCACAAGTTCAATGTTAAATGTGATGTGTTTGAAAGCGTGATCTAAACCACGACGTTGAATTTCAGCTGGGTCAGTTACATCAACTGCTGTTGCAACTAAACCGTCACGAGTAGCGAAGGCAAAGTCGTCCCATAAGTACTCATCACCCTCAATATTGAATTGAGTTGTAAGCTTACGGAAGTCTGGTGCAGACACGAAGTAATGAACGTGCGATGGACGGTTACCATGGCGACCTAACTTGTTAAGAAGCGCTTGGGTGGTTCCTTCTGGAGGGCAACCATAACCAACAGGCATAGTCGTTAGCGCAACATATTTACCATCAGCATCAGTCAAAATACTACGACGTAAGTTAAAGTCAGATTGAGACTTGTCAAAGAATGAGTAATTACCCAAGCTGTTGGCATGCCATATTTCAACTTTTGCATTTTCAATGATTTTGCCATCGGTATCTGTCACAGTACCTTCAATAATTAAGGTATCAATTTTGCCTGTTTCAGTACCATCATCCATACGTGCAAAACCAACAGTTTCAGGCGCACCAGCTACATAAAGTGGGCCTTCGATGGTACGAGGCGTACCACCAGCAACGCCTGCTTTGGCATCGGCTTCATCAGCACGTAAATCAAGGTAATGCTCAAGACCTAGACCAGCTGCCAACAGTCCAAGTTCATTGGCTTGGCCTGCATCTGTGAAATATTCCAAACCTTTCCACACTTCTGACGGTTGGATATCTAAATCTTCGATGGCTTGAAATAAATCCCCGAGAAGGCGCACTACAATTTGCTGAACACGTGCATCGACTTGGCCTTTAGCTGTGTCGATATTCATTTGTTTTACAAGCGCATCAATTTGTTGACGGTTCATACTAAAACTCCTTAAGTATGCAATACGGTTTTGGGTGGCAGTGTTGCGGGCATTTTTTTTTGCTAGCGAATAATTACTGCCACATTCCTTGTTACCTTCTGAATCAATATATTTAGTTTTTAAATGGACTTCAGAAATCACATTTAAAAATTCTTTTTGATTTACGAATCATCATCACGAACAGAAGAAGGGTGGCGATTAAGTGCCATGACTTCGATGTTCATGTAAGGATAGAGGGGTAATCCCTGTAAAATATTGTGCAATTCCTCATTGCTCTCTACATCAAAAATACTGATGTTTGAGTACTGACCTGTAACTCGCCAGATGTGACGCCATTTACCTTGACGTTGTAAGTCTTGCGAATAGGCTTTTTCAACGGCCTTAATTTCATTTGCTTTGTCGGCTGGCATATCAAGTGGAATATGCACATCCATACGTACATGAAATAACATGGGAAACTCCTTATCCTGTTGCCTTAGCGACGTAACTTCTCAACTTTGTTTTCATCAATTTCAATGCCTAGGCCTGGAGCTGTTGGCAAGTGCAATTCAAAGTTCTCGTAGTGTAAAGGTTCTTTTAAAATTTCTTCGGTCAGTAATAACGGGCCAAATAATTCGGTACCGAATGCTAATGTTTCAAAAGTTGCAAATGCATGAGCAGACGCAATGCTACCTACAGGGCCTTCAAGCATGGTGCCGCCATAAAGGTCGATTCCAGCCAAACCTGCAATTTTGGCAACTTCACATGCTTCAATTAGACCGCCAGATTGCTCAATTTTTACTGCAAATACATCGGCGCCATGATTTTTTGAAATACGGTACGCACTGTCTGGTCCAGTTAAAGCTTCATCAGCCATGATTGCGACATCAAAACGATGGGTTAAACGAGCAAGTGCTTCAGTATTTTGAATAGCACAAGGTTGTTCGATTAAGTCGATTCCGCCATCTTGCAGTTGTTGAATACCTTGAATACATTCCAGCTCTGACCATGCACGATTTACATCAACACGTACACTAATATCTGTGCCAAGTGCTTTTTTAATTGCAATGACATGGTCAACATCGTGCTGTAAAGGGCGTGAGCCAATTTTGAGCTTGAACGTGTTATGACGTTTCAACTCAATCATTTTTCGCGCTTCAGCAATATCTTTTTCTGTGTCGCCAGACGCCAGAGTCCAAAGTACAGGTAAACTATTGCGTAGACGTCCACCTAAAACTTCGCTTAATGGCACGCCTAAACGTTTTGCCTGAATATCAAGTAGGGCAGTCTGAATGGCACATTTCGCAAAACGGTTACCATTAATATTTTTACGAATCAGTTTTAGTGTTTGAGCAACGTTTAAATCTTTAACTGATGTGAGTAATGGTGCAAAGTAAGTATCAATATTGGCTTTGACACTTTCAGGACTTTCTTCACCATAGTTCAGTCCACCAATGGTGGTCGCTTCACCCCAACCGACAATACCATCCGTAGTCGTAATTTTAACGAGCACCAAAGTCTGAGTACGCATTGTGGTTACAGACAACTGGTGAGGACGGATAGTTGGAATATCCACAAGTATGGTTTCTATGGTTCTATACATGAAGTTTCAACTATTTCAAACTTATTTACATACCATAGAAGAATGTAATAGCCTAAAATAGATATAGAACGGTATTTTAAGATACTAAAAAGGTATATTAATGGAATTAAGACATCTACGTTATTTTGTTACCGTTGTTGAAGAGCAAAGCCTGACAAAAGCGGCTGAGAAGCTTTTTATTGCCCAGCCACCTTTAACACGTCAAATCAAAAAACTAGAGGAAGAGTTAGGGATTGATTTGTTTGTGAAAGGTTCACGTCCATTAAAAGCGACAGAAGCAGGCCTGTTTTTTTACCAACATGCGGTACAAATCTTAACGCATACCGCTCAAGCGGCTTCTATGGCTAAAAAAATGAAGCTGGTCGATAACATTGTCAAAGTAGGTTATGTCAGCTCACTGCTTTATGGGCGTCTACCACAAATCATTTATTTATTTAGACAAAAAAATCCTGACATTCATGTCGAACTGATTGAGTGCGGAACACGAGATCAGGTTGAAGCTTTAAAATTAGGGAAAATCGATTTAGGTTTTGGTCGATTACCCATTAGTGATCCAGCCATAAAAAGACTTCTACTCAGAAAAGAAAAATTAAAATTAGCGATTCATAAAAAACATCCTTTAGGTGAATTTCAAGATTCGGGAATTTATTTATCTCAAATTATTAATGAGACGATTTTTTCTTATCCAACTACGCCTAAGCCGAACTTTTCCACCACCATTCAAGCTTTATTTACCAAGTTAGGTTTAATTCCAGCCAAATTCACCGAAGTGCGAGAAATTCATATGGCATTGGGACTCGTGGCGTCCGGAGAAGGGATTTGTATTATTCCAGAAAGTGCCTGTGACATTGGAATGAAGAATTTAACTTACTTAAATATCTTGGACTTAGAAGCTTATAGTCCGATTTCTCTATCTATGCGAAACATGGATCAAAGTTCGTATATTCCTAAAATTTTAGACTGTATTGAAGAGATCTATAGCCAAGAAGAAGTGTCCAGAAACTTAAATTTATAAATTTTTAATACGATTAAAATTGAATTTTCATGTTATTTTAAAACTTTAAAACTATAGGTAATATGTAAAAGGAATTATTGAATGAGAAAAATTTTAGGAATAGCTTCTCTCATTATGTCTACTGGTGTTGTACATGCTGAACAATTAAATGAACAAGAACAAATTTCTCCATACAGTGCAAATGTAACCTTCGCAAGTCAATATATATCACGTGGTTTCCAACAAACTTGGGGCAAGCCTGCATTACAGATTGGTTTAGACTATGCAAATCCCAATGGATTATTTGTGGGTACTTGGGCATCAAATGTGAGTTCAAAGTATCTTCGAGATGCTTCAGTTGAGTGGGACTTTTATGCAGGTTATATAAAAACTTTTGATAAGTTTTCGGCTGGCATGACGGTTTTTTATTACTACTATCCGGGAGCTGAAAGCACATCTGAAACGGGTAGTACCAGTTATGACTATGGCGAAATTGTGCCGCAAATTGGTTATGGACCTTTAACGCTTAAATACTTTATTACTTACACGCCAGATTATGCAGGCTATAACTCAAATACGATGGGTGGTCCAGAAGGTAAACGCTCAAGAGGAACAACATATCTGGATTTAACTTTTACGCAGCCAATAAATGAAACTTGGACTTTTGGTGCCCATTATGGCTATGAAAGAATTAAAAATTTCTCAGAAGCTAATTTTCAGGATGTTAAAGTCGAGCTTATTAAAGATTTAGGCGACGGTTGGAATACAGGATTAGCCTACACCAAAGCTTGGGATAAGGATGGGTACTATAAAAATTATACGAATGGTGAGCCAGATGCACCTATTTCGAATCCGATTGACTCAACATTTACGGTATCAGTGAAAAAGGTTTTCTAATTTCAAAATATAAAAAACACCTGATTACTTTGTCTTGGGATAATCAGGTGCTAAATAATTAAGATGTATAAAAATTATTTTTTGATTAAATCGTAAGCCATTTTAGTATCGTCTAATTGAACGAGAGAGGCATGGCGTGCTGATAATGGATCTTTATTTTCAATTGCTGTCAAAATTGCTTTATGCCTTGGCAATGAATGACCTTGTAAATTGGGGCGTAGACTGGTGACCTGAATAGATTGCTGTAAGGGTAAAACCAGCATTTTTGACATATAGGCCAATAGTTCATTATGTGTTGCTTTGGCAATCGCCAGATGAAATTGAATATCTGGCTCTATAAATTCTTCCACCGTTACAGCTTTTTCCATACCTTCATAGGCATGTTTAATACGTTGAATATCTTCATCGGTGGCTGTGCTTGCTGCAATATAAGCTAACTCTGGTTCAAGAACTCGTCGTACGGTAGAGAGAGTCTTAAAAAACTCATGTTCAGGAGTGGTTTGAATTAGCCAAAAAAGTACATCTGGGTCGAGTAAATGCCATTCATCTTTAGGTCTAACAACGGTACCAATTTTAGGCCTTGAGTAAGTTAAACCCTTGGCATTTAAAACACGTATCGCCTCACGAAAAACAGGTCGGCTGACTTTGTATTCCTCACACAAATCAACTTCACTTGGCAGCTTTTCATTTTCCAAAATTTCTCCAGAAACAATTTTTAGCCCGAGTTGTTGAACAATTAATGCATGTTGGCTTTTGCTAGGAATAGGATTTTTATAGTCAGCTTTACTCATATTTTACTATTACGACACGTTGAATATCCTATGGTATAGATGACCTTGTCTTTTAACAAGGTCATCTTTTTATAGAAATAAATTTAGTGAGAATGGCGTGGAACTTCTGAACCGCGGCAGCCAACCAAGAAATCAAAATCACAACCTTCATCTGCTTGTAAGACATGTTCTACATAGAGTTTGCGGTAGCCACCAATAAAACTTGGAGCAGCAGGAGGTGCTAAACTCTCAAGACGTTGTTGAAGTTCTTCATCACTCACTTCTAGGTGAAGTTTTCCTTCATAGGCATCGAGTTCGATGAAGTCACCATTTTGAACTGCGGCTAAAGGTCCACCAGCCATTGCTTCGGGTGCAACATGTAAAACTACGGTGCCGTATGCTGTACCACTCATACGTGCATCGGAAATACGGACCATATCGGTAATGCCTTTGGCTAAAACTTTTGGAGGTAACCCCATATTTCCAACTTCAGCCATACCTGGATATCCTTTAGGACCAGCATTTTTCATGACAAGAATACATGTTTCATCGACATCAAGGTCTGGATCGTTAATGCGGGCTTTATAGTCATCAAAGTTTTCAAACACGACTGCACGGCCACGGTGTTTCATGAGTTCGGGTGTCGCAGCAGAGGGTTTGAGCACAGCACCTTTGGGCGCTAAATTGCCACGTAAAATACACATACCGCCATCTTGTCGAATTGGATTATCAATTTTTCGAATGACTTCATCGTTATAAATAGGTGACTGCTGGCAATTTTCCCAAATGGCTTGACCATTTACGGTTAACGCTTGTGGATGTGGTAATAAATTCGCTTCGCCCATACGGCGAATTACAGCAGGTAAACCACCACTATAATAAAATTCTTCCATTAAAAAACGGCCAGAAGGCTGTAAGTCAACAATGGTAGGCATGCCACGGCCGACACGGTTCCAGTCATCGAGTTGTAAATCGACCCCAATACGGCCGGCAATTGCTTTTAAGTGAATAACCGCATTGGTAGAACCACCAATTGCAGCATTGACTTTAATGGCATTTTCAAAAGCTTCTTTGGTTAGAATTTTAGATAGACGTAAATCTTCATGCACCATGTCGACAATACGCATACCCGATAGGTGGGCCAACACATAACGGCGTGAGTCTACCGCTGGAATAGCTGCGTTGTGTGGTAAAGACGTACCTAAAGCTTCAGCCATACACGCCATTGTAGAAGCGGTGCCCATGGTATTACATGTACCAGCTGAGCGTGACATGCCAGACTCGGCAGATAAAAATTCATTTAAATCAATTTTGCCCGCTTTTAATTCTTCATGCATTTGCCAAACAATTGTGCCTGCACCAATGTCTTTACCTTTGTGTTTACCGTTAAGCATTGGGCCACCAGTCACTACAATTGCTGGAATATCACAGCTTGCAGCACCCATTAATAATGCAGGTGTCGTTTTGTCACAGCCTGTAAGTAGCACCACGCCGTCAATAGGGTTGCCACGAATGGCTTCTTCAACATCCATGCTGGCCAAGTTACGCGTGAACATAGCGGTTGGACGCAAATTTGATTCACCATTTGAAAACACTGGGAACTCCACAGGGTAACCGCCTGCTTCCAAAATTCCTTTTTTTACATGTTCGGCAATTTTTCGAAAATGTGCATTACAGGGTGTGAGTTCAGACCATGTATTACAAATTCCAATGATTGGTTTACCTTGAAACTCATGATCAGGAATTCCTTGGTTCTTCATCCAGCTACGATACATAAAGCCATTTTTATCAGTTGTACCGAACCAAGCTGCCGAACGAAGAGCTTGTTTGTTTTTCATACAAATTTCCCTATATAGTATTACTATTTAAATTTATTTAAATAAAAATACACTAAAAAAATTACTTTTAAAAGATTTGAAATTTAAATAGTAATACTATATTTTAAATAAAAATGATTATTTGTGAGCAAGAAGCTCTATACATAAATAATGGAAATGGAGACAAAGATGGATTTTGAAAAGGATGTAATACGGACGGTCACGTTTAAGCTCATACCCGCATTAGTCATACTTTATCTGGTCGCATATATCGATCGGGCCGCTGTTGGTTTTGCCCATTTGCACATGGGTGCTGATGTTGGAATTGGTGATGCAGCCTATGGTCTAGGAGCAGGTCTATTTTTTATTGGATATTTTCTTTTTGAAGTTCCAAGTAATTTGCTTTTAGATAAATTTGGCGCCCGTAAATGGTTTACCCGCATTTTGTTGACGTGGGGTTTAATCACCATGGCAATGGCACTTATTCAAGGACCAAAAAGCTTTTATTTTCTACGGTTTCTACTCGGTGTAGCTGAGGCAGGCTTTTTTCCGGGTGTTTTATATCTGATTACGCAATGGTACCCAGTACGCCACCGTGGAAAAATCATGGGCATGTTTGTGCTTTCACAGCCCATTGCCATGATGATTGCTGGGCCTTTAGCAGGTCTATTACTTGGCATGGATGGCATTGCAAATTTACATGGTTGGCAATGGTTATTTATTGCAGTTGGATTGCCTGCGGTTTTATTAGCTTTACCAACATTCCTTTGGCTGCCAGATAATATTGATAAAGTGAAATGGTTGAGCATTGAGCAAAAGCAATGGCTTAAAAATGAACTTATTAAAGATGAAGCGGAATACGATCAAACTAGACACGCCAATCCATTACATGCTTTAAAAGATAAACGCGTACTTTTATTGGCACTCTACTATTTACCAGTAACTTTAAGTATTTATGGTCTAAATCTGTGGTTGCCTTCTATTATCAAACAATTTGGAGGCGGCACCGATCTTCAAATTGGTTTCTTGTCTAGCATTCCCTACATTTTTGGAATTATTGGTCTTCTCATTATTCCACGTAGTACCGATCGTCTAAATGATCGTTATGGACACTTAAGTTTTCTTTACGCATTAGGCGCTTGCGCAATGTTTTTAAGTGGTTGGTTACATTCTCCAGTCATGCAATTGGCTGCTTTGGCTGTGGTTGCATTTTGCCTATTTTCATCAACGGCTGTGTTCTGGACTTTACCGGGTCGTTTCTTAACGGGTGCAAGCGCCGCTGCTGGTATTGCCTTAATTAACTCTGTTGGGAATTTAGGTGGCTATGTCGGGCCGTTTGGTATCGGACTTTTAAAAGAATACACAGGAAATATGGCTGCTGGTTTGTATTTCTTATCAATTGTCATGATTTTCGGCTTGATCTTGACCTACATCGTATATGCCAAGCTCGAACGTCAAAAAACACAAACAGTGAATATTCAAAAGCCATTCTAAAGGAATAAAACATGCAAATTATTCAATTTGAAAATCGTGCAAATCAGCGTGCCGTCGCAAAAGTGGAAGGCAACATGGCGTATCCGGTTAAAAATATTCAATCGGTTCGTGATTTAGCACTTTTGGCAATTCGTAATAAAGTTTCATTGGAACAGCAAGTTGAGACTCAAGGTTTTGAAGCAGAAACCTATGACTATTTAGCTTTATTAGCAGATCTAAAAGTCTTGCCACCATTGGACCATCCAGATCCGACACATTGTTTAATTTCTGGCACAGGTTTAACCCATTTAGGTTCGGCATCTGCGCGCGACAAAATGCATCAACAAAATTTAAGTGATGATAGCTCCGTCACAGACACCATGCGGATATTTCAGTGGGGTCTACAAAAGGGCCGCCCAGCAGAAGGACAGGTGGGTGCACAGCCAGAATGGTTCTATAAAGGCGATGGTTCAATTGTGGTGAGACCAGGAGCAGATTTGCCTTTACCTCCCTTTGCCGAAGATGGCGGAGAAGAACCTGAAATTGCAGGCCTATATGTCATTGGCGAAGACTTAAAGCCTTACCGAATCGGATTTGCACTGGGTAATGAATATTCTGATCATGTGATGGAACGCCGTAATTATCTATATCTGGCTCATTCAAAATTGCGTTTTTGCAGTTTTGGTCCAGCTTTACGAACAGGCGAGTTACCAAAACATTTGGTGGGCACAAGTCGTTTGCGCCGTGACGGACAAATCATTTGGGAAAAAGAGTTTCTGTCGGGTGAAGACAACATGTGCCATAGCTTGGCAAATCTAGAATATCACCACTTCAAGTATCAACAATTTTTAAAAGCAGGCGATGTTCACATTCACTATTTCGGTACAGCGACTTTGTCTTTTGCTGACGGTATTCAAGCGCAAGTAAATGATGAGTTTGAAATTGAAATGAAAGAGTTTGGCTACCCGCTTAAAAACAAACTTGCCCCTACACAACCAGAGCTACCTATTGGTTCAGTCATTACACTTTAAGGAATTTAAAATGATCATTGGATATAACTTTATTGGCGGTTCACGCAGTGCTCAAAGTACAAACTTATTAAAAAGTGTGGATGCAACAACTGGCGAATCTCTGCCTTATGAGTTCCGCCATGCAACCGAACAGGAAGTGAATCAGGCTTGTGAAGCTGCGAGTAAAGCTTTTAAAACTTACCGTCACACTTCACCTGAACAGCGTGCCACCTTTTTAGAAAATATTGCCGATGAACTTGATGCTTTAGGTACAGATTTTCTAGAGGTCGTTTCACAAGAAACTGCTTTACCACTTGCACGTTTACAAGGTGAACGCGGTCGTACCAGTGGACAAATGCGTCTGTTCGCCAAAGTGTTGCGCCGTGGTGACTTTTTAGGAGCTCGTATTGATACAGCTTTGCCAGAGCGTCAGCCTTTACCACGCCCAGACCTACGCCAGATTAAAATCGGTGTTGGCCCCGTTGCAGTATTTGGTGCAAGTAACTTTCCATTAGCCTTTTCAACCGCAGGTGGCGACACTGCCTCTGCTTTAGCGGCAGGTTGTTCTGTGGTGGTGAAAGCCCATAGCGGTCACATGGCCACAGCAGACTTTGTGGCTCAGGCAATTGAACGTGCAGTAGAGAAATCAAATATGCCTAAAGGCGTATTTAACATGATTTATGGTAATGGTGTGGGCGAACCTTTAGTTAAGCATCCACTCATTCAAGCGGTGGGTTTTACCGGTTCACTCCGAGGTGGACGGGCTTTATGTGACATGGCAGCAGCACGTCCACAACCGATTCCAGTATTTGCTGAAATGAGCAGTATTAACCCAATGCTAATGTTGCCCGAAGCCTTAAAAAGCCGTGGTGAAAAAATTGCACAGGACTTGGCAGATTCAGTCGTTCTAGGCTGCGGTCAGTTCTGTACCAATCCGGGCCTAATTTGGGGAATTAAGTCAGCCGAATTTAGTCAGCTCATTAGTAATCTGACCAATATTATGGGCGGCAAACCTGCTCAAACCATGCTGAATGCCGGAACCTTAAAAAGCTATGCGGCAGGTCTGGAACACTTAACTGAGCACCAAGGCATTGAACATTTGGCAGGCCAAACCCAACAAGGCAATCAGGCTCAGCCACAATTGTTTAAAGCTGATGTTGGGTTATTACTGGCAGGTGACCAGCTTCTGCAAGAAGAAATCTTTGGTCCGGCAACTGTTGTGATTGAAGTGGCAGATAAAGCGCAACTTCTGCAAGCCCTACAAAGCATGAACGGTCAGCTCACTGCAACTTTAATTGCCGATGAAGCAGACTTAAACGAGTTTACAGATGTGGTTCCTGTACTAGAAGAAAAGGCAGGTCGCTTACTGTTAAATGGCTATCCTACTGGTGTTGAAGTCTGTGATGCGATGGTGCATGGTGGACCGTACCCAGCAACATCAGATGCCAGAGGCACCTCGGTTGGAACCTTGGCAATTGACCGTTACTTACGTCCGGTGTGTTACCAGAACTACCCGCAAAGTTTATTGCCAGAGGCTTTGAAAGACAGCAACCCATTACAGATTTTAAGACTCGTAAATGGTGAGATGACAAGAGAAGCAGTCTAATAAACTAAAAAGAGACCTGTTAAGGGTCTCTTTTTCATTATTTGTTATGAATAGCAATAAATCTACAGTGGAGTGGGCAAATTAAGTACCACCTGAGCATCTTCCACTACATCTAAGCGTAGAATTTTTGAAGCACCTAATTCATTTAGTAACTTTGTTAAAGGTCCCTCGTTTTTCTCAAGTTGCACATTTTTCGGGAAAAGCTTTTGCGCAAAAGAAAGAATATTAGATTGAACTTCTGTTTGGTGCCATTTGCCATCAACAACATGTAGCATAGTGGCTTTGTTGATATGCATTTCAGAATCGACATGTTTTAACGTTGGAACAGCTGTTTTTAGACTTAAATCTAATTTGCCATTAAGATCGGCAATATCGGCTTTAATCTCTTTTGGGTTAATATTGACATTAATTTTAGTCAGCCATTTCGGTAGCTGGTAACCATATACACCTCGTACTCTGGCAATTTCTGTATCTACAGGCAAAGCTAAAACATGGGCATGAAAATGACGTTGACGAATCGATTTCATTAATTCTGCAATGTGTGGTCCACGAGTATTAGGTTTACGTACAACAATCGCAATTGACACTTCGTTATATGGGTCATTGTCACAAACTGAATAGGTAAAAAATGTGACGGCTACCAACCCATAACCCGGAAATGGTTGTAATGGCGTTAAAGCAGCGGGAAGTTTTGCCTTAATGTGCTTAATCGGAGCGAGCATTAAAAGCTGTACATTAGCACTGCGATAATAAAAGTTAGGTGCCCAAACAGGACCTACACGAGATTCGACAATTTTTTTAGGAATATGACGGAAAAAATCGATGTTGCCAGCAGCAGGGTCTTGAGCGACTTCATCTAAATCGGGGTTCATTCTAAAACGGTCATAATAACCACCTTTGGGTACTTTGACTTTTTGTTGCCCAAATTCAACCTCAGTAAACTGTTGTTTTATATTCATGAGAGTTCACCTTTACATTAATTGACCGAGTAGCTACGTTTGTCCATATCGAGACGTGTTAATTTATAGCCAATGTAGTCACTATAAGATTAAAGTTAACTTTAAAGTCAAGACTTTAATTTTCATGTATAAGAGCTTTAATATTTAAAAGAAATAAAATAAAAAACAATTAAATATTAAAAAGATACAAAGTAATCTAGACTATTCATATAAATTTTATTTTAAAAATAAGTTAAGACTGTTGACCTTGAAGCTAACTTTAACCTTAGTATAAACATTCAAACCTTTATAACGATCTAGAAACAGATTTTCAGCAGGAGAACAAAGATGGGTTATGTAACCACAAAAGATGGTGTAGATATTTTCTATAAAGATTGGGGACCACGCGATGCCCAAGTTTTATTTTTTCATCACGGTTGGCCTTTAAGTTCAGATGATTGGGACACTCAATTACTTTTCTTTTTAGGAGAAGGCTATCGTGTGGTGGCTCATGACAGACGAGGGCATGGTCGCTCTAGTCAAGTCTGGGATGGCCACGATATGGACCATTACGCAGATGATGTTGCAGAGGTGGTTAAACATCTCAATATTAAAAATGCAATTCATATTGGCCACTCAACAGGCGGTGGTGAGGTGGCTCACTATATCGCTCGTCATGGCGAAGAAAATGTTGCAAAAGCTGTCCTTGTCAGCGCAGTACCGCCGCTGATGGTTAAAACTGAAAATAATCCCGAGGGTTTACCAAAAGAAGTTTTTGATGATCTTCAAAATCAAGTTCTTACCAATCGCGCACAATTTTTCCGTGACTTGCCATCTGGCCCGTTCTATGGTTTTAACCGACCTGATGCGAAGCCATCGGAAGGTATTATTGCTAACTGGTGGCGTCAGGGGATGACAGGCAGCGCGAAAGCGCATTACGATGGTATCGTAGCTTTTTCACAAACTGATTTCACCGAAGATTTAAAGAAAATCACGGTTCCTGTTTTAGTGTTACATGGTGACGATGACCAGATCGTGCCTTATAAAACTTCTGGCGTGAAATCTGCTGAGCTGCTTCAAAATAGCCAACTCAAAATCTACCCAGGTTTTTCGCATGGCATGTTAACCGTAAACCATGAAGTGATTAATGCGGACTTATTAGCCTTCATTCGCGAGTAATTAAAAATATTAAACTGTAAAAAAAGAGGCATAACAAATGCCTCTTTTTTTATAAAAAAATAAGTTAATTCAATTTATTAAGTGATATAAGGTGAAAAAGTATTGACATTAAAGTTAGCTTTAACCTTAAAGTGAAGCCATACTGAATGAGGTCATTCCAATGAAAGTGTTCGAAAAATTAGTATTTCCAAATGGCTCATATGTTTCTAACCGAATTGCAAAAGCGGCAATGGAAGAAAATATGGCTGATATTAACCATGCACCCTCAGAAGAGTTGATGCGTTTATATCAGACTTGGGCAAATGGTGGCGTAGGTCTAATCATTACTGGAAATGTGATGGTAGACCGTCGAGCAATGACTGGACCGGGAGGTGTGGTGCTTGAAGATGAGAAGCATCTAGATACTTTTAAAAAATGGGCACAAATTGGACGTTCGAAAGGCGCGCAAGTTTGGCTTCAAATTAATCATCCGGGTCGTCAAATGCAAGCCAATCTTGGTCAACAAACATGGGCACCTTCGGCAATTTCACTAGATTTAGGCAAAATGTCAAATCGCTTTAATGCACCAATCGAAATGAATGAAGACATGATTGCAGAGGTGATTCAACGTTTTGCAAATACGGCGCGTTTAGGTGAAAAAGCTGGATTTACCGGAGTTGAAATTCATGCAGCACATGGCTATTTATTAAGTCAGTTTCTTTCTCCACTCAGTAATAAACGCCAAGATCGTTGGGGTGGTTCTTTAGAAAACCGAGCGCGTATTTTAATTGAAATTGTTAAAGCAGTCCGTGAAGTGGTGACACCTGAGTTCACTGTTGCCGTAAAGCTAAATTCAGCCGATTTCCAACGTGGTGGATTTAGCGCAGAAGATGCCCAACAAGTCGTTAAAATGCTAAATGAACATGCGGTCGATTTGGTTGAGCTCTCTGGTGGTAGCTATGAAGCACCTGCAATGCAGGGCCAAGCACGCGATGGGCGGACACTTGCCCGCGAAGCTTACTTTTTAGAATTTGCACAAGAAATTCGTAAAGTTGCCAAAATGCCTGTTATGGTGACAGGTGGCATACGCCGTAAACAAGTGGCAGAGAAAGTAGTTGAAAGCGGGGTAGATATGGTCGGTATTGCAACTGCTTTAGCAATTGAACCTAATTTGCCAAATGCTTGGAAACAAGGCCAGAATATTACTCCTGAATTAAAACCGATTACTTGGGAAAACAAAACACTTGCTTCACTTGCCAATATGGCGGTGGTCAAATTCCAGTTACGTAATTTAAGCTCTGGTAAAAAAACAAAACCGACTGTTTCACCAGCTTGGGCTTTAATTTTACAACAATCAGCTATGTCATGCCGTACCCGACAATACAAAAAAGGTATGCGTGACTATTCATTTGCTTCTTAATAAGTGAGTTGTGTTATGACAAATCCTAACGATTCAAACTGGATAATTTATGGAGCAAATGGCTACACGGGCGAGTTAATCGCTCGTGAAGCTATACGTCAAGGTTTAAAACCGACACTTGCAGGTCGTAACAAAGAAAAAGTTGAGGCACTTGCTCAAGAGTTAGGGCTCGACTATAAAGCTTTTGGGCTTGATAACGTAGATGCGGTAAGTGAGCAACTCCAAGGCTTTAAACTGGTCATGCACTGTGCAGGGCCATTTTCAGCTACTTCAAAGCCGATGATGGAAGCATGTATAAAAGCAGGTGCTCATTATCTCGATATTACGGGTGAAATTTCTGTATTTGAATTAGCGCAGTCACTTAACACTCAAGCAGAAAAAGCCGATATTGTGCTTTGTCCGGGTGTTGGCTTTGATGTGATTCCGACAGACTGCGTGGCAGCTGCACTGAAAGAAGCACTACCAGATGCAACCCATTTAGCGCTTGGTTTTGACTCTAGAACTGGGTTTTCACCGGGTACTGCCAAAACAAGTATAGAAGGTATGGGTGAAGGCGGAAAAATTCGTAAAAACGGAAAAATTACCACTGTTCCATTAGCACATTATGTTCGGACCATTGATTTTGGTGACGGTAAAAAAAGTGCCATGAGTGTTCCATGGGGAGATGTCTCTACCGCTTTCTATACAACAGGTATTCCAAACATTGAAGTGTTTGTTCCGGCGTTTCCAAAAATGATTATGGGCGCAAAAATGATGAACTATGTACGTCCAATATTAAGACTTAAAGCCGTGCAGAAGTTTATTAAGGCGCGTATTGAAAAAACAGTCGTTGGACCAAATGAAGAGCTCCGCGCAAAAGTACCGACCTATGTTTGGGGTGAAGCCAGAAATTCACGTGGGGAAATAAAAACCGCCCGCATCCAAACAGAAAACGCTTATAGCCTTACGGTCAATGGTTCACTGACTGTGGTGAATTATTTACTCAAAAATACGGTTAAAGGTGGTACATATACACCAGCGAAACTGATGGGTTATAAGCTAGTGACTGAGCTACCGGGTTCTGGACCGTTGGTCATTACTTAACAGAAACTTGGTTAAAACAGCATATTTATAGAGTAGTCCCGAATAAGATAATTCTTGTTCGGGCAATGAATAAAAATTAAAGATATTTCAAAGAATACAACTTCATTTAGGTTCAAAGAAAAACAGAAAACAAAACACGCCACGAGAAATAATTCAAATTGAATATACTAAAATGTAATGCATATTTTTTATAAACAATGGAATGTAAATAATGAGAAAACTCATACTATTTCTACATGCTTCGTTTGACAGTTTTGTCGAAGGTCCAAATGGGGCAATGGATATTGGCTGGATTGCTTATGATGCCGATTTGGCAAAACACGCGAAAGACATTTTAAGTACTGCCGATACGGTGATTTGGGGACGCGCGACTTACCAAATGATGCATGGTTACTGGCCATCTATACTTTCCAATCCAGAAGCTTCGGAGCACGAAAGGAATCATGCAGAATGGATTGAAAAGACTGAAAAAATCGTTTTTTCAACAACCTTAGATAAAGTTGAGTGGAATAATTCCAAACTTGTAAAAGATCATGTTGAAGAAGAGATCAATAAGCTCAAACAGCAACCGGGTAAAGATATGGTTATTCTCGGTAGTCCTAGATTTGCGCACTACCTCATGCAACTGAATTTAATTGATGAATATAAAATTACAATTTCTCCAGTCTTGATTGGTAATGGATTGCCTTTATTTAAGGGTGTTAGTGAAAAGACTAATCTTAAACTCATCGAAAATAAAACCTTTGCTTCTGGAGCGATAGGTCTTCATTATCAAAAAATAAGCTGATCTTTTCTAAAGTATTTATATACCAGAGACGAATTACAGGGCTCGTTTATAATTCGTCTTTTAGATTTATTGAATCGTACTTAAACGTTTAATGACAGCTTCGGCAATTTCTTTACTCGATTGAGGATTTTGCCCAGTAATAATTCTGTCGTCTGAAACTACATAAGAAGTAAATGGAACAAACGCTCGCTTGTATTTTGCTCCACGTTCAATGAGTCCATTTTGTAAAGAAAAGAGAACTTGAGACTTAATACCTGACAGTGTTTCTTCAATATTTGCAAAACCAGTAACGGTTCTATTTGCAATTAACGATTTGCCATTTTCATCTTGTAGAGGTAATAACCCACCTACACCGTGACATACCGCTGAAACGACTCCACCTTGTTGATAAATTTGTTCGCTAATGTTCTGCAAAGATTGATTTTTTGGAAAATCCCACATAGTGCCATGACCACCGGTATAGTAAATGGCTTTGTATTGTGAAGGGTTAATTGCACTCGGGGATAGTGTGGTTTTTAGAAGTTGCATAAAGGCTGGGTCGGCTAAATGGTTTCGTGCCGATTTATCTAAGTAAATTGACTTTAAACTACGCTCATCTAACGGAACTTCACCACCGAGTGGACTTACAAAATCCATTTTATAGCCAGAGGCTAAAGCGACATCATAAAAATGAGTGAGTTCAGTCAACCAAAGTCCTGTTTTATCAGAACGAGTAGGGTAAGCTGAATGATTAGTCATCACTACTAAAATTTTTCCGCTTGCTTTAGTAAGGCTTTGAGTTTTAGCTGACTCTGCGGCGTGTACCGAATTTGAAGTTAAAAAGATGGCAAAAATAATTGTTAACCAACGCTGAATATCCCAAACTTTAAACATGACAGGTTCCTCATCAATCACCTGTAGTCAATCGTATGTTTAAAGTTCGCTTGAAGGTCAATAGAATTCTTAGAAAATTTATGGTGTTTTTGCTTTGTCGTAGTAGAGATTCATGAGTCTTTCTGCATTTTCTTCGCAAGTAATTTCATCTGGCTTGTTATTAATGGCTTCAATCATTGTATGTAAGTTTTGCTTACTTGCTTTTAATTTCTGTTCTAAAAGTTCTATTTCTTGAATTTTAGTTTCAAGTGTTTGGATGAGTTCATCGTGGTTCCAAGTAGCAACTTTTGAAGGCAAAAAAGCTTTAATTTCTGCTAAAGTAAAACCAACTTGCTGCGCTTGTTGAATCAAAGAGAGTTGCTTTAAATCGTTGTTACTATATTCACGATAGCCATTTGATTTTCTCTTAGCTTTAGGCAAGAGTTTGATTTGTTCGTAATAACGAATTGTGGGCGTGCTTAAGCCACTTAATTTAGATAACTCACTAATATTCATAGCCACACATTCTCTTGACATTAAAGCTAACTTTAGACTTATAGTGTTGTAAAAGCAAGGTTCATAACTTTACCAAGCACACACTTTCATTAACAAGTTTCTATGCTTTGATAAATTAATGAACAAAATTATAAATATGAAAATGAGGTGAAGAGATGTCTAAACGCATATTACATGTCGTGACTAACGTTTCACGTTACAAAGATGTAGATGAGCCCACAGGTCTATGGTTAGGCGAACTTACCCATGCCTATGATGAGTTTGAGAAACAAGGTTATATTCAGGATATTGTAAGTCCGAATGGTGGAAAAACGCCGATTGAACCAAAGTCACTCGGTGCTTTAGTTGCCGATAAATCTGTCAAAGCGAGAGAAGACGATCAAGCATTTATGACTTTGCTGGCAAATACATTCAAACCGTCAGATATCAATTGGCAGGATTATGATGCGATTTATTACACTGGTGGCCATGGGGTAATGTGGGATTTTTTAGATAACCCTGAACTTCAAGAAATCACCAAAAATATTTATGAAAAAGGCGGGATTGTTTCGAGTGTGTGTCATGGCTATTGTGGTCTATTAAATGTAAGGCTTTCCAATGGTAAACGGCTTATAGACGGGAAGAAGTTAACTGGCTTTGCATGGAGTGAAGAAATTTTAGCAGGCGTAGCCAAAAAGGTGCCTTACAATGCCGAAGAGTTAGCAAAAGAGTATGGCGCTGACTATGAAAAGGCTTTAATTCCATTTGCACCACATGTGGTTCAAGATGGAAATTTAATTACAGGCCAAAACCCGTTTTCGGCTAAAAAGACTGCTTTAGAAATTATAGAAAATTTAGAAAAAGCCTAATAAATTAATCTACACAACAATAAACCCCAAAAGTAAAACCAATAAAGGTTCTCTGCTTTTGGGGTTTTAAAATAAGCTATCTAGAAAGGATAACTTTAAGGAACAATAACAAAATCAGGATTTGCTATCGAAAAAACAGTATCACGGTCTGCCGCAGGCGGGTAAATCCAGACAGTATTAATTTCCTGTTTAATTTTTTTAGCATCTTCACGTACAAATTGAACTTTACGGTCCCAACCTTCTGTGTAAAGAGCTCCCCATGCACCTAAGTCAAGACAAGTGACATACTTTGGTTGGCTATATGCATGTAACGGTAAATCGACCAATTCTGCGGCTGCGTTGTAACCAGCAACACGGCCTAGGCTCATGGCATGCTGGCAAGACATCACATTAAAATTACCGAACTCATCGGTTGGAACTTTTACCGTATCACCCGTCACAAAAATATTTTTTGCTTCAGGTGCATGTAAATAAGCATCTCCAATCAAACGGCCTAAATTATCTTTTTCACCTGCGATTTGAGAAGTGAGGTGATTTGCTCGCATGCCCGCAGTCCAAATAACAGTTGCAGCCTCAATTCTTTCGCCGTTAGAAAGTGTTACCCCTGATGCATCAAGCGCAGAAACACGTACTCCAGCTTTACCTTCAATGCCTAGTTCTGTGAGTGCTTCTTGAATTACGGCAGCAGCTTCATCTCCCATTGCTGCACCAATTTCTGTTGAGGAATCAACTAAAACTACACGTACATCAGTTTCACCCAAAATACGACGCAGGCGTTCGGGCATTTCAGTTGCTGTTTCTAGGCCAGTTAAACCACCACCGGCAACCACAACAGTATTACGCGCTGCATTTGCAGGTTTGTTGGCTAAATTTTTAAGATGTTGATCTAGTTTTTCAGCATCTACTAATGTACTTACACTAAAGCCATATTCTGTAAGGCCCGGAATGGGCGGCATAAAAGTGGTACTTCCAGTTGCCAAAACAAAACGGTCATAGCTTAAGGTTTGTTTGTTGCCATCCTTTGTTGAAACAGCAATTGTCTGTTGATCGGCATCAATTTCATTTACCCAACCTGCCAGATATTTAACCCCAACTGCACTTAATAGCTCTGAAATATCAGGGTTCATATTTTCAAGTACGGGTTCATAAAGACGAGGACGAATATCAACATTGGGAGTAGGGGAAACCATCACTACTTCAATATTTTGTTCTTGCGAAGCTAAGTGAATTGCTCTTTGTGCAGCAAGTGCAGCCCATAAACCAGCAAAGCCAGAACCAGCAATAATAATACGTTTACTCATTTGATTATCCTTTTGATAGGTTTTTTCGGACAATAAATTCCAGCTCATCACAAATTTAGGGTGAGCGAATCCTTTCTCTGATTGTCCGAAAAATCTGAGAAGGCGTTTAAAACGATTAGGGGAGTTTTAGCTTAGGGTTTGAGGCCCTATCAGCTCGTTAGTCGGGGGTGTCCCGTGATATTTTGTTTTTCCGCATTTTTGCTGTTCTTCCTTCGATGCGTTCATTGATCCAGCCATTTACATCACTAAAAAATACGTCGGGTGCATAACGGCCAAAACGGTCTGCAATATCACCAAGTGTATGAGCACCTAGCGCATCTCGCATGGCTTTTTCGGCCTGTAGCATGACGGCATGTACTGCACACACACCACTGGTTGCCCAAGCTGGCGGGGCATGATTAAAGACTGCACATTTGCCACGGACTTCTTGGCACTCAAAAAGCGGTTTTTCACCTTCGATTGCATTCACGATATCTAAAAAACTGATTTCATGAGCCGGTTTGGCCAGTAAATATCCACCGCGAACACCTTCTTGTGCAACAACAAGGCCTGCCTTTTCAAGTTTAGGAAAAATCTTGGCCATAAAACTCGGAGAGACTCCTTGTAATTCGGCCAGATCCTTACTACTCAAAGGTTTATCTTCATTGTTCACAAGAAAAAGAAGACAGTGAATCGCATACTCGACGCTACTAGTGATATAAGCCATTTAATTTCATAATTGATCAATTACAAACACAGACTAACTCGGTCTGTGTTTTTGGTCAACAATAAAACTAAGATAAAGTTAGTCCTAGTTTTATTGTTGAGTGATTTTGATAAAGAAAATATTAGTTATATTAATGAATTTAAAAGCCTTTAATGAAATATTAAGAGAGAAAATAATTTAAAACTAGCGAGAAAAAATTATGAACGCCACCAATAATTTTCGACATTTGGCTCGTTTAGATTTAGGATTTCACCCATTTGCGGTGTGCTAATGCCTAAATCTTTTTGCTTAGCCAAACCGACAATACGTTCAAATGGGTCATCCCAAGCATGAAGCGCTAAATCAAAAGTACCGTTGTGCACAGGTAACAAATGACGTCCTTTTAAATCGAGATGGGCTTGTAAAGTTTGCTCTGGTTGCATGTGAACATCTGGCCATTCTGGGTCATAAGCTCCAGTTTCAATCATGGTGAGATCGAAAGGTCCATAACGATGTCCAATCTCTTTAAAGCCATCAAAATATCCCGTGTCACCGCTAAAAAATACGCGTAGATCACTATCAATAATTACCCAAGATGCCCATAAAGTTGCATTACTGTCACTCAAGCTTCGGCCCGAGAAATGATGTGCAGGGGTGGCTACCAGTTCTAAACCATCAATATGTGTGGTGTCCCACCAGTCGAGTTGTTGAACTTTTTCTGCTGGAACTCCCCATTTAATCAGGGCATCACCCACACCAAGCGGTGTTATGAAGTGCTCAACTTTGTCTTTAAGTTGCATGACCGCATGATAGTCCAAGTGGTCATAGTGGTTATGCGACAAAATCACGCCTTTAATGGGTGGTAATTCATCAATGCTGATTGGCGGTTGGTGAAAACGTTTTGGCCCAATCCACTGAAAAGGTGATGCACGCTCCGAAAAAACAGGGTCAGTTAGCCAAAACTCATCGCGTAATTTTAACAAAATGGTCGAGTGCCCCAGACGAAAGAGAGAGCGGTCAGGTGCACTAAGAAGTTGTTCTTTCGACAAACTTAAAACCGGAATTTGTTTGTTTGGAACGGTATCTTTCGGTTTGTTAAATAGAAACTTCCACATCAACTGAAGCGATTTTCCAAAAGAAGGCTTGTGCTGGTTCGGACGTGTATTTCTAAATTTGCCATCATGCTGTTGTGACGGCATTAAGGGAGAAGGCAAGTCTGTTGTATTTGAAATAGTCATCTTGTTTTTCCTTTAGTGGAATAAACCTATATGTGCAAATAAGAACTTTAAGAGTACTTATTAATATCTATATAAATGAGTATTTACTCACTCATTAATAGGTTCAAAAATAAGGACGCCGTAGGTCCTTATCTTTTATTTATATTGAAACTGCATGCCAAAATGCTTCAAAACCCGATTTGCGATAACGCTCGGTTTGAGAAGGGTCTTGGGCAATAAAATTCAGTGTGACTTCGGCAAGCGCCCCCAAAATTGAAGCAATAAATAATGGTGGGTAATCACGTAGTGTTCCACCATTAATATGTTCTTGAATATTTTGGGTCAGATCGCAAAAGGTTTGCATACCAATTTGTTTGCTTTGCTCGGTAATTTGTTCAGAGGTTGAAAGCTGTGCCATTACTTTGCGTTTGAGTGGAGCTTCTAAACTCCAGTCCAAATAGCTTTGCCAAATATGAGACATTTGTGTTTGCAAATCGGCGTGAGCAGGGTAATTGAGTATCATGACCTGACGAAGTTCAGCCTTTAGCGAAAGATAGAGCTGATTAAGCAACTCTTCTTTACTACTAAAATAGGTAAATAAAGTACCTTCTGCCACACCAGCGACTTTGGCAATTTTTGAGGTAGATGCACGTTCACCAAGCTCTGCCAATGTTTCTATAGCAGCACTTAAAATTGCATTACGTTTATCTTCACTACGAGGACGAGCCATACGCAAATATATTAATTGAGTGATTACTCAATCATACATAAAAATAGCTAGAGTGCAAGTGAAATAAAGAAGCCTTACATTAGCTTTTCTCCCCATTCCCAGCAAAAGATTTAATAGTAAAACTACCATACTAATTTTTATTATTTTTTGATTTTTCATCAGATAAATAAAAGCCAATTTACTAATCTAGATTATCTAAGATGTAGTTCTTTCTATGGTTATAAATATAATTAGTTATTTCACGAGTTAAGAAGAATTTTTTGTACAGCTTAAAGTAAATTTAGAAGAATTAATTATTCTTGAATCTACCTTAATAATTAGGTTAAATACAAACCAATAACATAGAAAACACATAACTTTACTTTTGTAATATCGATTTTAAAAAATTAGGAGAAATAGGGTATGAAGACATTTTTTATGTGGGTAGGTATTCTATTTACTATTATTTTTGTATTAGCCCTTATTGTTGGAGGGAACAGTTCAAAAGTATCATCAACTTCCTCAAATAATGTTAGTGAATCAGCAACGCAAGAAGCCATTGCTGCCGCAAGTGAAGCAGTTGAAGCTGCAGAAGAGGCACAGGCAGCAGTTGATGCTGCGAATAAAGCCGAAAATCAAAATACTCCAGTTGTGGTCACCTCTAATTTGACTAATCAACAACGCAATGCTGTTAGAGCTGCTGAGCAATATCTTGATCTGATGGGTTTTTCTCGTAAAGGCTTAATTGACCAATTATCTTCAAGCGCTGGTGATGGTTTTAGCTATGCAGATGCCGAGGCTGCGGTCGATAGCATGGATGTAGATTGGAATCAGGAAGCAGTACAAGCAGCACAACAATATATAGAACTAACAGGTTTTTCTTGTAGTGGCCTTATTGACCAACTTTCGTCCAGTGCTGGTGATAGATTTACTGAGCAACAGGCTCGATATGGGGCGCAGCAAGTAGGAGCATGTTCTTAATCATTATAACTTTCCGCTATGACTTTAATATTAATAGCCTAGCGGATTTCTTTATTCTGAATATAAAACCTTTAAATAATTATTCAGAACCAATAATTTTATTAAGCCAATATTTAAGGTTTTTCTTAAATATGTAATTAAATGAAAAACAATAATTAATTAAATATTTTCTAGCCAATTTCACATTGACACCTTAAATATTGCAGATTACCATTTGCGGGCTGGCCTACATTGCCAGTCGGTTTTGACGGACCGATGATCGACCACATCAGATTATTCCTTCTGAGGAATAGTTTCATGTGTGCACACCTCGTTCCCTCTCGTAGCGGTAGGACGGGAGTGGGACACTTTCGAGTGTGCTGGATGTCGAACCCAGTCCGTCAACCCACTTCCGTTCTGCCACCATAATTTATAATGTTTCGGCAGAACTCCATACTTAAAGGAGTTGGCTTTGCACATTCATTATTTCTTGGCAGCCTTTGCCAAAAGCTATATCGACACAACTTAACCCATCTTTAAATGGTTTGATGGCCTTTAGGCTTGTCGAACTTTAAATCATTTCGTTTAAAAACTTATCAACAATAAAACTTGAGATGTGCCAAGCACAGTCTTTATGGCTTTGCTACGCCTTTTTTCACCCTCAAAAGGGTCAAGGCTTTTTATATCTCATTTATATACAACAAAAATTTATTTTATAACGGTAAAACTATGCCACATTCAAATCTCCCATTTCGTGCTTTAAGTGTGCTTCATTCTGCAAGATATCTTTTTAATAAACATGGCTTTCACAATGTCGGGGTAGACCGAATTATTGAAGCAGCAAAAATCCCGAAAGCCACGTTTTATAATTATTTTCACTCAAAAGAACGTCTTATCGAAATGAGTCTGACCTTTCAAAAAGATGGTTTAAAAGAAGAATTACTTTCAATTATTTATGTTCAAAAAGACTTAACGCTAGTTGAAAAACTTAGGAAAATTTATTTTTTACATGCCGATTTAGAAGGGCTTTATCATTTGCCGTTTAAAGCTATTTTTGAAATTGCGAAAACACATCCAAAGGCGTATCAGGTCGTAATTGACTATCGAAACTGGTTGATCAAGGAAATTTATAATCTGCTTTTAACAACCAATGTTAATGCTTCAAAACAAGATGCCCACATGTTTTTGTTTGTGATTGATGGAGCAATGGTTCAGCTTTTAGACCCGAGTAAACCAGATGAACGGGAGAGGTTGCTTGAGTATTTTTTGTTGGGGTTGGGGTGAGAGAAAAGCATATTAATCTATGAATCTAAAATAAAATTTGTTTTATCAAGTAGTCAATGTAATTTATATTTTTAGAAAATTTAAATAAATGCATCTTTATTAGTCATATATTTTTATCTTCAATCATAAAATTTACAATGAAAGAAAATGTCACATGAAGTAGGTAGCCTTATAATGATAAGGATGTAAATTTAAAAATGAATCATATTAAAGAATGGACAATTAATATGGCTAATCAAAAAAGTGATCTACACCGGCAACAAGAGATTGATCAAGATCGCCAAAATAAACAGCAAGATCAACAATTCGAGCAAAACCAACAGGATCAACAACAGCAACAAAACCACCAATACCAACACCATATACCAAATCAACAGCGGCAACAAAACGTGAAAGATCAGAAAGATATACAGCGGCAAAAAGATCAGCAAAACTGATAAAACTATCGCAAATGTATAAAAAACCTCAATATCTCATTGAGGTTTTTTTATACGTATTTAAGCCGATTTCTTGTAGCAGAAAGCATCCTATAAATATCATGATTTTTTATTTAAGGAATATCCTTGTCCTTATTGGCACAGAGTATCTTTGGTCATCTCACCATTAACCAGCCTTAAAATCTGCAACGGGTTGCTGTCTTTCAAAGCCTCCGGCAATAAGCTTTGCGGATAGTTCTGGTAACACACCGGACGTAAGTAACGGTCAATTGCCAAGGTTCCAACCGAGGTGCCTCTGGCATCTGAGGTTGCTGGGTATGGCCCACCATGTACCATCGCATCACTCACTTCAACACCAGTTGGATAACCGTTTAACAGTAATCGGCCTGCCTTTTCTTCTAACACCGGAACCACATCTGCAAACTCGGTTAAATCGGCTTCATCAGCAATTAAAGTCGCAGTGAGCTGACCGTTCATGCTTTGTAATGCCTGAATGAGTTGGGCTTTATCTTCAACTTCAATAATGACAGTTGCTGGCCCAAAGATTTCTTCTTGTAAAAGCTGGTCACTTGCCAGTAATAACTCAACATCAGCTTTAAATAATTGTGGTTGTGCCTGATTACCTTGCTGGGTTTGGCCTGCCAAATGTTCAATACCTTGATGCTCGGTTAAGTGTTCCAGACCTGCTGTATAGCTTTTTAAGGTTCCAGCATTCAGCATGGTTTGAGCAGGTTTGCCGCCCATAATTTCAGTCAGGTTAGTAATGAGCTGGCTAAATTCGGCTGATTTAATTCCTAAAATTAAGCCCGGATTGGTACAGAACTGACCACAGCCCAGAACCACTGAATCTGCCAAGTCCTGTGCAATTTTTTCACCTCGGTTTTTTAAGGCTTCTGGCAACATCAGCATTGGGTTAATACTGCTCATTTCAGCAAATACTGGAATCGGTTGTGGACGTGCTGCTGCCATGTCACATAAAGCTCGACCACCTCGCAGTGAACCGGTAAAACCCACAGCCTGAATTAGCGGATGCTTAACCAAGGGTTCGCCCACACCATTGCCATAAATCATGTTAAATACACCTTTAGGCATATTTGATTTTTCTACCGCACGTTCGATTGCCTGAGCGACAAAATCTGCTGTCGCCATATGTCCGCTATGGGCTTTCACCACAACCGAACAGCCGGCTGCTAAAGCAGAAGCAGTGTCGCCACCTGCGGTTGAAAAGGCCAATGGAAAGTTACTTGCCCCAAATACAGCAACGGGGCCAACACCGATTTTAATCTGGCGTAAGTCTGGACGAGGTAGAGGCTGACGCTCTGGCAAAGCAGTATCAATACGAGCTCCTAAAAAATCACCACAGCGCAGCACTTTAGCAAACAAACGCATTTGTCCACTGGTACGACTGCGTTCACCTTGCAAACGGGCAAGTGGTAAGGCAGTTTCTTGTGAAACGACCTCTAGAAAATCTGTGCTTAAAGCGTCAAGTTCATCAGCAATGTTTTCTAAAAAGGTTGCACGCTGTTCAGGTGAAGTATGACGGTAAGTTTTAAAAGCTTGACTGGCAGCTTCACAAGCCTGATTCACTTCCTGTTCGGTTGCATGGTGAAACTCATAAGGCAGAGATTCGCCTGTTGTTGCATTCACACTTTTTAATAAGTTTGTACTTTGAGCACTGCGTGAACCGCCAATAAAGTTGTGTCCAATAATGTTCATAACGAATATCCTGAAATTAATGAGAGTGTCTTGGAAGATTATTTTGGTTGACCACACGCATGTATAACGTTGCAGGCTCTAAACAGCCGCCCGTTGATAATTGGCCTACCATATTTCGATACATTTCTTGCCAAGGTGTTTGAGATGCAGACACAGTGGGTTGCCATTCCTGACGGCGTTTTTCTAACTCTTCATCAGAAATGAGTACATTAACGGAGCGATTATTTAGATCAATGCGCAATCGATCGTTAGTTTTTAATAACGCAATTCCACCGCCTACCGCTGCTTCTGGTGACATATTTAAAATAGAAGGGCTGGCAGAGGTTCCACTTTGACGGCCATCTCCTAAGCAAGGCAGTGAGTCAATTCCCTTTTTAATTAACTGTGCGGGTGGGGCCATATTGACAACTTCGGCACTGCCCGGATAACCGACTGTTCCAGCACCTCGAATGACCAAAATACAACGTTCATCAATTTCTAAAGCAGGGTCGTTAATTCGTGCGTGATAATCTTCGGGGCCTTCAAAAACAATCGCTCTTGCTTCAAAGCTATTTTCACTATTGGGGTCAGATAAATACGTTTTCTTAAATGCTTCGCCAACGACAGACATTTTCATAATGGCGCTGTCAAAGAAATTACCACTCAGCACAATAAAGCCTGCACCATGTTTAAGTGGCTGTTCATAGGGGAAAATTACATCTGCATTTGAGGTTTTTGCATTTCTAGCAATTTCACCCATTGTTTTACCACTGACCGATGCACAGTCTTCATGTAAAACACCTGATTTTTGTAATTCATGCATAACCGCAGGAACGCCCCCAGCGCGGTGAAAACCTTCACCCAAATATTTACCTGCAGGCATACAGTTCACAATTAATGGAATATTTTCTCCAACGCGTTGCCAGTCTTCTAAACTCAGTTCAATGCCCATATGGCGGGCAATTGCAATTAAATGGGGAGGACAGTTACTTGATGCGCCTAGAGCAGACGCTACGGCAATAGCATTTTCAAATGATTGTTTGTTCATGATTTTAGATGGACGTAAATCTTCTAAAACCATTTCGCAAATTCTTTTTCCTGTCATATAGGCCATTTGCCCACGCTCGCGATACGGCGCAGGAATGCTTGCACATGTGGGTAATGACATACCCAAAGCTTCTGCCAAGGCATTCATTGAAAGTGCAGTGCCCATGGTGTTGCAATGCCCAACCGAAGGTGATGCCGAAGTCGTCATTTCCATGAAGCCTTCATAGTCAATTTCACCTGTTGCAAGTAAATTGCGTGCGTGCCAGAGCACTGTGCCAGAACCAATTAACTCGCCCTTAAAATGACCGTCTAGCATTGGACCACCAGATAAAACAATGGCGGGTAAATCTGTTGTTGCAGCTGCCATTAGACAGGCTGGCGTGGTTTTGTCACAGCCCGTTGTTAGCACCACACCATCAAGCGGATAACCATGTAATATTTCAACTAAACCTAAATAAGCTAAGTTTCGGTCTAGCGCAGCAGTAGGACGTCGAGACTGTTCTGCAATTGGGTGAACCGGAAATTCCATTGGAATACCACCCGCATCACGAATACCTGCTTTCACCCGTTCAGCCAATTCTTTGTGATGACGGTTGCACGGGGTCAAATCACTACCAGTTTGCGCAATGCCAATAATTGGTCGGCCCGACTGTAACTCGGCACGGGTCAACCCATAATTCATATAACGTTCAACATAGAGCGCTGTCATGTCAGCATGTGTAGGATCATCAAACCATTCTTGGCTACGTAAAAAAATCCGTTTATCTTGATCATTCATTTTTAGATCCTTTCACTCATACTTTTTAAAATTTAACTTTTTCACGAAATGAATATTACAATTCAACTGATCGATAATACGTGAAAATTATAATAATTCTCGTTGCTTCAAATTACGCATTAATGCATTTATTCCAAAATTCCACGGCGTCGCTTTGTCGCTTGTCATTACCGTATTGTATAAAGTGCCTAATTTAGGTGAATGAATACGAACGACATCGCCGACCTTATGTGTAAAGCCTGCGCCAGCTTGTTCGCGATCTTGAGTCGGGGCAAATAGAGTTCCCAAGAACAAGACAAAGCCATCTGGATATTGGTGATTTTCATTGAGTGTTTGCTGGATTAAATCTTCTGGGTCACGACTAATTTGTGACATAGAACTGATGCCATTGAGCACAAAGTTATCCGTACCTTGAATTTGCAGTTCAACATCACAAGCACGAATATCATTTAAAGAAAATGTCTGATCAAAAAGACGAATAAAAGGGCCAATTGCACAAGAGGCATTATTATCTTTTGCTTTACTTAAGAGCAAAGCACTACGACCTTCAAAGTCCCGTAAATTAACGTCGTTGCCTAACGTTGCACCTAAAATTTTACCGTTGCTGTTTGCAACTAATACCACTTCTGGTTCTGGATTATTCCACTCAGACTTAGGGTGAATACCAATATTTTGACCCGTTCCCACGGCTGCTAAAACCGGTGCTTTAGTAAAAATTTCTGCATCTGTGCCAATACCAACTTCAAGGTATTGAGACCACATATTTTGTTCGATTAAATATTCTTTCAGTTGAAGGGCTTTTTCAGAACCAGGTTCAATTGTTTTTAAATTATCACCAATCACATTTTGTACAACTTCACGGATGGATTGAGCTTTTTGTGCATCGCCACCAGCTTGTTCTTCAATGACGCGCTCTAACATGCTTGCGGCAAAGGTTACACCAGCCGCTTTAATCACTTGTAAATCAATAGGGGCTAAAAAATACGCTTTATTTGTATCTGGTTCAGCCACCGTATTTGCAAATAACTCATCAATTGACCCGATTAATTTACCTTCAATTTCAGATAAAGCTTTTAATGGGTCTGAACTTTCAAGCAACTGAGAAATCGTGTGGAACTTCTCTGAAATATCAAAAACCTGATTACCTTTTAAAATAATAGGTGAAGGGCCAGCAATTTGATTTGGGATCCACGCACGACCAATTAAACATCCTTGGGTAGCATCGTCTGGTAATGAGTTCTGGGAATTTAAGGTAAAGTTCATTTAAAGCATCCTTCTTTTATTTGAAATCATGATATGTTTCTTATTTAATAAACACCAATCGTAATAATTTAATTATTAATAACGAAAAGTTATCGAAAAGGAATTTTATAAATGGCGGATTTGACTTACGCAAGCTTAAATAATTGGTTGAAATTCAAACATTTGGTTCTGCTTGAAACTTTAGCTCGAACCAATAATATGCATTTGGCTGCCGAGCAGATGAACTTAAGTCAACCTGCGGTCAGTAAAATGTTAAAAGAAATTGAAGGGTTGCTTGGTTTTCCTGTTTTTGAACGATTGCCCCGAAATATGCCAGTCACTGCTTTGGGGGAACATGTGATTCGCTATGCGCAGCGTGTTTTAAACGATGCAAAGCATTTCGTCGAAGACATTGAAATTTTACGATTGGGTGGACACGGTTTTTTAAAAGTTGGTGGTATCTTTGCGGCAACCGCTGTGGTGATTCCAAACTCAATTATTGAAATCAAGAAAAAATGGCCACTACTTTCTATCGATGTGGTTGAACAAACCAGTGACCATTTAATGGAAATGTTAAGCGAACATACTTTAGATTTAGCGATAGGCCGTTTTACCGATGTGACTCAAAGTCAGTTTTTCGATTTTCAACCTTTAGGCCCAGAGCCGTTTTGTATTGTTGTGAATAGTGAGCATCCATGTGCTCAAAAAAAATTCTGCACTTTAGAGGAGTTACTCAACTGGCCGTGGGTTCTTTATCCTAAAGGCACCCCAATTCGAGAGCGTATGGAAGGTGCATTTGCCCGAGCAAAAGTCAAAATACCTTTAAATACGGTGAATACCATGTCTATGCAGACCTTTTTACAGATATTAAAAGGCGCGCCAATGGTTGGAATGTTGCCAGAAGCGATGGTGATTGATCAGGTAAAAGAAGGGCAACTACAGATTTTAGAAACGGATTTGATTTTAGATGCACAAGATTATGGAATTTTGACACGTAAAGGTGAGCCTGTTTCTGACATTGCATCGGCATTTATCAACATTTTATTAAAAAACGCAAAACGTAAATAAAAAGATACGCCTCAAATCAGTAAAGCATTTGGGGCTTTTTTTATTAAAAAATAAGAAAAATAACTGGCTATTGTTGAATTATATAAACATAAAACTGATATTAAAAAGTTATCAATATTTAGAAATTATTCATTGGAAATTATTGCTTGGACTCCTTATCGTTTAATTCACGATGATTAAAAAATTTTTAAGTGAATAAAAATTAGGAAAGGATCCCTGTATGAATGTACTAATCACTGGTGGAACTGGTTTCATTGGAAAACAAATTGCGAAAGAGATTCTAAAAACCTGTAGCCTTACTTTAGATGGTGATCAACCTAAAGCCATCAATAAAGTTATTCTTTTTGATGCATTTGCTGGTGAAGATTTACCGCAAGACCCGAAAATTGAAGTTATTGTTGGTGATATTACCGATAAAACCACTGTGGCAAATATTACAGACAATATTGATGTGGTATGGCACTTGGCCGCCGTAGTCAGTTCAGCAGCTGAGGCTGATTTTGATTTAGGAATGGACGTTAATCTTTATGGGCTCTTAAATTTATTAGAAGAATTAAGAAAAAAACAAACACGGCCTCGAGTCATTTTTGCCAGTGGTTGTGCTGTATTTGGCGGTCAATTGCCAGAGGTGGTAACAGACGAGACAGTAGTTACACCAAAGTCTTCTTACGGCATGCAAAAAGCGGTAGGCGAATTACTGGTGTCTGATTATTCAAGAAAAGGCTTTATTGATGGCCGTATTTTGAGACTACCGACCATTGTGGTTCGTCCCGGTAAACCAAATAAAGCAGCTTCTACCTTTTTTAGTTCAATCATTCGTGAACCGTTAAAAGGCGAAACGGCAGTTTGCCCCGTACCATCAGATACCCCAGTTTTTGTTACTTCACCACGGCGCTGTGTTGAATCGATGATTAAGGCTGCCACCATTTCGACAGACGTACTTCAAGATAATCGAATTATTCCCTTACCGGGATTAACCGTTACCGTTAAAGAAATGCTTGAAGCGCTTGAAAAAGTTGCAGGCAAACAAGCAACCGATTTGGTGCAATGGCAAGAAGACCAAACCATTCAACGTATTGTTAAAAGTTGGCCTGTTCAGGTGAAGGCTGAATATGCCGAATCTTTAGGTTTCCGAGCAGATGAAAATTTTGAAAGCGTCATTCAGGCACATATAGAAGATACCCAAAATTAATGGCAGTGATCGCCAGTTGATGTGAGAGTTATTATGGAAGATATCAAAAATGTAACTGCTCTCGAAGAGCAGACGATTAAGCGTGTTTCGAGTCGAATTATCCCGTTTCTCATTATTTTATTCATTATGGCATTTCTAGACAGAACCAATATTGGTTTTGCTGCGCTACACATGAATGATGCACTTGGAATTACTCAAACCATTTTTGGTTTAGGTGCGGGCGTATTTTTTCTTGGTTATTTTATTGCGGAAGTACCGAGTAATGTTTTACTTCATCGGTTTGGAGCAAGAATCTGGATTGCCCGAATCATGATTACTTGGGGAATCATTGCTGGACTTATGGGTTTTATCCATAGCGGTACTCAGTTTATTGTTTTACGGTTTTTACTCGGAATTGCCGAAGCGGGTTTCTTTCCGGGTGTTATCTTTTATTTAACCTTGTGGTTTCCTGCAAAATATCGTGCCCGCGTTTTCGCAACGTTCTATCTTGGATTGCCAATTGCTCAAATTATTGGTGCGCCAATTTCGGTAGGTCTTATGCAATGGGGTAATACCATTGGCTATGAAGGCTGGCGCTTAATGTATATTTTGGAAGGTATTCCTTCAATTATTTTAGGATTAATCTGTCTAAAATATTTAACCAATAATCCTAAAGGGGCTGAGTGGTTAACAGCAGAGCAGCGTCAATGGCTAATGACCACGCTAGAGCGCGAAGAACGAGAGAAAGAGCAATCTACAGAAGTGGCTTTAACCAAAGGTGAAATGATTAAACAAGTGTTTAAAAACCCATTGGTCTGGATTATGGCAATTGTTTATTTTGGCATTACGTCTGGTTCAAATGCGATGTTTTTCTTTTTACCGAGTGTATTAGAGTCATTCAGAAACACCTTTGGTATGGAAATCAGCCTCATTCAAAATGGTTTACTCACCGCAATTCCATATGCTTTTGCAGCAGTGGGCATGGTTTTATGGAGCCGCCGTTCTGACCGCAAACAAGAGCGTTATAAACATGGAGCTTGTGCTGCACTCATGGCTGCTTCCGCAATCGCTATTGCCTTAATTGTGAATCAGCCTTGGGCAATTATTGTAGGTTTTATTCTTCTTGCAATTGGTGTGTTTAGTGCAATTAATATTTTTTGGACCATTCCTGGGCAAACTTTAACAGGTGTAGGTGCCGCAGCCGGAATTGGTTTAATTAACTCGGTCGGCAACTTAAGTGGTTTTACTGGTCCGTATTTAACAGGTTATTTATATACAACCACTGGAACCTACACAGTGGCCTTTCTCGTGATTGCTGGATTTGTTGCAATGGGTGGTTTAGGGTTGTTGTTATTGGCTAAGTTAAAATCGAATAGCTTAAAAGCAGAACAACAACAATTCAAAGTTCGAACTGCGACGGAGATGAAATAATGGCGACCATCGGATTTGTTGGTACAGGCATTATGGGTTTGCCAATGGCCATGAATTTACTAAAAGCAGGGCATCAAGTTAAGGTCTGGAACAGAACCCTATCTAAAGCAGATATTTTAAAAGACGCTGGTGCATATGTTTGCAGTGAACTTGAACAAGTCGGACAAGATGTAGAGTTTTTAATTTGTATGCTCAGTGATGGAAAAACTTGTGATGAAATCCTGTTTAAAGAACACGGTGCTATCTCACAGTTGAAGCCTGAAAGCACGGTCATTGTGATGAGTTCGATACCGGTAGAAATTGCAAAAAAACAAAGTGAAAAGTGTAAAGAACTATCACTTCACTATTTAGATGCTCCGGTCTCTGGCGGACAAAAAGGTGCTCAAAATGCAAGCTTAGCCATTATGGTTGGCGGTGAAGCTAAAACATTTTCACAAGCTGAAACTATTTTAAGTGCAATGGGACGACCAATTTTAGTGGGTGGGGCTGGCTGTGGTGAGCTTGCAAAACTCGTCAATCAAATGATTGTGGCAACCACCATTGCAACCGTAAGCGAAGGATTATTGCTTGCCAGTAAAGCTGGAGCTGACCCCGTAAAACTCAAACAGGCATTAACAGGTGGTTTTGCAGACTCTCCGATTTTGCAGCAGCACGGTGAACGGATATTAACGCGCAATTTTAAACCCGGAGGTACTGCTCGCACCCAATATAAAGATATTGATACCGCCATTAGCTACGCCAAATCACTTGAGTTGAATTTACCAATTGCTGAATTGGTCAATCAACTCTTTCAGAATATGGTTGGGGCGGGAGACGGTGAGCTTGATCATTCTGGTCTAATTCGTGAGTTAGAGCGAATGAACCATTTAGCTCTATAACCTTTTATAAATTCACTACGAATGGTTGAATAATCAAAATGTTTAATGACTGATTAACTATTTGTAGTGTTTTTATCTTCACATCATCATGCTCAAAGTTCAGCTATTTTTAAAACAACTTTTCCTTTTGAACGGCCAGTATTTACATATTGGAATGCTTCCTTGATTTGAGCAAAGTCATATGTTTGGTCAACTATGGGTTTAATTTTTCCGGCTTCTACTAATTCAGTAATTTTTGAGAGCTGTTGACCATTCGGCTGCATAAATAAAAATGAATAGGTAATGCCACGTTTCTTTGCTTTATGTCGAATTGACCAGCTTAAGAGCGGGATAACACATTTTAGAAATCGGTTTGGATTAACTGCTTCTGCAAAAGCTTGGTCGGGTGGACCTGAAATACTAATAATACGCCCACCACGTTTAACCACATTCAGCGATTTCTCTAAAGTTTTCCCACCTTGCGTATCTAAAACCACGTCATAGTCTTTAAGTTCTTGCTCAAAGTCTGCCGTTTTATAGTCAATAATGATATCGGCACCTAGTTCTCTAACCCAACGAGTGTTTTTACCACTTGTTGTTGTGGCAACAATAGCTCCAAGGGACTTAGCAAGTTGAATCGCAATTGATCCCACACCGCCAGAACCTGCATGGATGAGCACTTTTTGTCCTGATTGAACTTTAGCAATTTCAACCAGTGCTTGCCATGCAGTCAATGCCACCAGAGGCAAAGAGGCCGCTAGTTCCATCGAAATATTTTTAGGTTTAAGGGCAAGTGAAGACTGCTGAACCACTGTATATTCAGCAAAAGCGCCGTTTAGATCGATCTTGGCATAGACTTCATCACCAGCTTTAAACTGAGTAACGTTCGATCCAACCTCTATAACTGTGCCTGCAAAATCACTGCCTAATATGAAAGGAAATTTTACTGGGAGAATTGCTTTAAATTCACCCTCTAAAACTCTTATGTCGAGAGGGTTGATACTCGCTGCATGCACTTTAACAAGCACAGCATCTTTTGACAGAGAAGGTTTTGGCTGTTCACCGACTTGTACATCATCAATATGGCCGTAACGGTTAATGTAGGCTGCTTTCATTTGGAACCTCTATTTTTTGAAATTTGTTTTCATGTTTTATACGTTTAAGTTTGCTCTAAACTTTCACGCTGCGTTGAATTAACTTGTCAAAAATCTTTGCAGGCGCAAATCGTCTTAAAGCTTTTAGTTTTTGTGCAGTTTTGCCTGCTGTGTAACGTGGTACCACATGTTTACTTTGAATCACGTCTAAAATTGCATGGGCAACAACGCTTGGCTCATCTGACTTATTCATTGAATGAATCATTTGTTGATGGAGCTTTTTACGAGCTTGATCATAAAAAGAGATTTTATTGTCAGGTTCGAGCAAGTTTGCTCCTAAAGAGGTATTGGTATACGCCGGTTCAATCAAAGAGACACGAATGTTTTGAGACCTTAATTCATGGTCTAAAGATTCAGAATAACCCTCAAGTGCATGTTTAGACGCAGAATAAAGTGCGCCAAATGGCATAGGCACAAGTCCAAGAATTGAACTGATATTTAAAATAAGTCCTGATTTTTTCTGACGCATGTGTGGAATAACGGCGCGAGTCATTCGAACGGCACCAAAAAAGTTAGTATCAAAAATAGCCTGTGCTTGCTGCATTGAGCTTTCTTCAGCGCCAGCGGGTGATATTGCAAAACCAGCATTGTTAATTAAGATATCAATTCGGCCTTCATTTGCAATTACTTTTTCAATGGCCTGCGTTACTGACTCGTCTTGGTTCACATCTAACTCAATAAGATGAAATTTATAGTTTGATGAATCTTTTGCTCGTCGGCTTGTGCCATAAACAATAAATCCAGCCTCATGTAAAAGGTCTGCGGTTGCTAAACCAATACCAGACGATGCACCTGTAATGAGAACCACTTTGCTGGTCATATCATGTTCCTTACTTAAACTTTGTCGCCTGAACGAATGAATTCGGGCTTGATTTTTTCATCATAATCTAAAAATAAAATAGTTACTACTAAAAAGATAGTGACAAATAAATAATGTGGTCGTATAGTAAGTATTAAATGAGTAGTAACTGTGAAGGGTGTCGCTAATCTCAATAGATTGCTCATCGAAACAGTTAAATCAGTTGAATGAATAGAATTAGGATCAAAACAAATGAAATTTCTATTAAATACAATTGCTATGGGGTTAACGGCGGTATCTATTTTTAGTGCTCCCTTAACTCAGGCAGAGACGGTGGCATCTATTTCTTTTAGTGACCACGCAACTCAGGAGAAGAAAATGTCATCAAATACTGTGATCAATCAGCAATCAGACTCAACCTCTCACTTAGATACAAATTGGACAAATGTGCCAACTCAATTTATTAGTGCAGGTGGCGTTAACTTCGCCTACCGAGAATATGGTCAGCAAAACGGTGGAACGCCTGTCATTTTCTTAAATCATTTAGCGGCAGTTCTAGATAACTGGGACCCACGAATGATTGATGGAATTGCGGCTAAACATCATGTTGTCGTGTTTGATAATCGTGGTGTTGGCGCTTCTACAGGTAAACCAGCCCAGTCGATTGAGCAGATGGCAGACGATGCGATTGCTTTTATTCAGGCAAAAGGATTTAAAAAAGTTGATTTATTTGGCTTCTCGATGGGAGGCATGATTTCACAAGAGATTGCTTTGAAGCAGCCGAATTTAGTTCGAAAAATGATTTTATCGGGAACTGGCCCTGCTGGCGGTACAGGAATTAGTACAGTAGGACGAATTTCAAATTGGGATTTATTCCGTGGAATGGTTACCCACCAAGACCCTAAGGTTTATCTTTTCTTCACGCGTACAGAAAATGGTAAAGCTGCTGCAAAAAAGTTTATTCAACGTATTAATGAACGTACCGAAAACCGCGATAAAGAAATCACTATTTCTGCCTATCGTGCCCAGCTTAAAGCACTCAAAAAATGGGGAAGTAAAAAACCTTCCGACCTTTCTGTGATTCAACAACCAGTGTTAGTTGCTAATGGTGATCATGACCGAATGGTGCCAACAGTAAATACTTATGATTTAGCAAAGCGCTTACCGAATAGCTCACTTGTTATCTATCCAGATGCTGGCCATGGTGGAATTTTTCAATTTCATGAAGATTTTGTAAAACAATCACTTACATTCTTAGATAAATAAAAGCTTAAATTTAGGACAACGACGATGACAACAATTACACACCAAACAGCCGAGACCCAATTCATTGAAGTTGATGGAGCAAATTTTGCCTATCGTCGATGGGGTAATGCAAATACAGAGCAACCACCGCTATTTTTTCTTCAGCATTTTCGAGGTGGTTTAGACAACTGGGATCCACTCATTACTGATGGTTTGGCAGAAGGGCGTGAAGTCATTTTGTTCAACGGTCGTGGCGTTGCTTCCTCTAAAGGCCAGCCCCGTACTCGCATTGAAGATATGGCAGACGACGCGGCAGCAGTCATTCGTGCATTAGGCTTAAAGCAGGTTGACCTATTAGGCTTTTCACTTGGAGGGTTTCAGGCACAAGATTTAGTACGCCGTCATCCTAAACTTGTGAGAAAGCTGATGCTTTTAGGTACGGGACCAAGAGGCGGTAAACCACGTGGAGATGATCCAGAAGTCGCTGCTCTGGTATTGAAGCATGCAACAACTGCTGTACCGTCTGAAGAAGACTTTCTATTCTTATTTTTTGGCCGATCTGAAGCTGCTATTCAGACGGGTCATGAATTTTGGCAACGTCGCCATGAGCGTAAAGACCAAGATCCAGAAAGCTCAGTTGAAGTCATGCAGGCACAGATAGAAGCCAATATGCATTTTTTACCTAAACTTGATGAACAAGATCCTTTTGCACATTTACGTGAGATTAAACAACCTACTTTCATTTTAAATGGTGTAGATGACGTGATGATTCCGACCATCAATGCCTACCACATGGCACTTAACATTCCAAACGCACAGCTATTTATTTATCCCGATGCAGGACATGGTGCCCAATTTCAGTACCCTGAACGCTTCGTAAAACATGCAATACAGTTTTTAGATGAATAATGCTTATGAGTTCGGTCCATTCAATTTGATGAATCAAGAAGATAAAAATGATGAAATTTAAATTATTGCTGTGGATGCTGACCAAGCTCATGCAGCGTGCTGTAAAAAAGAACCTGAAATGCGCAGCTTTTGTGAAAGATAAAAATGTCATCTTTCAAATTCAAACAGCAAGTGGTGAAGGCCGCTATTTCGAAGTGAAAAATGGCAAGATTAACTCTTACTCAGGGCTAACCAAGTCACCAAGTTTTACCTTTACGTTTAAAACGGGTAGCAAAGGGTTTGCCGTGTTGTCAGCGAAAGACAGTGTAAACACTTTTTTAACTGCACTTAAAACACAAGACCTTGTGATTAGCGGAAACTTTGTGGATGTAATGTGGTTTCAAAGTTTAGTGGACTTTATTCAACCTCATTCAAAACCCTCTTTAACTGTGTGAGATAAGCCATGACTCATTTGCAATTAAAAACCAATCTTTTGAATCAGCCCTTAACTTTGCCGAATGGTGTCATCATTCCAAACCGTTTAGCGAAGGCTGCAACCAGTGAAACTTTAGCCAGCTATTCAAATAATCCAAACGAAAAACATGTTCGGCTATATCAGCGTTGGGCTGCATCAGGAATTGGGATGATCATAACTGGCAACATTATGATTGACCGACGTGCCTTAGGTGAAGCAGGCAATGTGGTGGTTGAAGATGAGCGTGATTTTGCAATTTTACAGAAATGGGCAAAATCCGTGACCGAACAAGGTTCTCAATTGTGGGCACAGTTAAATCATCCCGGAAAACAATCACCGAAAGGGCTAAATGTCCGTAATATTTCTGCATCGGCAGTGCCATTTGGTGCAGAAATGCAGCCTTTATTTGCAACACCACATGAAGCCACACACGCAGAGATTTTAGAAATTATTCAGCGCTTTGGTCGTAGCGCAGCGATATGTAAAAAGGCTGGATTTAGTGGAGTCGAGATTCATGCTGCACATGGTTATCTCATAAATCAGTTTTTGTCACCTTTACATAATTTAAGAAATGACGAGTGGGGCGGTACACCAGAAAAACGTCGTCGTTTTTTAATGGAAGTTTATGCAGAAATCCGAACACAAGTCGGTAAAGCGTTTCCAGTTGCAATTAAGCTTAACTCGGCAGATTTTCAAAAAGGTGGGTTTACCGAGCAAGACTCGTTAGAAACAATTCAGGCTTTAGCAAATGCAGGCATCGACCTGATTGAAATATCGGGTGGCACCTATGAGTCTGGCGTAGCCAAAGCACCACAAAAAGCATCGACAATTGCACGTGAAGCTTTCTTTATTGATTTTGCAGAAAAAGTGAGAACACTGGTAAAAACGCCGTTGATGGTTACAGGTGGTTTTCGTACCGTAGAAGGTATGAATCAAGCTTTACAGTCTCAAGCGTGTGATGTTATTGGGATTGCAAGAATTATGGCAATTGAACCTGATGTACCTAAATATTTGCTAGCAGGTAAAAATGGTCTTCAGTCGGTGCAACCTATTAAAACTGGCATCAAAAAAATTGATAGTCTTGGCGTGATGGAAGTACTTTGGTACACCCAGCAACTCAAACGGATTGGAAAAGGTAAACAACCAAAACCTAAAGAAAGTGGGTTATGGGCATTTATTAAATCAGTTTTACGCAGTGGTTGGGGAACTTACGCATCCCAGCGTAGCCGAGCAAAATAACCAATTGATTTTAAATAGAACCAATAAAAAGCACTCCAATTGAGTGCTTTTTCTAATTTAAATTATTCGCTATTTTTGACTAATCGGACGGGTACCAATTTCAGCGCCAGTCATTTGGTCAATCACAATCGGCTTAATTTCAGTACCTTGTTCTGCATCAATGAAAGTCACCATTTTTTCAGGCTGTTCATAGGGCTTATATTTTCGGCCCCATGCACCAATCACAAATAAAACAGGTAAAAAGTCTTTCCCAGCTTGAGTTAATACATACTCTTCGCGTGGTGGATGTTCAGAATATTGTCTTTTTTCGAGCAATCCTTCATCTACTAAAACAGACAACCGTTTTGTTAGCATGGTTGGCGCAATACCTAAACTTTTACGGAACTGATCAAAACGAGTGAAACCCGCATGAGCATCTCGCAATATCAGCATGCTCCATGCATCGCCTAGCACTGAAAGGCTTCGGGCAATGGGACAAACTTCAAGATTGATATTTTTACTCATAGGAAATGAATTAACTTAATAGTAACTACTAAAAAAATACTAACACAAAATGGAGAATTAAGCGAGTTTGAATGCTTAATATACGATAATAAGTCTATTTCTCGAGTCAATTTTGAACTATGTCTGCGCTAGGCTGACTTTCTAATAACTTGGATAAATTATTTTCAAGCCAAGTCGTTAAATCAAAAAGTCGTTCGGAAGCCTCTCGTCCAAAGTCTGTTAATTGATAATCTACACGAGGCGGTATTTCTGCATAATCCTGACGTACGATAAAACCATCATGCTCAAGCGTTTTTAAGGTTTGTGCCAACATTTTTTCACTAATGCCATCAATAATTTTCTTTAATTCATTAAAACGCAGACGCTGATCTCGAAGTGCAACTAAAATCAAAACACTCCAACGGCTAGTAAGTGTTAATAAAATTTTTCGAGAGGGGCAATCTGCTGCAAAAACGTATCCTTTCATCACTCACTACCTCAATTACAAAAGTTTACATTTGTTTCTAAACTTACTTTTAGGTAAGTACTTACTTTTAGTAAGTTAAGGTACTACGATGATTGAAATATATCAACTACCTCAGATGGAGATCATCATGCGTATTGCAGTTACTGGTGCATCAGGTCAACTCGGCCAATTGGTTATTTCTCAATTACTCGAACGGACTGAGGCAAAAAATATTGTCGCATTAGTTCGGAGTCCAGAAAAAGCATCAGATTTAAGTTCAAAAGGGATCGAAGTGCGTGCTTTTGATTATGGCCATGACGCAGATAAACTTTCGGTTCAATTGGCTGGTATTGATAAGCTTTTATTAATCTCATCGAGTGAAGTTGGTCAACGTACAGTACAGCACCAAAATGTGATTAATGCGGCAAAACTTGCAGACGTAAAATTTATTGTTTACACGAGTTTATTAAACGCAGATACATCACCACTTCTATTAGCACAAGAACATGTTGAAACTGAAAAATATTTAAAAAAATCGGATATCCCACATACGCTATTACGTAATAACTGGTACAGCGAAAACTATGCAATGGGACTTGCACAAGCAGTTGAGCACGGCAAAATTTTTGGGGCAACTCATCACGGCAAAATTGCTTCTGCTTCACGCTTAGACTATGCGACTGCTGCTGCTGTAGTATTAACGCAAGAAGGGTATGAAACTAAAATTTATGAACTAGCGGGTGATACGAGTTATACCCTTGATGATGTTGCAAAATGGGCAAGTGAAATTAGCAAAAAAGAAGTAATTTACCAAGACCTACCAGAAGAGGAATATAAAGCGCTCTTGGTACAATTGGGCATACCAGAAGGGTTTGCTGGTATCTTGGCAGATTCAGATGAAGGTGTATCTAAAGGCGGCTTGTATAGTGATAGCAAAGATCTGCACCAGTTAATTGGCCGCACCACTACAAGTATGCAAGAGACTATTAAAGAATTCTTATCTTAAGTTAACGCTATAGCTCTTATCAAAAAAAGGCTTAAATTGTTTGGATTTAGGCCTTTTGTATATTTTAATAAATACGGCTTTCATAAAGTTGGGGTAGACCAAATTATTGAGTCAGTAAATAACAACTAAACCAAATGCTTTAAAGCAAAATGCACATGTTTGTTTGTGATAGTTTAGTTTTTATATTTCTTTCTTTCGAAATTGGATTGGCGTTTGTCCTGTCCATTTTTTAAATGCCCGTGTAAAATTTGTGGGCTGGATATATCCCAAATAAAGAGCAATTTGTTGTATTTCCATATCACTATTAAGTAATAAATTTTCAGCTTCTTTTTGTTGTATTTCTTCTAATAATTGAAGATATGAAGAACCGACTTGGTTTAAGTGACGTCTCAATGTCCGACTAGACATATTTAAGCGATCAGCAATTTCATCAAATGTGGGGTAACCCAGTTGTGGCTTTAAATTTAACTCTGCTTTTACGGACAGGCATATATCTTTAATTTGTTCGGAAAAGCGGAGTTGCTCAGCTTCACATTGGGCTAGAGCTTGTTTGAAAGCAATCGGATCTGCCATCTTAATAGGTAAATCTAGAAGCTGTTTTTTATACCGAATTTGATTAGTCGGTTGATTAAAATGAATGGAAGGTAATAAATGTTGATAAGCTTTGTGATAGCTAGGTTCTGACCAGTCGACCGATAGCTCAATATCAGCAAAATTCTTATGTTCTATAAGAAATTGACCAGCTTGAATCACGCCAATCATCAAACACTCATAAAAAAATCGTCTCAGTATTTCTGCTTGTGTTGGTTGATTGCTGACAACAGGGTGAGTTTCTTTAATCTCAACAATAGAAAATTCATTATTTTCAAGTACAGTTATACGATAATCTTTCAATCGCATATTAAAAAATTGTGTTGAAACCTCAACTGCCTGTCGTAAATTGGGGCTGCTCATTAAGGCATATCCCATTGGCCCATGGGCGGTTAAACGCAGTTTTATTCCATATTCATATCCTAAACCAGAATCTTTTGACAATATTATGCTTTCCCATGCCAGTTTAGACCACTGCATCGGAGTAATTCGGGCATCTAATTGGTCTAAAAGCGTTAAGGGAATTTTACTTTTTTTCAAAATCTCAAGCGCAGAAAACCCTTTGTCTACCATAATTTCTAATAATAAATGAGCATAAGAAATGGGAATGCTGGCTTTGGATAGCCCATAGGGATCCTTCATATTCTTTTTTATTTTGGCCGAAAATGATTATCAGTATGTCTGATCTACATCTCACGCTCAAGTTAAAACTTAGGAATAATCAATTTATTCTATTTTGAGTATGAATTATGAGCTTACCTATTCCACAAGCCTCATCTCGCGTTGTGATTACAGGTGCTTCATCTGGTATTGGAGAGGAGTTAGCAAAACAGTTCGCTTTACGAGGCTATTCCTTAGTTTTAGTTGCTCGCCGTGTCGAAAAATTAGAAGCACTGGCTGAAAAATTAAAAGCTGAATATCAAATATCTGTAGATTTATATCCTTGTGATTTGGGAGATAGAGAAGCTAGAGCTAAATTTCGTCATTATTTAGAAAGTATTGAGATTTCAATTCTTTGTAATAACGCAGGGTTTGCCACTTTTGGACGAATTCAAGAGTTAAATGCAGACCGAGAGCGCGAAGAGGTTGAAGTCAATAGTGTGGCAATTCACGACCTGACCTTAGCTGTGTTGCCACAAATGCTCAAACGAAAAGCTGGAGCAATATTGATTGTAGGTTCTACTTCTGGCCACCAGCCGACTCCAGCAAATGCTACATATGCAGCAACTAAAGCATTTGCAAACTCTTTTGCTGAATCATTACATAGCGAGCTCAAAGGAACAGGGGTTAGCTGTACCTTGCTGGCTCCGGGTCCGACTAAAACAGGTTTTAATGAAGTCGCAGGGATAGCCAAAATTGACGGAGTTGGTGGAAATTTTGTTTGGGTGACGGCTGAAAGAGTAGCCAAAGAAGCGATTCAAGGGATGGATTGCAATCGCCGTATTGTGATTCCCGGTTTTATTGCACAGGCGCAAACTTTTGGGGGGCGTTATACCCCACGTATCATTTTGCTTCCGATTCTGAAACAAGTATTTTCGAGATTGAAATCATGAGACAACTCATCAATGATTTAAGTGTTCCAGTGGGTTTAGCCAATCTTGGAAATAAGTTATATCACAATGCCCAATACTTAACGGCTGTGGTTGAAATTGATGAAAAAGTCATAGCTCGCTGGTTACCCTCAGGAATGAAGTTGGTGAAACCTGCAAGAGCTGATTTGTTCTGTGCGTATTTCCCTGAAAATGTCTATACGGGTGCTTACCATGAAGCGGGTTTATTCCTTCATATTAAAGTAGGCAATAAAACAGGAATCTTTTGCCCTTGGATGATTTTAGATGATGATCGCGCCATGATTATTGGACGTGAGTTGCTTGGCTATCCTAAAAAGATTGGTGAGATTAGCTGGGAAAATGACGGTAAACGTATTATTAGCAAAGCTTCACGCCGTGGTACAACACTCATTGAAATGGATGCCAAGCTTGGTGAAGTCATTGATGATGCACCTCCAATTTTAGGACTACCACATCGTAATATCACAGGTGGATTGGGCCTTAGTCTACCACGTGAGGTTCGATTTACACCTAAAGAACATCCACTTGAAGTTCGTCGTGTAGAAATGAACTTACGTTTTACGGGTACTGAAAATGATCCTTTACATGAAATGGGGTTAGGTAAAGTCATTGAGGCAAGACTGCATCGAGTTAATTTATCGGGTGGGTTAATTCCTCCAATTCAAATACCTCGTCTACGCACGCCGTTATTTTTATTGCGCCAATTTAATCCTCGCGTTTTATAACTGGAGAATAAAGATGAATGCGTTCTTTAAGTCAAAACAAACACAAGATTTTTCTAAAATCTCGGCTTCAATTGATATTCCTGTAAGAACAATGGATTTTACTTTTCCAGATGGAATTCCTGAGTTCTGGTTTAATAACAATGCCTTACTCACGATGTTGTTGACTGCATTATCGAGCGCATTTCCAGATGGTGAACGTCAATTTATTCATAGTGTACGTAATTATCAGGCAAAAATTGAAGATCCTGTTCTGCTTAAACAAGTCCGTGCCTTTATTGGTCAAGAAGCACATCACGGTAAAGAACATGATTCACTGAATTCTGTCATGCTCAAAAAGGGTTATCCCGTAGACCGAATTTATAAGCGCTTTAAAAAAATGAATCGCTTGATGCAAGAGCAATTCTCTACAGCTCATCAGCTTGCATGCACCGTATGTATGGAACACCTCACAGCAATTCTAGCTGACTATTTTATTAGTACCGCACCTCAAGATTTAGAGTTGTTTAATACCCATGTCAGAAAAATCTGGGCATGGCACGCGATTGAAGAAACAGAACATAAAGCTGTAGCTTTTGATGTGTATCAGTCTTTGGTCAATAGACCTTATTTCTTGCGATTGGTCATGATAGAAACCACACTTTCTTTTCTTATCATTACCACCAGAGGAACAACCGAACTGTTACGAGCTTCTGGCAAACAACGAGATTTAAAAGAACTTTATCAAGGTTTCCGTTATTTGTTTGGAAAACAAGGCTTAGTCAGACGGATTGGCAGACATTATCTCGACTTTTTCTCCGCAGATTTTCATCCTTGGCAGCATGACAATCGGGACATGATGAACTTATTAAAAAAACAATATTTCAATGAAGAGCTGCTGAAGTAATCAAAAATTGATGCTTGTGCAGTACTCACAGAACAAACAATTTTAGGAATAATTACCATGGCACAGTCTACATCTACAAATTCTCCGTTACAGCAACCATTAAAATTGGCGTGTGGCATAACCATACCCAACCGTATTGCAAAGTCGGCCATGAGTGAACAATTAGCTGATCGACACGGATCACCCACCACAGACTTACAGCAACTTTATGCGGCATGGGCAAGAGGTGGAACTGGGCTATTAATTACGGGCAATGTGATGATTGATCACCGTGCCTTTGTTGAGCCAAGAAATGTTGTTTTGGAAAATGAGCAATTTCTACAAGCCAATAAGTTATGGGCTCAAGCTGCTAAGGCCAATGGCAGCAAAATTATTATGCAGATTAACCATCCAGGCCGTGTTGCGGTTTTACCACTTTTGAAAAAGCCGATCGCGCCCTCAGCAGTCGGGCTTGATTTACCCGCCATGAATATTATTCGTATTCCACGGGCAATGGCTGAAGCAGATATTTTAGAACAAATTAAACGCTTTGCCACAACCGCAGAGCTTGCTGTTAAAGCAGGGTTTGATGGCGTACAGGTACATGCCGCACATGGTTATTTACTCTCGCAATTTTTATCACCTTTGGCCAACGTTCGGACAGATGGGTGGGGAGGAAGTCCTGAAAATCGACGCCGTATGTTGATTGAAACGGTTCGAGCTGTACGAGCTGCAATAGGCAAAGACAAAATATTAAGCGTAAAACTCAACTCTGCCGATTTTCAAAAGGGCGGCTTAAGTCAGGAAGAGTCTCTACAAATTGCATTAGCTTTAGAAGCAGAAGGGATCGACCTATTAGAGATTTCAGGCGGGAATTATGAATCTCCTGCACAGTTAGGCTATGCACCAGATCGTTCTGCTCAACATGATGCATATTTTATTGACTATGCCACCGCACTTCGTAAACAAAGCAAATTACCACTGATGTTAACAGGTGGACTGCGTGATGTAGATTTTATGAATCACATTGTTGCCAATGGTACGGTCGATTTGGTTGGGTTGGCTCGGCCTTTTGCAGTACAGCCAGATTTAGCAAAACAACTGTTAACCGGAAAATCGGTATTAAAACCTGCAAAAATTCCAGCCATTGGATACAAACCCGTTGATGCCTATTTGCAACTCGCTTGGCATGCTTCGCAATTTCGCCGTATTAGCAGTGGGCAACAACCCAAAGCGATTAAGGGCTTAGTGCGTACATTGATTGCTTTTGGTCCACGCATGGGCTTTAACATTTTGACTCAGGATTAATGGTAAGTGCTTTTGATATATAAGGATTTATTATCATGAATAGTTTAATCAAACAAAACCATGTCATTGTCCCACGGCGTCCTGTATTTAATTTTACTGAAACACCATGTCATTGGATTTATGACGATCCAATAGTGTCACAAATATTAAATTCAATTAACCCGATTACACCTGCACCAGAACGTTGGTTTTGTCAGACGTTTAGAGATGCATTGCCTTATATTAAAGATGAAAAACTTAAAGAGGCAGCAATTGCTTTCATTAAACAAGAGGGCGCTCATAGTTATGGGCACACTTTAGGAACACGGCATATAGAGGCGTTAGGAATTGATTTAAGTCGTTATACCAAGATGACGAATTGGATATTTAATGACATGATTGGCCCAAAACCATTAGGCTATGAATTGAAGCATCCACGCTTAAAGTCGATGTGGCTAACGGCCCGATTAGCAATGGTGGCTGCTGCCGAACATCTAACTGGAGTGTTAGGGCATTGGGTTCTCAATGCAGAGGGACTACAACAAGCACCTGTCGATGTAGAAATGTTACGTTTATTGCAATGGCATGGGGCTGAAGAGGTTGAGCACCGTGAAGTAGCCGATGCAATGTTTAAATATTTTAGCAATAGCAATGTACTTCGAGTGGGGGCAGCAGCTTTCACGTTCCCGCTATTTATTGTTTTGGCTTATGTTGCTGTCGAAAATCTAGTAAAACAAGATGCGCAATTACCACATCGTTTTCGTTTCAAAGATTATTTCCGAGCAGCTCGACAAGACCGTGTGCCTAAGGTTGACAATATAATACGTGCCTGCTTGCGATACTTTAATCCCAATCATAATCCTTTAAATGAGGGATCGACTGAGCAAGCATTGGCATTTTTAAATGATGGTAATTACAAACAGGTCACTTAACTGGCTGTTGTAAAAGTAAATTGTTAAGCCAATATTTAAGGTTTTTCTTAATTGTGTAATTAAAAGAAAAATTAATTCTGCCAATAAGGTGGCGAGCCGTAGACCTCAGCAAAATAATCAATAATGACCCGAATGTTTAAGGGTGGATGACGCACATTAGGATAAATTGCTGCGATGTGCTGGGGTTGCGATTTAATAGAGGCTTCATATTGCGGTAAAATTTTTATTAATTTGCCATGCTTTAAAGCCTCACCAATTAACCAGTCAGGAAATAAAACAATTCCCATCCCATTGAGTGCGGCCGTCATTAAGCTCTCAGCATTATTTGAAGCAAGTAAAGGTAAAATTGGATAATGTATCCACTCTTGATTTGGCTTTCTAACTAACCAACGGTTAGGACCTTCAAACCCTTTATAGACTAAACATTTATGTTCATTGAGGGCTTTGGGATGATCAAGCGCGCCGTATTTAGCAATGTAAGTAGGAGAGGCTGCCAAATGATATTTTTGTGTGCCGAAAATACGTGCATGAAATGATGAGTCTGTCAGGGTTCCAATACGAAAAATTAAATCCGTACTATCCCGAAGAGGGTCTATAAATTCGTCTGTCTGAATCAGTTCTATTAAAAGCCTTGGATAACGCTCTGATAAACCTGCTAACCACGGCGCAATATGCCTTTGACCAAAAAATACGGGTGCATTAATTCTGACCAGTCCAGAGGGTTCTACTGTTTTATCTTGCAATGCCTTTTGAGCTTCATCAAATTGCTCTGTAATTCTTTTAGCATATTCAAAAAATAATTTACCCGATTCGGTCGGTGTGATTGCTCGTGTATTCCGATAAAAAAGTTGCTGCCCTAAAGCATCTTCTAACTGTTGAATGGTTCGAGAAATCATCGATGCCGACACATCTTCTTTTCTCGCCACCATAGAGAAGTTTTGAGCATTATATACACTGACAAAAAAGCGAAGGGTACGAATATCAATCGAATTGGTTAAATTCATCTGTGCAATTTCTGCAAAAGTGATTCATGAATTATGCTGTTTTTCTGATGAATTGGCTACCTTAGTATTCATTGCCTAAATAAAATGAGGCAATGTTTGATGCAAATTCTATTACTGTTCCTCACCATTTTGGGTGGAATGGGGCTATCCGTAGAAGCTGGGCTTTTAGGGCCATTAGGTACAGAAGTTGGGGAGTTGTGGGCCACTTTTAGCATTTTTGGAGTAGGGGCAGCCCTTACATTTTTATTGATGCTTTTTTTTAGTCCACGTAACAGCCCTTCATTTTTCACTCTTCCATCTTGGCAGTTATTGGGAGGGGTTATTGGCCCCATCTACGTCATTATTCTCACCATTACCGCACCGATTATTGGTATTGCCATGACAATGATTGGAATTTTGGCTGGTCAAGTTTTTAAGAGCCTGATTATTGATCATTATGGGCTACTCGGAACTCCGCATAGAAAAGTAGATCGTAAACGTGTGCTTGCGCTTGTTTTTATTGTGGTCGCACTTTCATTAGTCGCAAAAGCATAAGAGGGTAATATGGCGATATTCATGATTTTATTAGCAGTCATCGGCGGTGCTCTTTTAAGTGTTCAAGCCGCAATTAATGGTCAGCTTGGCAGTAAAGTTGGCGTATTTCGAAGTGCATTTTTGACGTTTTCGGTAGGAGCTTTAATTACAGCATTGCTTATTTTCTATTTCGAACCAAAACAAACATTAACACTGCTAGATGTACCTAAATGGCAATTGCTCGGAGCAATGTGTGGCGTTCCCTATATTGTAATTATGGTTTTAGCTGTGCAAAGAATAGGAGCGGCAGTTGCTACGGTTGCAGTGATTTTTGGGCAACTTTTAATGAGTATGTTGATTGATAATTTTGGTTGGTTTGGCAATGAAATTCTGCCTTTTTCAATATATCGATTAGGCGCACTCATCTGTTTAGCAATTGCTCTTTATTTTATCTATTCAAGTAGCAAAACAATTCAAATTAAACCTGACAGCTAACTTGCTTATAAAACAGAAGAGTTTTATTAAGTTAATATTTAAGGTTTTTCTTAATTGTGTAATTAAATGAAAAACAATAATTAATTAAATAATTTCTAGCCAATTTCACATTGACACCTTAAATATTGCAGATTACCATTTGCGGGCTGGCCTACATTGCCAGTCGGTTTTGACGGACCGTTATTTCAACCACATCAGGATTATTTCTTCTGAGGAATAGTTTTGTGTGCGCACCTCGTTCCCTCCCGTAGCGGTAGGACGGGAGTGGGACACTTTCGAGTGTGCTGGAGTTGAAACCAGTCCGTCAACCCGCTTCCGTTCTGCCACCATAATTTATAATGTTTCGGCAGAACTCCCAATAGAAGGAGTTGGCTTTGCACATTCATTTTTTCTTGGCAGTCTTTGCCAAAAGCTATATCGACACAACTTAAACTGTTTAAAACAGTTTGATCGCCATTAGGCTTATCGGACTTTAATTCGTCACGACTAAAACTTAGCAACAATAAAACTTGAGATGTGCCAAGCACAGTCTTTATGGCTTTGCTGTGCCTTTTTTTCTCCCAGAAAAGTATCTCTTTTAGAAACAACAAGAATTTATAACGGTAAAACTATGCCAACTTTAGAAACATCTTCCAAAAAATTACAGGTAATTCACACCGCCATAGAGCTGTTTAATATCTATGGATTCCACAATACGGGCGTAGACTTAATTGCCAAAGAATCCAAAATTCCTAAAGCTACTTTTTATAACTACTTTCACTCAAAAGAGCAGCTTATTGAAAGGTGCGTATCTTTTCAAAAAAGCCGATTGAAAGAAGAAGTACTGGCAATTATTTACTCAAGCCGTTACCGAACTGCAAGTGATAAACTCAAAGAGATTATTGTTTTACATGTTAATTTTAATAGTCTGTACTATCTATTACTTAAAGCCATTTTTGAAATTAAACAGATTTACCCTCAGGCCTACCACATGGCAATTGAGTATAGAAAATGGCTGCTTCGAGAAATCTTTGATCTGGTCTTTAGCTTGGAAAACCGCCCGCTAAAACCTGATGCTAATATGGTTTTAAACTTAATTGATGGCTTGATGTTTCAAATTTTAAGCTCAAATCGTTTGGATGATCGGGATCTGGTGGTGGGGAGGTTTTTTGGGAGGAAATTTTACTTTCTTTAAACATATATTGGTGAAATTAAGATGATGCGATAGGAGTTTAATCATTTATAATATTTAGAAAATATTGTTGGCTTTCTTGTATTATATTTATGATTATTAATAACTAAATTTTAAATCTTATGGATGATCTAATTTCAGCAGCTGCAACAATTCAAGGCGCACAAATTCAAGCTAATTATGCACTTTGGGCAGCTGTTATAGGTGGTGCATTTTTATTAGCTTCAATTTTGTTTACTGCTCAATTTACTTTAAAAGCACATAAAATCGATAAATTAGCTGAGGCAAAAAGAGATGTTTATTTAGAATTAGTTCGTAAGTGGCAAAACTTTATGATGGCAGTTTTTTCTTTCATAAATTTAAATAAAGATACTTATATAGAAAATTATAGTCTTGCTTTGAAAGAATTAATTGCCTCTTTACATGAGACTAGTTTCATTTCTGACCCTTTAACCAAAGAAAAAGTGTTAGATTTTACAATGCAACTTACAGAGGATTTAATCAAAATTAGGAGTTATAGTGAGCAGTTTTATGACTTTGACGGAAATGAAGCAGAAAGATTGAGAATCCAGATTGAGATTATGGATTTTATGCGAGACTATGGTATCAAAGCTTTAGATTTGCAAAGAGAACTGAGAATCGAAATAGGTTTAAAAGAAGATGAAGTGGTCAATCAACGAATATTTAAAAAACAGCAAAAATTTTATGAAAATATCAGATTAAAATTAAAAGATTTTTGGGAAAAATAAATCAAGAAAATAAAGAGTCTTAAATATTTGGCAGAAGAAACTCCAAATTTTAAATCAAACAGTAAAGTTATTTAGATTGCTATTATTTTTATAAAATATGAGTAAACCTAACTAAAGGTAAAATATGATAAAAAGATATTTATTAAGTGGGTTATTTATTTTAACTCTTGGCATATCTGTCTATGCAAATGATGAGGTACCACGTGTCCAAATTTCTAAATCAGGACAACAAGATCTAACAGCAGAGGCAGGTATAAAACTTTATAAAAATGGTTCGTTTGAGGTAGTTCTTACAAAGAGTAGTGGTGATCCGGAGCAAGATGAAAAAATTTTAAAAGCAATAAAAGCTACAAATTTTAAGATATTTCAAGAAAAGCTGAATCTTAGATATAAGAATCTGGATTATCCAGTTTACTTCAGTCAACCATTTATAATTACACCTGCTACAGACAAAGTTAAAAATGAAGAATAACTATTCTTTATCTTTTATTAAGAAGTTACCTTTGCACAAGGTAAATACTAGCTCGTATTATAGTGGTCGGGGTGCAGGTAAATTGCACTATTGTCATTAAAGAAAGCTCACAAAGATGTGAACTTTTTTATTACACATTGCTTAAAAAATATACAGAAACCTCTCTAAAACGAGTTGGAACGCTACAAACGCGGATGATACTTTAAATTCCACTCTTCCTAATAAGTGAGGTGAGCAATGAAATTGTTAGCTTTGGTTAGTATGGGGGTTGCAGCGAGTTATTGGTATCAAACTATAAAAAATGGCAAGCCAACTCTTCAAAAACCAAATTTCGATGAAATAGTAAAAAAATTTGTATTAGCAGAATTTAAAGCCTAATGCATTTAATCATCTTAATTAAGAAGCTCATCGGAAGATGGGCTTTTTTATTGGAGTAGTGTTTATTTCTGTTAGAGCAAATTTAATTTATAACCACTTGAGCGTAGTGATAGATGATGATTCGAAGATCATCTATTCAAACTGTAGTTTAAGATGATAAATAGGATCAAAGAAATTATGTGTAAATAAAACAAAAATTAACGGTTCATAATATTTTGTTTTATAAATTGTAATTTTCTAATTTTTCCTTAGAAATATTATATTTAATGATGAATTATTAAAGGAATGCTTGAGGATATTTGGTTTATGCTTCAATTTTGGTTGGTTTTTATATAAACAATATATCGTTATATTTAAATCTTATTTTTTTGACTAGAAGGTAAAAAATGAAAAAAATATTAGCCCTAACAATTTTAATTTCATCATCTTATACGTTTGCTGCACCAAGTAATGGAGCTGAACAGGATATTCGAAGCTATTCTTTATTACATGGCGTTAGCACAGCAGAAGCAAATAAAGCATTAGTATTAGAAGCTAACCGAGACTCTGCACTAGATGCTATTGAAAAAGAGTTTAAAGGACGTATAGGTGGTATTTATGTGGAAAATGCACCTACCTATAAAATTGTGGTTAGAGTCAAGGGATATGGCCAGAATGAGAAACGAAATGTAGCAGTAGGAAATGCAATTTCCAAAAGTAATTTGCCTATTGATATCCAATATGGCGCTAAAGAAACAAGAGAGAATGCAAAAGGGCAATTGGATAAAGCTGCTAAATTAGCCAGTAAATACTTTTCTAGAGTTCAAACCGTTGGGTATGACGAAAAGAGCGGTAGTATTTATTTACGTGTAAATGGTAAACAAACAACAGAGAATCAAAGAAAAATAGATCAAATCAAAGCTGCTTGGAACAACCCGAATTTGCCTTTAGAAATTAATCTAGTTAACTGGTCTGTAAAGCCTCTTGTAGATGCTAATGGCGGGACTTTTGTTGCAGGACAAATCAGCTCAACAATGTATGCAGATTGTACGACTGGTTTTGGCATTAAAAACGCTAGTGGAACAAAGTACATGAGTACTGCTGCTCACTGTCCTAACAACTTCAAGAGTAAACAGGATGGAACACAATATACATTTGTAGGTGAGATTCCATTTTCGCAGTCTAATGATCTTCAGTGGAATAGTACAACAGCCACCATTACTAATAAGTTTTATGTAGGACCAACAACGACTAGAACATTGACAGGAAGACGCACGTTATCTGCAACAAGAGTCGGGGATAATGTTTGCCATTATGGTAATGCAACAGGATATAGTTGCGGTACTGTTAGGGGAGTAGGTGTGATTGTTCCAGAATATGATCCTAATACTGGCGCGCCTCTATTCCCTGGCAGTTTTTGGGTAGATGTAAATACACCTACTTGTGGTGGTAGTGATAGTGGCGGGCCTGTATTTACAGCTTTAACCATTGCTAGTGGTATTCTTTCACTTGGAGCAATAGATGATGTAACAGGTGCGTGTCAAGGATATTACTATGTTCCTACAGATAAAATTTATGAGAATGGCTTTTCTTTCATTTACTAATTAAATTTCATAAATGCGATAGCATTTTTTTTGGATATAGATAAATACAAAATAGTCTGTACATTAAGCCCCACTAAATATCGATTATTGGCGGGGCTTTTTACTTTATGTGTTAAGCTGAGCTTTATAATTTTATGGTTTCATACAATGTTCATTTGTATTGGTGGTGATTTAGACGGTGAAGTTATTAATAACCGTGAAGGAACTTTCTTTAAGGCTAGCGAAATAAATTCCTCAAAAGAATCAACATACAACCGCCAGAGCTATATTATTGGTGAAAATATATATCGATTTTGGCTGTGTGCGGAGTTGACCTATGCTGAGACAACAAAAATAGCGAATGATTACTTGGCGCAAAAACATCCATATCTTTCATAATTCAGATATTAAAAAATAAGCCCGCCAATTTTGGTGGGCTTAATCTATCTAGAGTAAGTAGGCTAAATACTGGTTAAGTGAAAACAACAATTAAAAAAGCCCCTCATATCTGAGAGACTAGTCATATCAATTTTCTGGAATGAATGGCTGCAATTTCTTAAATAACTAAACAAATCAAATTGATAAAAGTAATTAATAGTAGAGTAAATCAGTGCACTAATTTATTCTTTATAGTAGCAGAGCCTCAAAACAACTTCCAAGGCACTGTTAATAAGAAATTATTTGTTATTAGGATCAGGTTGTTCATTATTCTCAGGCAAATCTTTTACAGTGCCTGGAACTTGTGAAGGCTGAGTTTCAGTAGGTGGTGTTGATGCAGAATGCTTGTTCATTTGAGCTTTAATGATATTGGCGTGGTTAGTTGTATTTTGAGAAAAACTTTTAAAACCTGTCATTTTTATCTTCTTATCTTCACTAGGGAGTATTCATAGTACGCTTTAAAAGTCTTTACATTACGGTAGTTGTAAGACTTATATGTGTTGATATGTCCTAGAAAAGATCTTTATCTCGAGGACTTATTTCATAAATAAAATCAATTATATATAACCTGTTGAGTCTTATCCTTTAAATTTTGAAATTACGGTATCCAACTTTCAAGTAGGGGTACATAAAGCACACATATATAAATTTTCTCAAGATATGGGATTAATAAAGTTTTAAAAATTAATTCAATCTAGTTGCCTACAAAATATTGATAGTATAAAAATATCGTTGGGCATAATATGTAGGATTAAATTGGAGCATATTAATGCTAAAAGACATTACAATTATTGATTTCCAAGGTAAAGAAAAAAAAGCGCAGGCAAACTATACGGAAGTAAATACTAATAAAATCAGTCATTCATCTAGAGTTCAGAGACCCAAAGTTGAATATATTTTGTTAAAAGGTGAATGTATTTACCCTACTTTAAATTTGGTTTTCAACAGTTCCGATGGCAACAGCTATTATATAGAGTAAACATGACCCACTTCGGTGGGTTTTTTTAATAGTTGATTTTAATTTGACGAACGTCTTACGGCACAGTAAGCCCGCTTTGATTTGGTCTTGGCATTCTACTAAAAGAATGCACAATAGAAGCATGATGAGTGCTCCAATCTTACTGTCAGCTTTGGAAGAGCTTAAAGAAAAATGTATTAAATCTAAAGTACATTAAATTTAGTCGCCAACAAGAACTAAAAAACTTAGCTACACAGCTCCTACACGGGGCTTTTTCTTTTGATGGAATGATAAATTAAACTGAATTAAAGGTCGTCGTGATATGGTATAAAAGCACCTCCAATAATAAGGACTATATATGTCAGACAATTCAACAAAATGGCTTTGTGTGGGTGGTGTTCTAAGTGGCGAGTGGCGAGAGCAGCAATTAGAAGCATTTGATGTTGACCCCAATGATTTAAATACTCATAGTTATGAAGCAATGAAACTCATTAATCCTGTTACCAAGGCAGAACAGGATTTCTATGTATATACTGAGCTACAAGAACACGCATATGACAGGGCAATAAATTTTGCCTTATCCAAAAATCAATAAGATCAAGAGAGCACTTAGGTGCTCTTTTTATTGGGTGAAATTTATTCTACAAAGCAATTTGGAAACGTCAGATGATCTTAAATATGTAGTTCAAGCCAATAACCAATATAAATATAGACCGCCTGTATCTAACGCAACCGTTTAAAATTGAACTTAGTGATACTGAAATTAAAAAGAATTAAAGCATTTTTTTATCTGAAGACATGACCTGTTAACTAATTTCTTAATTCCCAAGGACTCGCTTCTCAAGCATATCCATAAAAGTTTTTAATAATTCAGCTTTACATTCGAATGAACTAGATAAAAGGTAGAAATTGTTGGATTGTTTTTAACGTGGGGAAGTAAAGTAATTGATTTTAAAAGTTAATTCATATTGTAGTAGAGGTTAACAATATTGTAGGAATTTTTCTACTCAAGATTATCTAGATGTTAACAGGATCTTTAATAATTCTATTAAATATAGATTAAATAAAGGAAGATGTCTTAAAACTCTATAAATTTTATCTTATCTAAATGTAAAGAAAAATTGAATAATATGTTTTTTTGTGTAAAATAAAGTTCTTATACGTACCATTCTGTATATGAGATGTTAACTAAAAA